>DASWCL010000031.1:0-11818 GCA_036390135.1 Binatia bacterium
CAGACTCATGATTTGATCGAGGCCATCCGGGAAGGCTGGAACGAATACCTCCGTGCGCCGGAAAAAACGAATTCCTTGATGGTCAAACTCAACCCCGCCATGGACGCGGACACGATGAAAGAGGCCGCAGACGTGCAAAAACCCTATATCGTTTCGAGCGAGGGTTCGACAAAGGAGTTAGGCAAAATGGCCGCAGAGCGCTGGACGACATTGAGCAACCAACTTTTCGATCTCAAGCTGATCGAGAAGAAGCCCCAAGCGGAAAAGCTCTTTCAAAGTTTCTGAAGAGCGAAAGCATCATCGAAAAACTCTCATGCCTTCATTCCGGTGAGGGATTCGCCAACGCGGTTACCGACGCGCCAGTAAAGAAACATCACCGGCGACATGAGCACGATCATGATCAAGCTCATCGCAGCGGAAATCCCTTGCTGACCGGAGCTCCACAGACTCCAAACCACCACCGACAAGGTAATATTGTTGGGGCTAAAGAGAATGGTTGCCAGCGTCAACTCCCTGAGAGTTAAGAGCGCGATCCAAAAATAAGCGTTGATCAGTGTCGGTGAAATGAGCGGCAACAGAATGCGCGTGATGACGTCACGCCGGCGCGCGCCACAGACTTCGGCGGCCTCTTCGAGCTCTTCGCTGACGGCAATGATCGCCGCATTGGCGACGCGCGTGCCGAAGCTCAAGCGTTGAATGATGTGAACGATCATCAGGAGCGCCACCGTGCCGTAGAGAGGAATAAATTGCCGTAAGACAAACAGCGAGAGCAAAAGACCGGCGACGCCAAAGACGATCGACGGCACCGCATGGGGCAGAAACGCCAGCGCATCGAGGAAATATTTAAACCGCGTCTTGGATCTCAACACGACCCACGAATAGATGAAGCAAACCAGGATCGACAATGTCGGCACGCCAACCGTCAAGGTGAGACTGTTGCGCAGCGCTCGGCCGAAAAGATCCCAGGGCGCCTGCACAAAATTCGTTAAGCTTATCTGTGAGAGCGCTTCGACCGACGGTGGCTGAATGTAAGGTTGAAAGGCGACCCATATGAGCAGACTGAGCGGAATCGCGATCGCGACGAGAAAATAAAATAGAACAAAACCCACCGCCCATAAGATCCACCGCCCCAAAGGATAGCGCAGCGGCCGATAGCCTTTACCCGTGACCAGGCGATAGCGATTCGCTTGCGCGATCTCACGCAGGTACCAAAGCGATAGCAAGCCGCCAAAAATCACGAGAATGGTGCTGACTGCAGCAGGCCGGCCGTATTGCGGGAAGCCTTGGTGCGGCACCAAATCCTCGTAGATAAAGGTGCCGAGAGTGTAAACTCGGTTCGACAATCCGATGATTGCGGGTACATCGAATGAGGCAACGGCGATGGTGGCGACATAAAAAGCCGCGGCCAAAGTGGCCGGTGTCGACAGCGGCAAAACGACGCTGGTAAAAAGCCGCCAGGCGCTCGCGCCGGAGACTTTGGCGGCCTCCTCCAACGTCGTGTCTGCCATGCGCAGATTCGCCGCCACCATGATGAAAACGACAGGCGCCAGCGTGATTCCTTCCACCCAACCCATGCCGACGGGTGTGGCGATGCTCAAAGTAAGATTCTCGTCGATCAATTGTTTCAGCCAGATGTTTAAAAAGCCGATGCGCGGATGAAGCAGAAAAAGCCATCCCATCGCCGGAAAGAAGGTTGGAATCAGCAAGCCGACGGTCATTCCTGTATAAATCCAATCTCTCGCGCGAATTTCCGTTCGTTCCACCAGCCAGGCAATGAGCACGCCGAACAGAAGAGAAAAGAACACGGCGGTGACCGTGTAAATGAGCGTGTTGCTCGTTACACGCATGACCAAACGATCTTTAACAAGTTCGACGTAGTGGGTGGTGGTCAAAAAACCGCCAGGGAGTCCCGGCAAACCTTCATAGAAACTCAAATACGCGACGACCAGCAGCATCACGCCGATGATAAAGCCGATCACGAGGGCGAATGCGACTGCGGGATTAGGGAGGCGATTCACGCTGGCGCTGGCGGTATGATGGGAGGAGTCGCGGCGCGTACACGCTCGCCGAAACCGATCAGTTGCCCACGACCTTGATGATGTTCTCCAGCTCTTTGGCGTATTTCAAAACCGGGAAGCTCATGACGTAGTCGACTGAAACGTCGAGCGGTTTCACGCCGGAGGCTTGGAGGTCTTTAAGTATATGGTTGTATCTTGTGCCGGGAAACTTCTCGCTGTCTTGCCGGTCGACGTTCCATTGAAATTCCTGCCCGGATTGGGTCATTAAAAACGCGCAGAACAGTTTCGCGGCATTTTTCGCCCGGCCGTTTTTCGGCACGGCGCAATAACGATGAGTCACCATCGCTGCGTCGCTCGGGACGACGTAGCGAAGGGGCGCGCCCTTCTCCGTGAACGGCAGCACGCCGCCCTCGCCACAGGCGAGCGCATGAATTGGAAACTCGCCGCTGACCACGCGCTCGTACTCGCCGCAGCGCATCAGCCCGGAAACCTGGCTCGATAGCTTTTGGACGTAGTCAGCGGTCCGCTCGGGGCCCCATAGTTTTGGGCCCGATAAGATGTCGAAATAGGAAATATACGGTTGGGTCGACACCTTTCCTTTCAGTTTCGGACTCAATAAATCCTTCAGACTCTTGGGGGCGTCGTTTCTGGAAATCAGCTTCGCGTTGTAAACGATTCCCGGAAAGCGCCCGCTGATCTCCAGCGCCGCGCCTTTGAGCGAAACCGCGGCCGGGTCGATTTGCGGAAAGGTTGATGCCCAGTCGAACTGATCGAGGACCATCAGCGGTGTTGCCAAGGTCGCGATATAAGTTTCCGAGCCACCGATATAGACGTCCGATGTCGCTGGAACGCCAGCGGCAAATTCCTGAGCGATCTTCGCGGCCATCTGCGGCTGGCTCGGACCCGGCGTCCAGTTGGCGATGATGCTGGCGCCGAACTGTTTGTTCATGCCGGAAACCAATTCGCGCACGCCCTGCAAGCCTCGGAAAGTGTTTTCGCCCCAAACGAGATTGAGCATGCCTTCGGCTTGCGCCGCTTTGATCAGTGACGCCAATTTCTCATTAGTGTCCTTTTTTGCAGGGGCCGCTGCGCCAAACGCCGCGTCGACGCCGCAGAGCGGACGCGCTAATGCGGCGAGAATCACGAGCAGGAGCGCAACCAAGTGCATAAATTTTTTCTCCGCGCGCGATTTAATTTTTATTCCGAGCCTTCGACCTGAAGCTGCAGAGGGTTGCCGTCGAAATCGGTAAAATACACGCCATGCGCCGTCGCGCTGCGCACCTGGGTTTGCTCCAGCGCGTCGATTTTCCCTCCCGCCCGCGCGATCGCTTCGCGAAAACCGAGCAGCGCGTCCGGCGTCGGCGTCATGAAGGCATAGTGCTGGCCCTCGAAGCGGTAGTTGGCGCTGCTTCTCTCGTGCAGCGAATCGACTTTGTGGAGCATAAGCCATTGGCCACTGTGCAACTGCAAGCATGCGGCCTCGCGGCCGAGCGCATCCCGTTCCCGGCCCAATAACTTAAGAGCGAAAACTCGGGTGTAAAAATCAATCGATCGATGGAGATCGGTGACTTCCAACTCGAGCTGGATCAATCCCAGGTAGGCGGAACCGTCGTGAACCAGGGCGTGGTCTTTCTCGATCAGCTCGAGGTGATTACCGAAGGGATCCTGCAGGAGCAGCGATTTCGTGCTCCGTCCCAACCGCTCGCGCACGCTTGGACCGTCGAATTTCGCCGACTTTGTTTCCTGGAGCCGGCGGGCGATGCGCGCGAAGCCATCGGGGGTTACTTCTATGCCGACAAGGGGCGCGCCGTGAAGTTCTGTGTCTTCGGGCAGCGGTTCTTTGCCGAGAAAAATCCCCACGCGGCTGCCCGCGACGTTAAGAAAAGTCCGTGGCAGTGTGCCGGCACGCACGTCGATGACGCGCAGGCCGCGCCGCTCATAGATCGGTATCTCCAGAACGCCGGTGTAAAAATCCTCGGCTTTGACAAGGTCGTCTACCGGGTAGGCAAAATGATCGAATCTGATCGACGGCGCAGCATCCATGAAATGGTCTCCTCGCCAACGTGGCAACGACTAGTCCAGGGATTAGTACATGTGCAATATCGTGTCAATGTCGATCACGGCGAATCGTTTGCCAACACAACTCGTGCAGGGCGAACAGCTCGTCGATTGCAACGTCGGCCTCGTCCATTCTATGATCCGCACCGATCCAAAAAGGAGAAACTCTATGCCGATCGCAGGCGTTAGATTTGGTCATGTGGCGTTTAAGGTTGCCGACGTCGAGCGCAGCATTCGCTGGTACGGCGATGCCTTCGGCGCAAAAGTGATTTATCGCGTGGCGCCGAGCGGTGATCGGCCGGAGCTGATGTTTCTGGAATTCGCCAAAGGACAATGTGTCGAGCTTTTCCCCGGCGGCAAGAACATGTTGGCGTCGCCGGCCGATCCGATCGGCTACATTCACTTTTGCCTGGTGGTCGATAACCTCGAACAGGCGCTCGATCATCTGGCCAAGATGAACGTAAAGCCCGAAAGAAAATTCATCGGCCGCGCCAAACAGCGCATCGCGTTTATCTCCGACCCCGACGGCAACAGCATCGAGATCATGGAGATACCGCCCGAGTCGGAAATCTATCGAGCTTAACTCGCTCTCGCTCGCTGGATACCGGATTGCACCGGTATGACACCGAAAATCTAGTAGGGCTCGAAACTGCGCAGGGCTGGAATGACTTCCGCCCCGAAGAGATGAATCGAGCGCATCAGATCTTCCTCGTCGATGGCGCCGATGTTGAATTCGCCCAGCACGGTATTGAACACGCCTTCCCTGGCGGCGGCCTTGATTTGCTCGATCACGGTTTGCGGCGAGCCGACGAAGGCGAGATTGTGCTCACGAAGGTAGTCGACATCGATCGCATGACGCGCGATCTCGGCGCCGCCGGGATTGCCGCGTTTGGCGTGGTTTTCCGCCAGTCTGAGATAACCGATCCCACCGTCAGCTCGGGTGCCGAAAACCCTGGTGAAACAGTATTCGAAGTAGGGTTTTGCTTTCGCCACGGCCTGGGCGTCGGTCTCGTCAACATAGACTAACACCCAATAGCCGATGTTCGGTTTGCCTGCATGACGCGCGTCATTCCATAGCCGCAAATATTCGCGATAGCGCGGCGCGACATCGCCGCGCGGCACCAAGAAAAGATAACCGGTGTGCGCGCCTTCGCGCGCGAGTAGCGCCAGCGTGTCGGCGTCGCGCGAGTGAATCCAGATCGGCGGATGGGGTTTCTGCAGCGGTTTTACCCCGAGTGTGACGTCTTGATACCGACGGGATTCACCGGCGAAGTTGAACGCGCCGTCGCTCGAAAGCGCTTGCTTGATAAACAGCAGCGCTTCGTGGGTGAGCGCACGGCGGTTTTGGAAGTCAGCGCCGTAGGGACCGAAGAAGTCCGGCACGATGCCCGAAACCAAGCCGAGCTCGAAGCGGCCGTTGGCGACGTTGTCTAAAACCGCCGCGTCTTCGGCGATGCGCAGCGGATCGTAGAGCGGCACGATATTGCCCATCGTGCCGATGCGGAGTCGGCGCGTGCGCGCGGCCGCCACGGCGCAGTAGATCGACGGCGACGGCATCCAACTTTCGTTGGGATTGAAGTGATGTTCGACGCAGAAACTGAAGTCGAAGCCAGATTCATCGGCGAGCGCCAGCTCGCGCCACAGCTGTTCATAGCGAACGGCCGCAGTCATGCCCGGTTTGTTCCAGACGTGAGAGAAGTGCGCGAACTTCATCGGCAGTTTTCACTCGACAAGCGGGCGGGTTTTAAACCTCCGCTACGTCTTAATAGCCGTACTTTTTTTCTAGCTCCTTGAGTTCGGCGTTGCCCAAGTTGGCGTACCACTTGCGCGTGTCTTCGATGCCTGGGGTTTGCTTGAAGTACGCTGCTTCGGTGCCGTTTTTCTTCAGCTCCTCCAAGCACTGGCGCATGCCGTGCAACGCGGCCACTTGCAAGACTGTTGGAATGCAACCGACGCGGCCGCCGAGCTCGCCCCAACGTGAAAGCGGCATGAGCTGGCGCGGCGGCACGCCGACCATCGGTTTGCCGATCTTGGCAAAAGCTTTGATCTCGTCCTCGGTACGGGCGCTCAGCCAAACGGCGTCCGCGCCGGCCTCGCAGCACGCCGAGACGCGGTCGATACGTTCCTGCAAAGAGTCTTTGGCTTCGGAGCGCGCGATGATAATCAAATTCTCGTCGCGCCGCGTGTCGAGCGCCGCTTTGATTTTGTTGACGAACTCCTCCCGCGAAACCAGGCCGACGTCGAAACCTTCGTGACCGGCGCGTTTGGGCGTCATCTGATCTTCGATATGCAGCGCAGCGACGCCGGCCTTCTCGAACTCGCGGACGCTGCGGGTTACGTTCACCGCATTGCCGTATCCCGTTTCGCAATCACTGACGATCGGGATATTTACGGCGTCAACGATTTCGCGCGCCTTGTTGATCATCTCAGTGAGCGTAAGCAAGCCGGCGTCCGCGAAACCGAGAGCGCGATGCTGTCCACTGCCGGAGATATGCACGAGGGAAAAGCCCAGCCATTCGACCAGACGAGCTTGAATTCCGTCGTTGCAGCTCGGCGCGACATGACAGGTCGGCTCCGTGAGCATCTTTCGGAGAGATTTACGTTTGTCTGCAGCTGTTAGTTCCATTGCTTTGTGTCCTTTCTAAATTTCTTTGAGTGACGATCGGCTCATTCAAACTTCCAGCGGCTCAAGCTTTTTGGGACCCGGCGCGGGCGAATTCGTCCCGACGACCGACCGTGGCTTTGAGGAGCTCAGGCGGAATATTTTTCGCGCCGCCAAGTACTTCGGCGAAGATCGCCATTTGCGCTGCTTCCTCGACGATCAGGTTGGCCCGGGCTGCGGCGGCGGGATTGACGCCGAACGCCAGGACACCGTGATTTTCCAATAACACCGCTTTGGTGTTTTTAGTGACGCTTAAAGCCTTAGCGATATTCGACACCGATTCAATGGAGCCGCGCGGTCCGTATTTCGCGAGCGGGATGCCATCGGTCATATCCGAGCGCACTAGTGCTTCGTAAGAACAACCGAGCGCGCGGCTTGCTAAAGCAAAACTGGTCGCGTAAGTCGAGTGGGTGTGAACGACCGCGCCGGTGTCGGGCCGTTCTTTGTACACAATTGCGTGCATGTGCACGATTTCGGCATTGGTCGGATTGATTTCGCCTTCAAGCAGCTTGCCGTCGAGATCGAGAAGCGCGAGATTTTCCGGTTTCAAATTGTCAAATGAGCTGGTGGCAGTCAGCAGAATCGTGTCGGTGTTCGGCACGCGCACGCTGAAGTTGCCGTGATGGCTCATCGAAATAGCGCCCGTACGCACAAGCAAGTTTGCGTTATCGATCACCGCTTGACGAAGCTCCGAATGGTTCAGTGCCATAATTCCTCCTTAACAGGCGGGCGCAGACGTTCAACCGCCGTCATCAATCCTCCACCCGGCTGCTAAAATATTCCCAGGCCCGGTTGGACACTTCTTCGCCGGAGACCTGAGCGTGAATAACTTCCAATTCTGCCGGCGTGAAATAACGCGGTTTGCCCGCCGACATGGCGCGCAATTGATAGTTGGCCGCTTCTTCCATCCAGAGTGTCATAATGCAGACGCGGCGGACATCTTTGTCCGCGACGTTGACACCGTGGCCGCGCAGCAGCATCGCTCCATGCGGGCCTAACGTTTTGGCGACCTGATCGCCAAGCTCGCGCGTGCGAATCAATGTTATCGGATCAAAAACCTGGACGTTGTTTTTAAAAACTGCGCCGGAAGCGTGCAGCGGCCGAATGGTTTCGCCGAGCGAGCCGAGCACAACGCAGCTCGGCGGATGGACATGGCAGACCGACTGAACATCGGGACGGGCTTTGTAGATGCGGGCGTGAATCCAAAATTCCGTATTCGGCCTGCCCACGCCGGAAAGCTGGTTACCGTCCACGTCGAGCTCAAGCAGATTATCCAGGCGCACCAGCGCGGGGCTCATTCGCGGCGGAAAGACATATCTGTCGGTGCCAGGAATGCGGGCGCTCACGTGACCGAAGGCCGCGGCGATGCCTTGTTGGTGTAAAATATGACTGGCGGTGACAACGTCTTGCTTGATTTGTTCGAGATCCATATCGCGTCAGTGTTCGCCCCTCAATCTCAATTCCCATACGCCAGGCGGTTGCAAATGTCCATCAGGGTGCGCACCAAGTTGTAAAATTGACGGAGGAGTCAATCGGTGTTTTACGGTTTCGCCATCGCCCGTGATAGGTAAGTTCGATCGAAGAAACGTTCTGGTTCGCCTTTGATTCCCAAGACAGAGAGCACTGCGATGATGTTTTCTCTGTCGATATCGACGTCGAGATCTCGGGCGAAGTAATTAAGCGCTCTGCGCTGGGTTTCGGGATCGCCGCGCAGTTTTCCGGCCACGGCCAGTTGAATCGCTTTGTCTCCGTTAGTTCTGATCAGCTGCATTGACTTGCCGAGGGCGCGAATAAAGCGCACGACCAGATCTGGCTCTTTAGCCGTCAGTGCTTTAGCGGCGACCGCCACGGCGAAAGGAATTTCCGGAACGACTTTGCCGATTTCCAAGAGCACCGGATAACCTTCGTCTTCCAGCGTGTGGCGTTCACCGGAACTGAGCGGGATGGCGTCGACCTTGCCGCCTTTGAGCGCGCCGATACGCAGTTGAGTGCTGCCGGCGGCGAGCAATTTGTAGTCTTTGTCTCGAACAAAACCGCGCCGTTTCAGCGCTTCCATCACGGCGAACTCGGAAAAGCTGCCGGCGCTGGTGACGCCGACGATTTTGCCTCGTAAGTCTTCGAGCCGCGCGACTTGCTTGGAGCCAATCATCGCGAAATCTATCTTATTCTGGTAGCCAGAAACTACGGTCACCGGTGCGCCGCGGTCGATGGCGCGCATGATCGCGGCCACCCCAGAGACGACAAGGTCGGCGTGGCCGCTGGTAAGAATCGCGACCATCAAAGTGCCGCCGCTGGCGATGGTGACGCTGTGAACGCTCAGTCCTTCGTCTTTGAAGAAACCCGCCTGCTGTGCGACCACGATCGGGAGTTGCGTGCTGATATTCGGCGACACTAAGCCGAGTGTGATATTGCGCAACTCGGCAGCTCGAACCGGCGCGGCGCAAAGTAAAATCAGCGGTACAAGCGCTCGCAGCAACGTCATGTTCGACAAAACCGCACGAGGAAAATCATGTTCCTGCGTTTAACACATTGCAGTGTGCCAACACCAGAAAAATTCGGAAGATGTCGGCGCTAGAGAATTGTTTAGCAGACCGGTGTGAACATTCAAAATAAAACTGGCTCGGCGGGTGAAGCCGAGCCAGTTTTATGCGATTCGCCTTGGGATCGGCGAGATTTATTTCGCTGTAGCGCTCATGATGTTCGAGTAAGCGGAGTTGCTCGTACCGTTGTATGCGCGCACGCGGTAGTAATACTTGCGTCCGGAACGAAGACCGGTATCGGAAAACGTGACGAAGTTGGCGCCCACCGTTGTGATTTGAGAATAACTCTTGCCGTTGGCGGAGCGCTCGACCTTAAATCCGCTTTCGCCGGCAGAATTATCCGTCCAATTGAGATCGATTTGTTTTGTAACGACAGACGCGGCAGCGAGATTGCTCGGCGGCAATAGGGGTGCGATTACCGTGATTTGCAGCGTAGCCGTGTCCGATCCGTTTCTGCCGTCGGCGACCGAGACGGTAAGACTATTTAATCCCAAATCCGCCGCGCCCGGTGTGCCGCTCAGGGCGCCATTGGCCGCCACGGAAAGCCAAATGGGGCCGCCGGTCTTTGCAAACGTGAGTGGATCGGCGTCAGGATCGCTTGCGTTGCTCGCAATACTGCCTGAATAAGCTTGACCTTGAGTGGCGTTGGGTTTGACGATCGGGTCGCTGGTGAATGTCGGCGGGTTATTTACGCCGCTGCCGCCGCCTAAGCGGAAGTTGGCAACGATCGGCGCGGTCGAATCGCCGGTCTGCGCGTTGTCGCGCTGATTCAGGATTCCGGTAGGAATGCCGTTGTAGAGAACGTCGGGATTGGAAAAATGGAGCACGCGCGGACAACTGATCGAACACACGTCGTAAGACATGATGGTACGAAACGCGCCGTTCACGTAATGGCCAAACGACCAGGGATAGGAAGCCCCCGACGGCGAAATGCCGGCACTTGCAGGATCGTGTTCCATGCCCATGTTGTGGCCGTGCTCGTGGGCGAGCGTGCTATTGGATAAACAGGCGAGCCACGTGACCTGGAAGGCGTACCCCGCAAAGCTCGATCCGGGGTTTCTCTGTACCCAGCCAATGCCGCAATAGCCACCACCGTTATTGGTGATCAGCGACACCATGTCGGCCGAGTAGGTGTTGCGCAACGAAGCGACAGCGGAGTTGGAAGTCACCCAGTTTAAGTCCGTCTCGATATTTCCCGAGTCGTTGTAGGCAACCTCCTCGGTATGAGCCAGGAAATAGCGCGCGATCATGTTGCTGTTGACGAAAGCAGTATTCGCCTGATCAACGGCTGCTTGAATCTGTGCCTGAATCTGGGTCGTGCCACCGGCCGCGGCGCGAGCCTGCGGTGTGTAAACCGACATCAGCACGATTTGCACCGTGCCGTCAGCGGCGGTCGCGTTCGGCGCGGTTAACGAACCTTGTGTGTCGCTGCCAGTCGGCGGAGGAACTTTCTCATGACCGTGAGTCGCGGCGTCATGGCCCCACTCCGGCGCGAAGCTGTCGGTGTTAATTTTTTCAACCAAGGTCCGACCGTTCGGACCCGGACGGATCGCATACACGTCGCTGCCGCTCTCAATGCGACCGTAGAGCAGACCCTCGTGCAGCGTAAGCGTAACCTTGCCACGATCCAATTGGCCGCGACCGCGCCACACCATGCTCCTTGCGCCACGAGGCTCGTGGCCTTCGCGGTCAAAGGCCAGGTCGGGCTTGCCCGGCACGACAATCGTTAAGCCCGCTGGTCCCGCTGCCAGCGCCGCTTCATCGATATCGCCGACTTGAGCCGCCAAGCCGTGGCCACCGGGCGAAGTCGACACCGGTCGCTGGCGAAACAAATTGGGGTGCGTTTGCGCCTGCGCCAACGCGCTGAGCAACACAAAGGCGGCGGCGCTCAGCAGCACCGAGAACCGCCTCAAAATTACGTTTGCATTCATAAATGCTTTCCTTTCTTCTTACCTCGTAGCCTGCGGTCAAAGTTTCTCACGAGCCATCGACGGCGCCTTAAGTTTGCCTGGCATGCTTGCTATCGGGGAATCATCAATTGAGACAGCGCAGAAATCTGAGCACGCCCCATGCCAACAAGCAGCGGTCCAACTTTGGCGCTAGAGTTTTGTCGTTGACGCCTTGTGTCATCTTTACCGTCATGACTATGACGGGAAGCCGGACATCATTGGCACTTCGTACCAACGACATTTGCGGGCGTGAGATCGGACCGAGCTTGGGAAAGACCGTTGATGGAACCGCGCATTCTTATACGAAACCTGTTCGGCGCTGCCGCAATTGCGTCGCCACTACTCAGCGGGTCTCTAACTGTTCATCGCGGTGTTGTGGCGCCGCCCGTGTTCGAGTACGAGGAGTTACCGGAACTGTTGAAAGCACGCACGCGGTATTGATAGGTAGTGTTTCGTTTAACTCCAGTGTTTGAGTAATTTCTGACATTAACGCCGGCCGTGGCGATCTGGCTAAAGTTGGTGCAGTTGGCGCCAGAGCAGCGTTCGATCTTAAAGCCGGCTTCATTACTCGCGTTGTCCGTCCAAGCGAGA
>DASWCL010000032.1:0-2539 GCA_036390135.1 Binatia bacterium
TTCCGGCACGGCGTTCGCCGGGGCGCCGGGACGAATTCATTATGTAACTTCGAAAGCGGCGACCATCGGTTTCACCCGCACGCTCGCGCGCGAGGTCGGCGACGATAACATCAATGTAAACTGCCTGGCTCCGGGCAACACCTTGTCCGAAGAAAATCCGACGGAACAAATGATCCAGTTCAGAGAATCGTCCGTAAGTTTGAGAGCGCTGAAGCGAATCCAGGTGTCACAAGATGTCGTCGGCGCGATGCTATTTCTCGCATCGCCGCTCAGCGATTTTATCACCGGCCAGACAGTGAATGTGGATGGTGGAATATCGTTCTTATGAAATCGAGTGATGGAGTATTGGAGTGATGCGTCCGAACAATTTCCCACCCAACACTCCACCACTCCATTACTCCAATTCGTATCGCCCCTCAGCTTGGAAGGAGTCGTTCCATGAACGTCAACTATCCGATCATCGATGCCGACGGTCACGTGTTGGAGAAAGACCGCGAGCTGCACGATTACCTCGGCGGCAGATACACGAGCGCGCCCCGTTTCGAAACCTATTCCTATTTTCCTTCCCTCGACGGGTGGAACCGGGGCACGGGCGTCCCCGGCAAAGACCCCGAAACGCCGGCGCCGCGTTGGCTGGAATTTCTCGACGAGCTCGGGGTCCACACCACGGTGCTCTATCCAACGGGCGGATTGGGACTTGGGCTGGTGCAAAATCCCGAGTGGGCATGCGTACTCGCGCGCGCTTACAATTCATGGCTCGCCGATCACTTTTGCAAAGCCAGTCCGCGGCTTAAAGGCGTCGCGCTCCTGCCGGTGCACGAACCTTTAGAAGCTGCCAAAGAGCTGGAGCGGGCGAAATCACTCGGACTGGTCGCGGGCTTGCTGCCCGCGGTAACCTGGTTGCATAAAGGTTACGGTCACAGTGATTTCGACCCGATCTACGAAGCCGCCGAGCGTCTAGACATGCCGCTTGCTGTGCACGGCGCGCCGAGCCGCGGCATGGGCTTCGATTTTTTCAATAAATTTCTCCACGTCCACACGCTCGAGCATCCCGTTGCGATCTTGATTCAGTTCACTCATATGGTTTTCGAAGGTGTGTTCACACGCTTCCCCAAACTCCGAGTAGCATTTCTCGAAGCGGGCTCAGGCTGGTTACCTTACATGATGGACCGCATGGACGAAGAGATGGAAAAGCCATACCGCGTGCAGGCGCCGCTATTGAAACAGAAACCAAGCGAGCTGATTCGCAACGGTCAGGTTTGGACGACCTGCGAAGTGGAAGAAAAAGCGCTGCCGCAAGTGCTCAAACAATTCAATCCGAAATGTGTGATGTGGCCGTCCGACTATCCGCACGAGCGGCTGCCGGACATGTTTAGCCACGACCTGCCGGAATTTTTCCGGCGCACGGATATCAGCGACGAAATCAAGAAAGCGATTCTGCACGATAACCCGATTGACTTTTACCGGCTCAAGATTTGACGGAGGTGCACCATGCGTTTGAAAGACAAAGTTGCCATCGTCACAGGTGGCGGGGTGGGTATCGGCAAAGCCTACGCCCACGGCTTGGCCAAAGAAGGAGCCAAAGTGATCGTCGCGGATATTCAGGACGGCGAAGCCCGAAAGGTCGCCGGTGAAATCGCCGCGACCGGGGGCCAAGCCACGCCGATATACGTCGACGTCACGTCACTCGATAAAACCCAAGCGATGGCGCAGGCGACGCTCAATGCCTACGGGCGCATCGACATCTTGGTGAACAACGCCGGGCTATACTCCGCGTTGAAGAAAAAAAACTTCATGGAAATCGACGATGACGAATGGGACCGCGTCATGTCGGTGAACGTAAAAGGATTGTGGCACTGCGTCAAAGCGGTGTATCCAGCGATGAAGCAACAAGGCAAAGGCAAGATCATCAACATTTCGTCGGGCACAGTGCTTGGCGGCTCGCCGTATTTTTTACACTACGTGTCCTCTAAGTCGGCTGTCATTGGCTTTACTCGCGCTTTGGCGCGTGAAGTCGGCGACGACAATATTTGCGTGAATTCGATCATGCCCGGCTTGACCATTTCTAGCGCCAATCAAGAAGGCGTGATGACGGCCGAACAGCTCGCCGACCGAAGAAAACGGCGCGCATTCCATCGTGATCAGTACCCGCAGGATCTCGTTGGCACGGTGATCTTCCTTGCGTCCGACGATAGCGACTTCATGACCGGCCAGTCGATCGCTGTTGACGGCGGCATGAACATGCATTGATTTTGATTATGGCGCGTTCCGGGCGTCAGAATCGAATTGACGTCGGCGTAGCTTCGCGCATTATTGGAAGATTAAACTGGTAAACGTCACCGCTGAGCCGGTTTCCGGCGTAAACGCCTGGCTGTACTTGAGGTGTTTGCCCGGCGCGCCGTCGAGCAGATGAATCAATGAATAGAGCGGCGAAAACCCGCAGATCCGCCGTTTGTCCTGATCTTTAGCGACCGCTTTGAAAAAACCGGGCGCATCGAGCGCGGCTAGTCGGCTAACGAGTTCTTGATCTTCGCTCTCG
>DASWCL010000033.1:0-3132 GCA_036390135.1 Binatia bacterium
TTTTCTCGACGAATGGTTCGAGACCGACGTGCTCAAGGCCACCATGTCCGCGAGCGGCATCATCGGCACGTTCATGGGGCCGCGCTCGCCGGGAACGGCGTATGTTTTACTGCATCATTACATGGGCGAGCTCGACGGCGCGTTTCGCTCGTGGGGCTTTGCCCGCGGCGGCATGGGCAGCATCAGCCGAGTGATCGCCGAAGCAGCGCGTCACTACGGCGCGGAAATCCGCACTCAAGCGCCCGTCGACCAGGTGCTCGTCAAAAACGGCCGCGCCCACGGCGTGGTGCTTGGCTCTGGCGAAGAAATTCAAGCCAAAGTCATCGTCTCCGGCGTTGATCCAAAACGCACGTTTTTAAAGATGGTCGACACTCGGCATCTCGATTCGGCATTCGTCAAGCAGGTCAATGATTTTAAAATCCGTGGCTCATCCGCGAAAGTTAACCTCGCGCTCGACACGGTGCCTGATTTCACGAGCATGCCAGGCGACGGCCCGCACTTAGCGGGAGCGATCTCGATCAGCCCAAGCATCGACTACATCGAGTGCGCCTACGACGACGCCAAGTACGGCGACTTCTCGCGCCGCCCTTACATGGACATCGTTCTGCCTTCGATGCTCGATCCATCCATGGCGCCGCCGGGGAAACATGTCATGTCGATCTTCGTCCAGTACGCGCCTTATCATCTGGCGAAGGGTACTTGGCCGGAAAAACGCGAGGCGTTGGGCGACACTGTGGTCGACACTCTGAGTGAATACGCGCCGAACTTGAAAAACATCGTTCTCCATCGGCAAGTCGTCACGCCCTGGGATCTGGAGCAGGAATTCGGTCTCACTGAAGGCAACATTTTTCAAGGCGAGCTCACGCTCGATCAATTGTTCTTTCTCCGCCCCGTGCCGGGCTGGGCAAAGTACCGCACGCCAATCAAGAATCTCTACATGTGCGGCGCCTGCACGCATCCCGGCGGCGGCGTGATGGCGGCGTCGGGGCGGCTCGCGGCACTGGAAATAATCAAAGATATGAACCGAAGCCTGATCTAACTCGCCATGGCACCTTACGACGCGATCATCATCGGCGCCGGTCACAATGGGCTCGTGACCGCGGCTTATCTCGCCAAGGCGGGAAAGAAAATCTTGGTGTTGGAGCGCCGGCTCATCGTCGGCGGAATCGCGGTCACGGAGGAAATTTTTCCCGACTTTAAGTTCGCCGCCTGCGCTCACCTAGTCGGGGCATTTTCCGCTGAGATCATCGCCGATCTCGATTTAAAGAAACACGGCTTGGAAATTCTCGCTTTCGATCCTCTGATATTTGCGCCGGGCCTCGACGGAAAATCTTTACTGATTCCTCGAGACCCAACTAAAGCCGCTGCCGAGATCGCGCGGCACTCCAAGTCCGACGCCGACAAATATCAAGTCTTTTGCGCGCTCGCTAAAAATCTTTCCGGTTTTCTGCGAACCCTTTACAACGCGCCGTTACCCGACAAAGCCAACCCCGATAGCTTCAACCCCGCCGAGCTTTTAAAGATCGGATGGAAGTTCCATCGCCTCGGCCAAAAGGAGATGTACGAGTTCCTGCGCATTTTACCTATGAGCATCGCCGATTTGCTGGATGAATGGTTTGAAAATGACTTGCTCAAAGCCTCGCTGGCGGCGAGCGGGATTCTCGGCTCCTTTGTCGGCCCGCGCCAGCAAGGAACTGCTTTTAATTTCCTCCATCATCAAATCGGTGAATCGAACGGCGCGCTGCGCACGGCGGGATTTGTCCGCGACGGCATCGGCCAACTGGCGCAATCTCTCGCCCGCGCCGCACAGCAGCACGGCGCGGAGATCCGCACCGGAGCGGAGGTCGCTAAAATCGTCACAAAGAATGGCGTCGCGTCGGGCGTCGTGCTGCAAAACGGCGACGAAATTAGCGCGGCGAACGTAATTTCAAGCGCGGATGTTAAACAAACTTTTCTCAAACTCATCGAACCAACCTATCTCGACCCCCACTTCTTACTGCAAGTGCAAAACATCCGCTCGCGCGGCACGGTCGCCAAGGTCAATCTGGCGTTGGACACACTGCCGAAGTTTAAAAGCGCAACCGGCTACGAATCGGCAGCACTCGGCGGCATAATCCACATCGGCCCGACGATCGAATACATGGAGCGCGCCTCCGATGACGCGAAGTACGGCCGTTACTCCAAGCAGCCATTTCTGGAAATCACCATCCCGTCGATCAGCGACCCCTCTCTCGCGCCCGCGGGCAAACATGTGATGTCCGTCTGGATGCAGTCCACACCGTACCACCTGGGCGATAGCGACTGGAATCTGGAACGTAAAGCGCTCGGTGATGTCGTAGTGAATTTACTCGAAGATTACGCGCCGGGCTTTAGGAATTCGATCCTCCATCGCCAAGTCTTAACCCCGCTCGATTTGGAGCAAACCTACGGCCTCACTCAAGGACACCTCGACCACGCGGAAATGGCGCTGGATCAGATTTTCTTCATGCGCCCCGTGCCCGGTTGGTCGCGCTACCACACGCCGATCGAAAATCTTTATCTCTGCGGTTCCGGGACTCATCCCGGCGGCGGCATCACGGGTCTCCCCGGTTATTTCGCGTCCAAAGAAATACTAAAGAGTCGGTCCCGCCGGCGGTAGTGTTTGCCTAGGAATTCTGGGTCCGCCGTGATAGACGGAAGGCAGTTTCTCACGCGGAATTCGACGGTTGAATTCATGAAACTTTATCTGGGTCTGTTAGAAAGCTCGCTGCCCGGTCAAACGAGAATTTTCGGCGATGTCGACGGCAAACTCGTCGATCTAAACTTCACCTGCGCCGCTTGTCTGATACAGCTCGATAATAACCGGTCTAACGCTTATGAGTTGGCCGCGTATCATTTTCCTGAAACGATTGCAGAGTTTTTGGATCGCGGCGAGCAATCGCTCAAAATACTCGATCAAGTCGTAGCATTTGCACACAAGAACGGTGCGCATAACCTTCGTGGCCCCGCGGGAGAAAAAGTCGTTTACGATCCCGCGGAAGTGCGGATACTGCCGCCGTTTCAAAATCCGGAAAAATCTTTCGCCATCGGTTTTTCCGACAAGGCGCGCACAGAAGCGCTGCCAAAGGCCGAAATCCCCACGGGCTATTACAA
>DASWCL010000034.1:0-2080 GCA_036390135.1 Binatia bacterium
TTGGAGTTTTGGAACCGGGTCGTGCATACCAATCTTTACGGCACGTTCTTCGGCGTCAAACACGTCATCCCCCATATGGCGAAGCGAAAAACCGGTCACATCATCAATCTCTACGGTGGCGGCGGCGTGACACCGGGTGGCGCCGCGACGTACATGGTAACGAAAGACGGGATTCGAACCTTTTCCCGCTATGTCGCGGAGGAAGTCAGGGAATCGAACATTTGTGTCGTGACTTTCTCGCCGCGCGTGCCGATTGCGACCGAAACCGCGCCGGAAGAAGCGCTCAAGCTCTTGCCCGGCCCCGAGGTTTTGGGACAGGGATTTGTGCTGTGCGCTCAATTGCCGATGGATCAAAGCGGCAAATGCTTCGCTTATGAAAACGGCAGGCTGGTTGATGAAGTGGCGAGGGAAGGGTGAGGAAGGCAATGGTCAACAGGCATCAGGCAATAGTTTAGAGGAGAAATTCCCGGATGACAGTGATCGATGCCGATGCGCATGTGATTGAAAACGAATCGACCTGGGATTACATGCTCGAATCCGAGCGGCAGTTCAAACCGAAGGTCGTCAGCGCGACCAGCGGCAAAGATCCGTTTGACTACTGGTTGGTCGATGGGCGAGTGATCCCGCGCAATAACGTGGGCAGAGATCTGCCGGTCGCGGCGCGCGAAATGACCGACCTCACGGTACGCATCAAGCACATGGACGAGCTCGGCATCGATTGCCAGGTGATCTATCCGACGTTTTTTATTACTCCAGTGAGCCGTCGTCCCGATATCGATCTCGCCGTGTCGCGTAGCTACAACCGGTGGATGGCGGATATCGTGAAGAAGCAGCCAAACCGTTTTCGTTGGGTCTTGGTGCCGCCACTGCAGAGTACGGAGCATCTCTCGGAGGAATTGAAGTTTGGCAAGGACAACGGCGCTTGCGGTATCTACATGCGCGGCTTGGAAGTCGAACGCATACTCAGTGATCCATATTTTTATCCCTTGTACGAGCAAGCGAGCGCGTTGGATTTGCCTGTCTGTGTTCATTCCGCCAACGGCGCTTTTACGACCTACGATTTTTTCGCCGACGATCCTGGCTTTTCGAAATTTAAACTCGCCGTGATCGGCGCCTTCCATTCCCTCGTCTTTCACGGTATCTCGCAGCGCTTTCCAAAACTACGCATCGGCATCATCGAAGTAAGCGCGCAATGGATTCCGTACGCAGTGCACGATCTCACCCGGCGCTTTGCGCGGCGCGGCAAGCCGTTTCCGAAGAACGTTCTTAAAGAAAACAGAATTTACGTGACCTGCCAGACCGATGACGATCTTGACCATGTTCTCGGCTACGCGGGCGAGGACAATCTGGTGATCGGCACGGATTACGGCCACGCGGATAACGCCGCGGAGATCGAAGCGCTGCGCAAGTTAAGAAAAGACGGCAAGCTGCCCGGCCGAGTGATCGACAAGATTCTCGGCGATAATCCGCGGGCGCTGTACGCGCTTTAGCAGACCGCTGAAAAAGCCTCATATGCTTCGTTGCGCTCAATCGTCTCGCTCGAATTCGTGTTCGTGTGACGTGTTCGTGCTCGTGTGGATTTCACGGTCACGTTTCACGATCACGGTCCATGCGCGCTTCGCCTCTGAGATCTTTTTGAGCGGTCTGCAAGAAAAGTTATTCAGCAAGCTGCAGGTTTCAATCGGACATTCTCGAATTTGGAGGTTGTAGGATGTTAACAATCGATGCGGACGCGCACGTGATCGAGTGTGAGAAAACTTGGGACTATTTGGAAGGCGACGATAAGCGCTATCGGCCGGTGGCTATCGCGGTCGACATGCCGACGGGTAAGACGCAGAACTTTTGGATCATCGGTGGGCGCCTGATCGGCGGGCGCGACAACATCGGCCAGGACACGGCCAGAGAGTCGCGCGAGATGGCGAACATCGATTCGCGCCTCAAACACATGGACGAGATCGGCACCGGCGTGCAGGTACTCTATCCGACGCTGTTTCTGCGGCCCGTGACGGATAATCCGCCGATCGAGCTGGCGCTCTGCCGCTCTTACAATCGCTGGATGGCGGATATTTGGTCAAAAGAT
>DASWCL010000035.1:0-5999 GCA_036390135.1 Binatia bacterium
TGATGTAGCGTTCAAATTCACCCAGCTTGGGCATGGGAATTCACCTCCTGCGCGAATTTCCATGCATAATACCATGAATTTATTGACACAGTAGTACTAGCGCGGCCCGGTGGAAACATAACGGGGTTAACCGGGTATTCCCCTGAACTTAATGGAAAACGGTTGGAGCATCTGAAGGAGGCTTTTTCCAAGCTCTCTCGGGTGGCCCTGCTCTTGAGTCCGAATTTTCCGGAAGCGCTCTCGATCTCAAAGAGACGGAGTCTGCGGCTCGTGGAAGACCTATCAAGGACTTTCGCGAAGCATGGGATAGAGCTCGCACAGCGGTCGGTCTGGAAGGTCGTATCTTTCGTGACTTCCGGCGCACGGCAGTTAGAAACATGGTTCGCGCCGGGGTTCCTGAACGGCTAGCGATGATGATTTCAGGTCACAAAACGCGCAGCGTCTTTGACCGTTACAATATCGTGAGCGAGGACGATCTCAAGCAGGCGGCGCTCAAGACTTGGACACACATACAGGCACAGCCAACGACTAAAAAAGTGGCTTCGATTTCAACTAGGTCAGTCTAATTCGTTTGGCCACTGGACGGACACAATTCAGGCACAAGGAAGAGCGGGGTATGGCAGGCGCACCGATTAAATTATTGATTTATTGGTGCCGGAGGGGGGACTTGAACCCCCACAGGGTTACCCCTACCGGATTTTGAGTCCGGCGCGTCTGCCATTCCACCACTCCGGCACGAGAATTCATATTGTTAACGAACGCGTGCGTGGGATGCAAGAGCAGCAAACATCCGGACTGAATATTTAGAAAAGAAGTTTCCAACATTCCCCAAGCGAGGCGACGCCGGCGAGTTTGGGATACTTGATATGAGCCAATTGCACCGAATTGCTCATAGGTAAAACGCAACGCTCGAAGCCGAGCTTTCCGGATTCCTTGACGCGGGCTTCGGCTTGCGAGATGCCGCGAATTTCGCCCGCCAACCCGACTTCGCCGAAGAAAACCGTTTTCGGATCGAGCACGGTTTCCCGGCTGCTCGATGCGAGGGCGGCGACGATGCCCAAGTCGACTGCCGGCTCGTCGACATGGACACCACCGGCGACGTTGACAAAGATATCCTGATCGAAAAACTTGGCGCCCATTTTCTTTTCGAGCACGGCGACGAGCAGCGCAACCCGATTGTGATCGACGCCGATCGCGGTGCGGCGCGGTACGGCCAAAAACGATCGGCTGACGAGAGCTTGCAGCTCAACCAAGATCGGCCGCGTGCCTTCCATGCTGCAGACGACCGCCGAGCCGGGCACGGCGAGAGGTCGCTCCATGAGAAAAATCTCCGATGGATTGCTGACTTCCTTTAAGCCTGCTTCCTTCATTTCGAAAACGCCGATCTCGTTGGTCGAGCCGAAGCGGTTTTTGACCGCGCGCAGAATGCGGAAACTGTGGCCGCGCTCGCCCTCGAAATAGAGGACTGTGTCGACCATGTGCTCTAGCAGACGCGGCCCGGCGATGGCGCCGTCTTTAGTGACGTGGCCGATCAAGAAAGTCGTCAAGCCGGTTTTTTTCGCCAGCACGATGATCGAGCCGGAAGCTTCTCTGACCTGGGCGATGCTACCGGGCGCCGAGGGAATCGCTGACGAGAAAATCGTTTGCACGGAATCGATCACCAGCAAGCCAGGTTTGATTTTCTTGACGTGGTCGAGAATCCGCTCGAGAGAAGTTTCGCTCAACACCAAGAGATTCGGCGCCTCGATGCCTAGCCGCTCGGCCCGCATCTTAATCTGCCGTGGAGATTCCTCGCCTGAGACGTAAAGGCAGGTTACCCCTTTTTGACTCACGGCGGCAAAAGCTTGAAGGAGAAGTGTGGATTTGCCGATGCCGGGGTCGCCGCCAATGAGAATCACCGAGCCCGGCACGAGCCCGCCGCCAAGCACCCGGTCGAATTCGCCGATGCCCGAGAGCACCCGACCTTCTTCAGTGATATCGATCTCGTGAATCGGCGCAGGATCTTCTTTCGTGCCCAGACTCAGCTCCCCGCGCGGCGTCGAGGCTCTCTCAAATCGTTCCTCGGCGAAGGTGTTCCACTGATGACAGTCGGGACACTTGCCGAGCCACTTGGAGGATTGAAAACCGCAGCTTTGGCAGGCGAAAATGGTTTTAGCTTTGGCCATCGGAAGTTATCGATGCGGATTCCGCGAAACGAGAAAACTGCGCGCGCATGCGCATCACTTTAACCAACTCTAATTCGAGCTGGCAAGCGCGATAGACGGTTTTCCGTGTAATTAAATTTTTTTTACGCAATTTGACAACGGTCTAGCCGCGCGTTGTTGAGAGTGTTAAATTTTAAATGTAGTGGTCACGAAACAGAAATCATCGGCCGAAGAGTTCCTGCCAAAACGGCGCACCCTTGAGAGCCTGCGCGCCGCCGCGCGCTCCTGCGAAGGGTGTGATCTATACAAGAAGGCCACCCAGACAGTGTTTGGCGAAGGGGCAAAGAACGCGAGCGTCGTGCTCATCGGCGAACAACCTGGAGATATGGAAGATCGTCAAGGCCATCCGTTCGTCGGTCCAGCCGGCCGCATGCTCGACAAAGCGCTCGCCGAGGCACACATCCAGCGCGACGAGGTTTACATTACTAACGCCGTGAAGCATTTTAGATGGATCCAGCGCGGCAAGCGTCGCCTGCATCAGAAACCGGCGATCCGGCAGCTTACGGCTTGCAAGCCGTGGCTTCAGTCGGAGCTGGAAGTCCTCCGTCCCAAAGTAGTGGTATGCCTGGGCGCGACCGCTGCGCAATCTATACTCGGCAGAGTTGTCCCGATCGGTCAACAACGGGGAAAGTTCTTTGACGGCAACCAGGGTGAAGCGGTTTTCATCACCATTCATCCCTCGTCGATTTTTCGGCACCGCGAGGAAAGCGAGCGCGAAGAAGAGTACCGCCACTTTGTGGCCGACATGCGACGGGTGCAGCGCAAAATTCGCGGCATGGCCGCAGCGTGACCAGCTTCACCTCAGATAAATTCCTTTCAACAGGTTGATCCGCCCGCGACGCTTGATAGCCGCGGTATCGTGTTGCGATGCCGCGGGCCGTATATTATCTAAATCAAGCAATGCCGACAGTTAGCGTCCAAGACGAGCTGCAAGCGATCAGGAGCGCGTCGCTTTATCGCCGCTTGCGGCGGGTCGAGAACGATCAGGGTCCGACTTTGATCCTTGACGGCCGCGCGGTCATCAACTTCTCGTCGAACAATTATCTCGGCATCGCCAACCACCCGGCACTCGCTGAGGCGGCAAAGAGAGCGATCGACCAATACGGTTGCGGCTCAGGCGCTTCGCGCTTAATTTCCGGCAATATGGCGCTGCACGAGGAATTGGAAAACCGGCTCGCTAAATTCAAAGGAGCGGAAGCCGCGCTGGTGTTCAATTCCGGCTTTCAGGCGAACACAGGAATTCTCTCAACGCTCGCCGGCGAAACCGATGCGATCCTTAGTGATGAGCTGAATCACGCCAGCATCATCGACGGCTGCCGCCTGTCTCGTGCGAAAACATTCGTCTACGCCCATTGCGACCTCGGCCAATTGGAAGATGCGCTCAAACAGGCTGGTGGCGCTCGGCGCAAGCTCATCGTGACGGAAACCATCTTCAGCATGGACGGCGACGAAGCGCCGTTGGCAGCAATTGTCGAACTCGCCGAGAGATACGACGCTTGGGTAATGGTCGACGAGGCGCACGCGACCGGTATCTTCGGAGCGAACGGCGCTGGCATCGTCGCCAAGGTGGGGCTGGGCGATCGCGTTTTCGTGCAAATGGGCACCCTCGGAAAAGCGCTCGGTGGCTTCGGTGCCTACGTCGCCGGGAGCCGCGCTTTGCGCGAGCTGTTGATCAACCGCTGCCGCAGTTTCATATTTACGACGGCGCTGCCGCCGGCGATCATGGCGACGGCCATAGCGGCGATCGATCTGGTGGAGCGCGAACCGGAGCGGCGCGAGGCGTTGTGGAATAACTGTCGCTTGCTTTCGGAGGGATTGAAGAAAATAGGTTTTTCGCTGGGCGAGATCCAAAGTCCGATATTGCCGCTGATTATCGGCGACGCCGATCAATGCATGCAATTTTCCGAGCAGCTGTTGCAGCGAGGAGTTTTTGCCCAGGGAATCCGGCCGCCGACAGTGCCACTGGGTACGTCCCGTCTGCGTATCACGCTGATGGCGACCCATACGCGTGAACACATTAAAATCGCCCTCGATGCCTTCGAGGAAGTCAAAAAGCAATCATGACCGCCTATCACGATAGACTGAAACAACTCGATCATACCTATCTTTGGCACCCTTTCACCCAGATGCGCGACTGGATGGCCGAGGAGCCCTGCATCATCAGCCGCGCCGACGGCAATTTCCTGATCGATGTTCAAGGCCGGAAATATTTAGACGGCGTGTCTTCGCTTTGGTGTAACGTTCACGGCCATCGCAAAAAAGAGCTCGATGACGCGGTCCGTGCACAGCTCGAGCGCATTTCCCATTCGACGTTTCTCGGCTTGAGCCATGTGCCGGGAATTCAACTCGCGGAAAAATTGATCACGATCGCGCCCAAGGGTTTACAGCGGGTTTTCTACTCCGACAACGGCGCCACGGCTGTAGAGATCGCCATGAAAATGGCGGTGCAATACTGGCAGCTCAAGGGAGAAAAGAGGCGCACGCAAATCGCGTCGCTGGCGGAATCCTATCATGGCGACACCGTGGGCTCGATGAGCATGGGATATGCTGAAACCTTTCACCGGTTTTACAAAAGCTTGCTTTTCCCCGTGCTGCGCATCACACCGCCGCACCTCTTTCGTTATCACCAGCGGATGAGTGAGGCCGATGCTCTCAATGCAGCGATCAAACAAGCCGAAGACCAACTAACGGCCAATCAAAACACTTTGGCCGCGCTAGTCATAGAGCCGCTCATGCAAGGCGCGGCGGGCATGTGGTCGCACCCGGCGGACTATCTTCGGGCGTTGAGCGATATGTGCCGGCGCAACGGCATTCTTTTCATTCTCGACGAAGTCGCCACCGGTTTCGGCCGTACGGGAAAAATGTTTGCTTGCGAGCACGCCAGCGTGACCCCGGATATTCTCTGTTTGGCGAAAGGGATCACCGGCGGCTATCTGCCTTTGGCGGCGACACTGACGACGGAAGAAATATTTTCGGCATACTTAGGCGAATACAAAGAGTTCAAAACTTTTTTTCACGGCCATACCTACACGGGCAATCCGCTCGGCTGCGCCGTTGCGCTGGCAAACTTGGAAGTATTCGCAAAAGAAAACACGATCGAAAACATGCAAGCCCGGATTGCATATTTAAGTAAGCGCCTAACCGACGAATTTCTTCAGCTGCTCCACGTCAGCGACGTGCGCCAGTGGGGTTATATGGTCGGTGTTGAACTGGCGGAAGACAAAGCCGCCCGCAAAAACTACGCGCCGGAACAACGGATCGGCTACAAGGTAATTCTCGAAGCGCGCAAACGGAGCGTGATGATTCGTCCTTTGGGTGACGTCATCATCTTGATGCCTCCGTTGTCGATTACTGACGCCGAGCTCGCTGCGCTCCTCGACGTGGTTTATGGCAGCATTGCCACAGTGACCGAAAACTAATGGGTGGGGGAATTTTCATTACCGGCACCGATACCGGTGTCGGCAAGACTTTTGTGGCATCGGGTCTGGCGGTCCTGCTGCGCGATCTCGGCTACCGAGTCGGCGTGATGAAGCCGGCGGAAACGGGCTGCTCAGAACGAAACGGACAATTAGTGGCGGAAGACGCCGAGCGGCTTAAATATGCGTCAGGCTGCGCCGAGCCAATCGAAATCATTTGTCCGTACCGTCTGCCGGAACCACTCGCGCCAAGCATTGCGGCGGAACGAGCCGGCGTGAAAATCGACATCGATCATCTGCTCGCGCTTTATCACGAGATTAGTTCGAAGTATGACGTCACGCTAGTTGAGGGAGCCGGCGGCCTGATGGTACCGCTTTT
>DASWCL010000036.1:0-2235 GCA_036390135.1 Binatia bacterium
TCGAGATTGCCAGTCATTTTGCGAATCTCGGCTATCGCTTGGTCAACCTTCGGCATGGTCTGATCGAGACGCTGCAGAGCGGAGTTCAGCGCCGGTGAGTTGACCAGTTGATCGACCCCGTCCACCGCTCTTGAAACGGAAGCCATCATTCCTTTGAAATCCACCTCGCTTAGTTTGGCGAGGATTTCCCCGGCTGTAACCTGAACCCTTTCGAGAGTTGTCGGGACGGCGGGGATTTCCGGATATTTGGATCCGGCACCTTGGACGAACTTGATTGGGGTTCCGGGAAAGAGATCGATGCCAATATAGAGCACGCCTGTTACCAGGCTTTCCGTTCGAAGTTGCGCTCGAAGTCCCCGATCGATGGCGACCTTCAAGGCGCGGGGATCCTCCAAGAGCGTCAAAGCGCCGCCCCTGCTGGTGATTTTTTTCAAATCGATTTCAAAAACCACGGGAATACTCTGGACGTCCATGTTCTTCTCGAGCTGAAGCAGGATATTTTTGACTGAGCCGACTTCGACGCCTCTAAATTTCACCGGCGCGCCGATATGGAGGCCGTTGACGTCGCCGTCGAAGTAAGACACGAATTCTTTTGTCTGGCGGAACAACCTGCCTGAGCCAAAGACGATCACTGCGATGACCAATAAGATGACAGCGCCGAGGACAAAGCCGCCGATAAGTGTTGGGCTGATCTTTTTATTCATGCTCTTTCCTCTTCTCCGCGGGTCAGAAAACGGCGCACCGTAGGATGCTGCGAATGGGCTAAAAGCTCCTTGGGGTCGCCGCCGGCGATCATGGTCCGCGTTTCCGCGTCCAAAAACACACTGTTGTTGCCAATCGTAAAAATGCTCGCCAGCTCATGGGTGACAACCACAACCGTCGAGCCCAGACTACCGCGCAGCTCGAGAATTAGATCGTCCAGCAAGCGCGAGCTGATCGGATCGAGGCCAGCAGACGGTTCGTCGAAAAATAGGATTTCCGGATCCAGAGCCATGGCCCGCGCCAGCCCGGCGCGCTTTTGCATGCCGCCGCTAATTTGCGACGGGTAATAATCCTCGAAGCCTTTCAACCCGACCAAGGCCAGCTTGAGCGAGGCGATCTCGTCTATTTCCGCCGGACTCAAGCCGGTGTATTCTCCCAGGGGCAAACCGATGTTTTCCGCCAGCGTCATCGAGCTCCACAGCGCGCCGCTCTGAAATAGCACGCCCGTACGCCTAACGATCTCCTGCCTTTTGGCCGGATCCGCCTTGGTGAAGTTTTCGTCGCCGTAGAAAATGTTTCCCTGCGCCGGTTCGTTCAGACCGATGAGGTGCCTGAGCAAGGTGCTCTTACCGGAGCCGCTTCCACCCATGATGATGAACACATCGCCGTGGTTGATGGTAAAATTTAAATCGTGCATCAATACAAAACTGCCGTACGCCATTGTGAGATTGCTCACAGTGATATGGGCCTTTCCATTGTTGCCGTTCGTCGGCGCCCCAGTCATGTCACTTAGTCCTAATGCGAAAAGTTTTTCGGTTATTCTGCCCGAAACAATCCTCAATTACTGGTCGCCGTCCTGTAGAGGCTGTGTCGCAATATGACTGCGATTGGAAATACTTTGATTCATGGTTAAATTCCGAGCACATAGAACACCACCGCAAAGACGCCGCACGCCACGACGATGGCAACAATTCCCGTCACCACGGCGGAAGTCGCCGCATCGCCGACGGCGGAGGAGCTGTTGCCGCATTGAATGCCACGCAAGCAACCCGCAAGGGCGATCAGCACACCGTAGACTGAGCTCTTGAACACCCCGCCAAAAACGTCCGTCAGGTCGATGGCGTTCGCGGTCTCGCGAAAATAGGTGGTCCAGGAAAGATCCAGCATACCCACACCGATCACGGCGCCGCCAAGGACGCCGACGAAATCCGCATAAAGACAAAGCAAAGGCATCATCAGCACGAGGGCGATCACCCGTGGCAGCACAAGGAATTCTAGCGGCGAAAAACCCATGGTTGTGAAGGCATCGATCTCCTGAGTCACTTTCATAGTACCAAGCTGAGCTGCAAATGCGGCGCCGGTTCGGCCGGCCATAATGATGCCCGTCATCATGGCGCCCATTTCGCGAATCATGGCAATACCGACCAGATCTGCTACATAAATTTGCGCCCCGAACTGTTTGAGTTGCACCGCGCCGACGAACGCGAGAATCACGCCTACTAGAAAACTGATCAATGTGACGATGGGGAGCGC
>DASWCL010000037.1:0-7647 GCA_036390135.1 Binatia bacterium
GCCAACTCGTTCTGCTTCCGCGACCCAGGCACCAATTGCTGGGAAATCGTTTCGCCGAATTGAGGTTCGATGACGGAAAAACCGCTCGAACAGATGGGGCTGCGCGAACTGCGCGCCATCATGCGCCAGAAGGCCCCGGCGGAAGCCTGGGAACATTTCAATGGTGCGGCGGAAACCAAAGCAACATTTCGTCGCAATCCGCGCGCATTTCACCAGTATCTGTTTCGCCAGAAGATTTTTCACGATGTCTCGGAGCCCGATGTTTCAATCGAGCTGTTCGGCTACAAGCTGCCAACCCCGGCGATCACTGCACCGGTGGGAAGCTTCATTCTTTTCGGCAAAGACACCGAGCGGCAAGTCGCCGAAGGCACCGATCGGGCCGGCGCGATGATGTTTGTCAGTCAAGCAGCCAAGTTCAATCCGAAAGACTGGCGTGACGCGGACAAGTCGCCGCTGGTGTTCGTTGCTTACATGAACCGGGGCAGGGAAGAAGTCTCTGAATACGCCAAACTGTCCGAAGATCTTGGTTTCGCCGCGGTCGGCATCACCATGGATACGGTGCGGCCGGTCAAGATCGGCGACGAAGTGCCGGTATCGACCAAAGACGGCAAACCGCGCAGAGGCCACAAGTCGACGACCAAAGATATCGAATGGATGAAGCAGCAAGTTTCGCTGCCGGTGGTCGTCAAAGGCATCATGGGCGCAGATGACGCGCGCGCGGCGCTGAATGCCGGCGCGGATGCGTTGGTGGTTTCGAACCACGGCGGGCGGATTCTCGACTTCAATCGCGCGGCGCTGGAAGCCTTGCCCGAGGTCGTCGATGCTATTGGCGGCAAGATTCCGGTCCTGCTCGATAGCGGCATTCGCAGCGGCGGCGATATCGTCAAAGCACTCGCGCTCGGCGCGAAAGCGGTGCTCGTTGGCCGGCCGGTGGCCTGGGGAGTGGGCGCCTTCGGCGCGCGCGGCGTGGCGCGTGTGTTCGCCATCTTCACCGAAGAGATGCAGCGAGTGTTGACCATGACCGGCGTCGCGCGCGTGCGCGACGTCGGCAAGTCGATATTGTTTCGCGATGAGCTGGGAGGATTGCACAGCCTATGATCTTCGTCATTTGGGGCATCGTCTTCGTGCTTGGCATCTGGATTATTTCGACCTACAACGGGCTCACCGCGCTGCGCCTGCGCATCCAGAATGCATGGCGGCAGATCGACGTGCAGCTCAAGCGGCGCTACGATTTGATTCCCAACCTCGTCGAGACCGTCAAGGGTTACATGCAGTACGAGCAGGACACGCTGCAAAAGGTCATCGAAGCGCGTAGCCAGGCAATGGCGGCGAAAGGAGTGAAAGACAGCGCCGAGGCGCAAACCGCCCTGACGCAGTCGCTGGGCAAAGTTTTCGCGCTGATGGAAAACTACCCGGAGCTCAAGGCGAGCAAAAACGTCCTGGATCTGCAGGAAGAATTAACGACGACGGAGAACCAGATCGCCTTCGCGCGCCAGTACTACAACGATCTGGTGACCCAGTATAATACCAAGCAGCAAGTGTTCCCGTCGAACCTGCTCGCCGGTGTGTTCGGCTTTCAACCGAGTGAGTTCTTCGAAGTCGCTGAGGCGGAGAAGGTGCTGCCGCGGGTGAACTTGTCGCTCACGCGCTAGCGGGAGGCCCGCCGCTGGACACAGGGCAACTGTTGGATTTTGTTAGCCGTCAAGCGCACAACCAGCGGATGAGCGCGGCTCTGGCGGTTTTTTTCCTTCTGTTTTTTCTTTTGATCGGCGGAGCCGTCGATTATCTGTACTTCGATGTCTTCACTCCCGCGGGACCGGCGTTTCCCGTAGCCACGGTGCTCGCGCTTGGCTTCGCCTGCTTCGCGACGTTTACGGCGTATTATGGCGGCGGCGACATCATTTTGTCGTCGGTGGGCGCGGAGAAACTCAATCTGCAAATCCCCGAGCATCGCGAGCTGCACAACGTCGTGACGGAAATGGCGCTCGCCTCCGGCTCGCCGATGCCGCGGGTATACGTCGTTTTCGATCCTGCGCCCAATGCCTTCGCCACCGGCACCAATGAAAAAAACGCCGCAATCTGCGTGACCAGCGGATTGCTGACGTTGATGGATCGCGAGGAAACTCAGGGAGTGGTGGCGCACGAGGTCTCACACATTCGCAACGAAGATGTTTTGCTGATGACGCTGGTGAGTATTCTCTTGGGCGGTATCGCGATACTGGCCGACTGGGGCCAGCGCGGATTCTACAGCTCGCGGTCGGGACGGCGTTTGGGTAGCAAGAATCCGCTGCTTTTTATTCCGTTGTTAATCTTGATTGCGTTCTCGCCGCTGATTGCGCGGCTGCTCGCGATGGCGGTGTCGCGCCAGAGAGAGTATTTGGCCGATGCCACGGCGGCGCAGTACACGCGCAATCCGCGCGGCTTGGCGCGGGCATTGGAAAAAATTCGCGATGCAGGCATGCCTTTTTCTAAAGCCACCCGCGGCACCGCACAATTGTTCTTTACCAATCCGCTACGCCGGCCAATGGATGATCGCGATGGCAAGTTGGCGGACTTGCTCGCCAGCCATCCGCCGATCAACCGGCGCATCAGGTTGCTCTACCAAATGGCCGGTTTGTCTCAGCCGTTGGTTCAAGGTGCAAAAGTTCAAATGGTTCAATAAACCGGAGACCGCGTTTGCTGCGTTGCCCACAATGTGATTCTGAGATGGCGGAGGTGATGACACGGGCCAATCCGGGCACGCTCATTCAACTTGACCAGTGTGGAAAGTGCGGCGGCATCTGGTGCGATAAGTGGGAGCTATTTCCGATCGATCCCGACGAAGCCGACCGGCTGGATCCGTTGAATGAAAATCTTTTGCGCGACGCGGTGTCACTACCACAAAAAACACTATACTGCCCGCGCTGCGCCGACGAGCTACGGGTATTTGCCGATCCGATACTGCCAAAAAACATTCAGCTTCAGCGCTGCCGCCATTGCGATGGCATTTGGCTCAACCGCGGCCAGTTTCACCGCTACAAAGATTATCAGAAGGACACGCGCGCCGAAAAGATGAGCGGCGAAACCATCGCCGCACGACTGCCCGAGGTCTATGCGAATCCGAAATCCTGGATCGTCACCGGTACCCAGGGCATCTACGCGTACCCGCGCGGCGAAGAGGAGAGCGACGAAAGCTTGAAACAGAGCGCAGTCGGTGCGGTCAAGCTGATCTTGCAAAGTTTGCTACGAATGATTCTCGGAATTTGATAGCGATGCCGCTTGTTTTAAACGATCGCGACCAGATCGATTTCTACGAGAGCGCCGCGCGGCAATTCGGCCACGGCGACGGTGGAGCGCGCGGGCTTTGCTTTGCCGAGATATTCGGCGTAGACGTCGTTCATCGCGGCAAAATCGCCGATGTTTTTGAGAAATACCGTCGCCTTGACCGCCCGCTCGAGGGACGATCCGGCGGCTTCGACGACGGCTTTCAAGTTCTCTAGAACCCGGCGTGTTTGAACAGTGATATCGCCTTCGACGACAGTGCCAGTCTTTGGATCGAGCGGTATCTGCCCGGATGCATAAACGAACTCGCCGACTTTGATCGCTTGTTCGTAGGGGCCGATAGCTTTGGGCGCGTTGGCGGTGCTGATAACTTGCTTGTTCATCGTGGCTTTCTCCTTCAGCGGTTTTGGAAAAACCTATATCAAGATATTGCCAAGGAGCAACGCCCTGGCATCGCTCGGCTTGCGTCGAGCGCGTTGGATATGCTTGATTAGATCAGACAAACAATGAAACTCATTACGGCTCACAAGATTCTCATTGGCAGCGCCACAGTATTCTTTTTATTCTTTGCCTTGTGGGAGTTTCGCAACTACGCCGACAGCGGCGACTCATGGGCAATGGCGCGAAGCGTTTTGTACTTCTTGGTTGCCGTCGCCTTTGGCATTTACCTAAAAAATCTAGGACGACTGTATAAACTAAGATAAGATCCACCGTGGATGCAGCGCCTTTTTTAGTTGAAGTTTCCGAGCAAGAGATTCGCCGCGAACGGCAAAAAGCGCGCGAACTGCGGGCAAGCCCTTGGTGGAAACGCAAACGGGCGAACGGGATTTGTCACCATTGTGGCGGAAAATTCCCGCCTGGAGATTTAACAATGGATCACTTAGTGCCGATTATTCGCGGCGGAAAATCGACCAAGGGAAATCTGGTGCCGAGTTGCAAAACTTGCAATTCCGAGCGTAAGCACTGCTTGCCATTCGAAAGGGTGCACGAGTAAGGAGCAACGTGCGCCTGAGAGCGGAGTTCGATAGGCTCCCCTTTCGCTCTGGAGGGTAGATACGATGGCAGCCGAAACATTTTTGGTGCGCACCATGTCCGACACGGTGGAAACCGATATCCAGCGTGTTCATGTGATTGCCAATGAGATTTTGCCGCGCTACGGCATTGCACCGCTCACTTTCGAGCAGCTCAGAAAAGTCGCCGACGGCCCCTTCGATCTGTTTCTAATTCCATTGATCTTCGCCAAAGAGTACGAGAATAACCGCGACTTGCCCTTCAACGAGGCCAAGCGCGTCGAGATCCGCAGGCAAGCCCTCGAGATCGCCCAAAGTCATGGGTACGACGTCAACCCACCGCAGTTTATTCCAGGCATCGAAACGTCCCTGAAAGAAACGAAGGCAGCCGGCTTGCGAAATATTTTGATGACCACCGGTGGACGGCGTTACAAGCATCAGGCGATGGAAAAGGCCGGCATCGGTGACTATTTCGAAGAGATCGTCGACCGCGAAGAGACCTATTATGCCAAAGAGCAGGGACTATATTACCTGTATCGCAAACACAAACCGAAACATATGCGAATTGTTCTGCTCACCGGCACGGCAACTTATGTGAAAGCCGGCAACAATGCGCACGGCTGTAAGGTCGGCGACACGTATCTGGAAATCGTTCCGGTCGCGCTCTCGACCGAGCATGCTTATAGCGACGAGGCAACGCTGAAAGCAGCTCAGCCTAGAGTGCTTATTCATGCCTACGACGAGTTGCTGCCGGCAATGGAGAAGCTTGCGCCGCTGGGTTGATGCCCACACAACGCGTCCGCGCATGGTTGGCCCGACAGTTGCCATCATCACGATTCCGCTTTGAGCGCCGAGCCTGTTGACCTATGGAACCTTTGCCCCTCTTTCTGCGTGGCCGTGTCGTCGTCAAGGTCGGAGACATCACGAAAGAAGCCGTCGATGCCATCGTCAACGCCGCTAACGGGACGTTGATGGGCGGGGGCGGCGTCGATGGGGCGATTCATCGCGCCGGTGGACCGGAGATTTTGCAGCAGTGCAAGGAAATTCGCCGTAACCAATTCCCCGATGGCCTGCCGACCGGGCAAGCGGTAATCACCTCGGCTGGAAGAATGGCGGCCAAACATGTGATTCACGCCGTCGGGCCGGTCTACGGTCGGGGCGGACAAGATAAGGCCGATCTCTTAGCCGCCTGCTACGTCAACTCGCTTGGTCTGGCGATTCAAAATAATCTGCGCACGATCGCGTTTCCCGCTATTTCGACCGGCGTTTACGGGTATCCGATGCGCGAAGCCGCCGGGGTTTCGTCGAGAACGATCGAACAGTTCTTAGAGGTTGAAAAAACGATCGAAGAAGTCCGCCTGGTGTTCTTCGGCGCCTCCGACGCGGAAACGTTCTTGAAGCATCACGCATTTAGAGGATAAATACAGGCGAGCGACGAAAGGCCATCGGCGTGAGTGAATTCAAAAAAGACATTAAACCCGTACGCGTCGGCATTGAAGGAGTATCTTATTCTCTGACCCATGTACCGGATTTGGTTCGCTATGGTTCCAAACCGCTGCGGGAAATCCGCGCTGTTCCAGCGCTTGGCGAGCAGTTGGCGAAACGTCTGCGCGATTTTAACGCGGCGACCACTTATGCGCCGCATCAGGTCTATATCGGAAACATCGCGCCGGAAAAACTTCGCGACTTACCGAAGCCGTGGTATGAAAGCCTGATCGAAGGCGCGACCTCTGCGGGTCGATTCGGCGACCTTGTCGACCAAGACAATTTTTACGCGCTGCTCGGAGCCGCGGATCACTTTGATCTCATCTCCTTCGACGAAGAATGGTTCCGAGCGCGTCCCGCGGCACCTACGAATGGCCGCGTCCCGACGTTGCGTATGAGAGCCGAAATTCAAGCTCTCTGCGATAAAGGCGCATTGCCGCTCTATTCAGGAGAACGAGTGGTAGGCGCGTTCGAATCCGGGCATCCAGAGGACGCCAATTTGGTGCCGGAAGTCTTACTGGAAAATCTAGCGGGCAAAGTTACCGCCGCCCATTCGTTGCGCTCGGTGCTAAAAGCTTTGAATCTTAAGCCCGAGGATGTCGATCTTGTCATCAGCTGTTCGGAAGAAGCCGTCGGAGACAGGTACAACCGCGGTGGCGGTAATCTGGCAAAGGCGATTGCTGAAGACGTCGGCTGCGTCAATGCATCGGGCTGCGACGTCAAGGCGTTTTGCGCCGGGCCGATGTATGCGATGGTACATGGCGCCAGTCTCGTTCAGTCCGGTGTCGCCAGAAGAGTCGCCGTGGTCGCGGGCGGATCGCTGGCCAAGCTCGGCATGAAATTCGAATCGCACCTGAAAAAAAACATGCCCGTGCTCGAAGACGTGCTCGGCAGCTTCGCAGCGATCTTATCGCCAGCAAAGCCTGGGCAGGTTTGCATGCGCCTCGATTCCGCTGCGTTCCATCCGGTCGGCGCCGGAGCGTCGCCGCAGGCGATGGCTGAATCTCTTGCGGAAAAGCCGCTCGCTAAGCTAGGGATGAAATTGACCGAGGTCGACCGTTATGGCGTCGAGTTGCATAATCCTGAGATCACGGTGCCGTCGGGGAGCGGCGATGTACCGCGGACGAATTATTTAACCCTCGCCGCATTAGCCGTCATGCGCGGACAAATTCAAAAGAACCAAATGGAGGATTTTGTCCACGCGCGCGGTATGTTAGGCTATGCGCCGACGCAGGGTCATATTCCGTCGGCGATCGTTTATTTGGGACACGCGGTGGCCGCTTTGCAGAGCGGTGCGATTCGCAACGCCCTGTTGATCGCTAAGGGGAGCCTGTTTCTTGGCCGGATGACGCAACTTTCGGACGGTTGCTCTTTTCTGGTCGATCGCAACGTGGATTGATGGAGGTCGAATGCTTAAAGGGAAAAAAATTATCGCCATCGGTGAACGCGATGGTGTGCCGGGTCCGGTGATAGCAGAATGCTTAGAAGGTGCGGGTTACGAGGTCGTTTTCCAAGCCACCGAGTGCTTTGTTTGAACCGCCGCGGGCGCGATGAACTTCGAGAACCAAGGGGTCATCAAGCGTCTGGCGGACCAGTATGGTCCGGAAAATTTGACAGTGGTGTTAGGTAACGGCGAAGCCAACGGCGTCGAAGTGTTCGCGGAAACCGTAACCGAGGGCGATCCGAGTTACGCCGGGCCGCTCGCCGGCGTCGCGCTCAAGATTCCCGTGTATCATATCCTCGAAGAAGACCTGATGACCGAAGTGCCGGAAAAGTTGCGCGATGAAAAACTGCAGTTATCCTCACTGGTCATCGATATCGAGCCGATGCATCAGGTGCTCAAAGCTTCGCGAGCGAAGCTCTAGCGAACCGTTTAAAAGTTCAAAGTTCA
>DASWCL010000038.1:0-3422 GCA_036390135.1 Binatia bacterium
GCTTGGTCAAGACATCCGCGTATGGATTAGGGATTTTGGAGCGGGCGACCGGGGTCGAACCGGCGACGTCCAGCTTGGGAAGCTGGCATTCTACCGCTGAATTACGCCCGCTCAGGTCAGGATAGGGTAGAGAGTAATGAAATGTATGGCTTTGGGCGCAGCTTGTCAACGCACGTTGACTTGCATGGTTTAGGCGTGGCGCGTCTCCCCGCGCATCAAAGCAAGAAGATCCGCCGCCGGCATTTTCGAAATCATGATGCAGATGACCTCGCCTTCCCGATGCATCACCGCGTGCACCTCGTCCTCGGTAAATAAGTAGAAGCTTCTTCGCGGCATCGTAGAATATCTCGGCATCGGCCGACGCGTCCGACTCGCCGGCGCAAACCGGCCGTTCATCGCCTAAAAGGCTGCAGCAAAGCTTGCGAGTAAGGGCCGAGCTGTCTTATCTTGGAGATCATGAAATACCGAAAACTTGGCAAAACCGGCTTGCGCGTAAGCGCGATCGGCCTGGGCACGATGGTACATGCGGGACACTTCGGCGCGATGAAAGATTCCGAATCTTTAAGCGCCATCGAAACGGCGCTGGATTTGGGCGTCAATTTTATCGACACTTCGGATGCCTATGGCGCCGGCTACTCCGAGACTCTGCTGGGCAATGCGCTAAAAGGAAAGCGCGACAAAGTCATTCTCGCAACCAAGGGCGGCAACGTGATGGTCGGGCCAAATCGCGGCAAGCGCATCTTCGATCCGGAGTATATCAGCCGGGTCATGGACGAGAGTTTACAGCGTCTACAAACCGACTACATCGACCTTTATCAACTACACAATCCAACCGTCGAAGTGATCGAACACGGTGCGGTGTGGGAGGTTTTGGCACGCGCCAAGCGGGCCGGCAAGATCCGTCACTACGGCGTTTCGATCAACACCATGGAAGAAGGCGTCGCCGCCGTCAAAGATGGCCGCGCCGAAACCATCCAGGTGGAATACAATCTACTCGCGCAAGAGCCACGGGAAGAAATCTTTCCGCTGGCAGAGCAGGCCAACGTCGGCATCATCGCGCGGGTGCCGCTCAAGCGCGGCATCCTGACCGGTAAAATGACCATGGCCGATGAAGCGAGATTTCAAGGCGAAGACGTGCGTGCGCGCAGCTTCAAGGGAGAAGCGTTTGCCCGGGAATTGGCCAAAGCAGACCAGCTTCGTTTCCTGGTTCACGGGCCGATAAAAAATCTCTGCCAAGCGGCAATCGCCTTTTGTATCGCCCATCCCGCGGTCAGCGTGGTGATCCCCGGCGCGCGTAATGCCGAGCAGATGCGCGAAAACGCCGCCGGAGCGGATGTCGATATTCCTCCCGCAGATCTTGAGAAGATCGCCGATCTCTGGCGGCGGAGCTTCGCCGGCTAAGTTGGCAAAAAAAACGACTTGCGCGCGGACGGCTCAGGAAAGCTCGAAATCCGAAATTCGAAACAAACCCAAATGATCGAAACTCGGTATCCAATGCTCCCAACCAGGCTGTTTCGGATTTTATAATCTTTGAGTTTGTTTCGAATTTCCATATTCGGATTTCTAGCGCTCGCGAGATGGACCGACACGATGCAAAAGATGATTTCGAATTGGCCCGACGATAAAAAGCTCGTCGTTATGGTCACGGTGATGTTCGAAGTCTGGTCGGAGGGAAAAGCGCCGCCCTATTCGCCGATGACGACTTCGCTCAAGCCCGGCACTGCCGATCTGTTGGGAATTTCCTGGTCGCAGTACGGCGGCAAGACTGGCATCTGGCGCTTCATGCGCATCTTGGATGACGTGGATATCAAGGCAACAGTTTGTCTCAATGCCAAAGGCGCGGAAGTCTTTCCCGAAGCGGTTAAGGAACTCCACCGGCGCGGTCACGAGATTGCCGGCCATTCTTACACCCAAGACCTTATTCTTCCCTATCTCTCGCCTGCGGAAGAACAGCAAATTATTCAACGGTGCAAACGGATCATTAAGAGCGCTGTTGGAATCGCTCCAGTCGGCTGGTTCAGTCCGGTTGCCGCGCCGACGGTGCATACGGCTAAACTGCTCGCGGAGGAAGGATTTCTCTGGCACGGCGATTATAACGACACCGATCTACCCTACGTGTTAGAAACTTCCGATGGCAAGCTCGTCGCCATTGCGCACAGCGATTTCACGGACAACCGCACGCTGCGGTCCAGCCCGCGGGATTTTTACAACGTCTATAAAGATACCTTCGATTACCTTTACAAGCACGAAGCGCCGTCAGTTATTAATTTAACCGTGCATGCGCACTTCGGCGGGCGTCCATTGATGTCGGCGATGCTGCATGAGTTGCTGCGTTACATGAAAAGCTTTCCGGACGTTTGGTTCGCCCGTCACGACGAAGTGGCGCGTTGGGCTCTCGGGCAAACCCAATAACGCGCCGTTAAAACTCGCTTTGGTAAATTCCCCGCTGACCGCGCGCCTCTTCCACACCGACTTCTAGATAACGAATTTTCGTTCGGGGAAAAATCCGGCGGACTTGGCGGCGGATTTGATTGGCGACATGCTCCGCCAATAATTCGGTGCTCGTGTTCACCAATGGCAGGAGAATAACGTCCTGCATCGGCAAAATGATTTTTTGTTTTTTGTAGCGAAGTTCCACTTCGCCCGCACGCCGCCGAACATCGATCACCGGACTCCGGGTTTGGACCAGCGTGCGGTGATCCAACGCGTCGCAGATGCGCTTGACCAAGGGTTTAAAAGCGATGAAATCGAGCACCACGCCGGCGCTGTCGAGCTCGCCTTCCATCGCGACGGAAACTTGGTAATTATGGCCGTGCAATGCTTCCCTTCGGCCATTGGCGAATATCAAGAAATGCGCTGAGGCAAAATTAAAATAATCTTTCGCCACTTCGATGCTAAAGGTTCGCAGCATGCTTCGGACGTTAACCAAAAGCCCGAGCCCTTTCAAGCAGCGTGGCGCGCGAACAAGAAGCAAGAATTTCTCATTGCCGTAATTTTTCCTTGCAACTGCGCCGTGAAAGAGTTAGGTGAGTGGACCGTATGCAAAGTCGCGATGATCATCGACCTCTGGTGGTCGCTTGACCCGCGAGAATCGGAAAATGGATTTTTTACTCACCGTATAGATTTGTTACCATGATTTCCGCCGTCGTCTTGACCCGCCGGACGCGCCCAGAGACCCAGCGAATCGAACCTGTCGACGTCGCCCGGCGAAAAACCGCCTTTCCAACGCATCCTGGAGAGCGCGCTGGCTTCCGCGCTTGACGAGATCGTGTGCGTCATCGATGATCTCAATGTCCTTCGGCAACAGAACAAGCTCGCAGACAAGCGGTTGTTGGGGCTATTGAACCCGGCCGCCGGCTGGGATCGTGGTGCTTCGATGATCGCCGGGCTGTGGGCGACCCATCCCAACAGCGAGGGCGTGA
>DASWCL010000039.1:0-2902 GCA_036390135.1 Binatia bacterium
CAACGTTGCGCCGTGATGACGTTCACAGCGCATGCGCAGAATCCTTGCCAAAAACGATTTGGTGATAGAGGGTTGCTCAACAAGCCGGTTCAAGCGTTTCAAGCCGGGCGGCAATCTGACGAGTTTTTGACCCGACCGAGCAGTTTGTATTATGTAAGAGGGTGACATGGGTCTCCATGGGGAAATGAAAGGCAAAAACAATTCCGGCGGGTCTGATGGCCGGCCGTGGTTATAAGCAGGCGAAATGAATGACCACGGCATGTCGCGCCCTTACGTGCTCTTTTAAAATCCGGTGAAGCGTATTAAGAATCAAAAAGACCTCGAAAAAATGAAGGAGAGTAAGACCGTGGGAATTATCGACGCCGATACACACATAGACGAGACGGATGACACGTGGGAATACATGGCCACCGACGATTTGTCGCACAAGCCGACGACCGCGTATCCGTCTAACCCCGATCCCAAACTACCGCCGGCGCGTTACTGGGTGATCGACGGCAAGCGGCAGATTCGTTTCATTCGCAGCGACAAAGATTCCGGCACGACGGTGGAGACCCGCGAGCTGCTCGACGTCAAGGCGCGGCTCAAGCACATGGACGAATTGGGCACGGATACCCAAGTGATTTACCCGACGCTTTTTCTGATGGAGGCGACGGAAAAGCCGGAGCTTAATTTGGCGATGCGCCGAAGTTATAACCGTTGGTTAGGCGACCGCTGCAGTCAATCGGGCGGACGGCTGCGCTGGGTTTGCATGCCACCGCTGCAGAAAATGGACGAAGCTTTGGCGGAGATACGCTGGGCAAGAGAGCATGGCGCTTGCGGCATCTTGAAAAAAGGCGACCGCGAAGCGGGCAAGTATCCGGCCGATCCTTACTTCGAACCCCTGTACGCGGAAGCGGAGAAGCTCGATCTGCCGATCTGTGTTCACACCGGCTCCGGCGTGCCGGATTTCTCGCCGGCGCGGGAATTCTCCCACGGCCAATTCATGCGCACGAAGGGCGCAGCGATCAACGGTGTGCTCGGGCTCATTCTCCATAAGATTCCGGCAAAATTTCCAAAGCTTCGGTTCGGCTGCATCGAGGCGGGTTCGATGTGGGCGCCGTTCGTTGCTTACGATCTGCGTCGCCAGCAATTGCGCCAGCAGGGACGTGAGAGCACCAGCGTGCTCGGAGTCCCGCTCATCGAGGTGCCAGTAAATGTGTTCGAGGAGAATCGCATCTATATTACTTGCCAGGTCGACGAAGATCTTCCGTATATCATTAAAACTGTTGGTGAAGACAACTTGATGGTGGGATCGGACTACACGCACCGAGATCCTTCGATGGAGCTCGAATTCCGCAAGGAACTTCAAGCGCGGGCGGATAAGGGTGATATTCCTCAATCGGCCGTGCAAAAAATTCTTTACGACAACCCGAAAGCGTTTTACGGCCTTTGAGTCAGCAGTGTAACTAAAAGAGACTTTGAATTGGTGCCGGACGCTGCGTTTTTACGCAGTCATCCGGCACAGCTGTCTCGGTGCGCTAGGGCTTAAGATTGGGCCCGATGGGATGTGTTTTCGGAAGCGCTTCCGCGATCGCCTTTGGATCTCCAACGGGAGCACAATTTGGATGAGCGAAAGCCGCCTGCAAACCCGACGATGGAGCAAAAATAATATTGTCGTCGCCGGTAACGCTAATGCCCGCGGGCACGTTGTCGAGGTTTAGATCGTGTCGAACTTTCCAAGCGATGATATGGTCGGCGCAAGAAGTATCGCCGCTCACGCCGAGACCGCCGACAAAATCTCCCGCTGGATTGTAAAGCGCGAGGCCGCCGCCGAATACATTGACGCCGCCGACTTTTTCACCGACCAACGGATCGTTGGGCTGGCCGAAATTTGCCGCGTTTCCTTGATACGCTGCTTCGGCATCGACCGGATTGCTGTGCTGTAAGCCGAAAAGGCTTCCGCCGGGCTGAACCGCGGCAAATAGATTTGCCGTCGAGAGCGCGCCGGCGAATCCAATCACGCCCCTCGGCCGACTGAATGCGTTTGCAGTGTTTGCCTTTTGCGCGGAAATCACCCGGCTGCCGAGCCACTGACTACCGCGGTCAGCGCCGGTAAAAACTACGGCGCACACAACTCCGTCACGATTCACTACCGTCCCCCACATATCGTTTCCCAGTCCGCCGTTGCCGCCCAGGGCAACTACGGCTTGGAGAACCGATCGCAATTGAGCGTGACTGGGCAAGGCGGCACAACTGCTTGAGTTGTCCGAGGCCGCTAACGCCCGACTATCGGCGAAACCCAACGATGTAGTGAGACTAGCGGCGAGCGCCAACCGTTTTATGACAACCGTAAATAATTGAGTCTTCATCTCCACTTCCCCCTTTTTATGATTGGTGGCGGCACTATATGCTAAGTCGGAATTCAGAAACAACGATTATTTCTTGTCATAACTGTCATGGTCGCCACGCTGACCGCCTAAAAGCAGTGCTCGCCGGCGGCAAGACCAGGGCGGCGCCGCCCATGGCTTTGACACGAGCGGCGTTGCTCAACTATATTCGGAGCAAGATAAGGAAAGCTCAAGGTATGAGAGGAGAGTCACGAGATGATCGTTCTCAGTCCGGAAGGAAAGGCGCAGTCCTCGGCGGCGAAAGTCGCAAGCTTGCCGCAATTCGCGGACCTGCGCGGCAAAGTGCTGGGCTTGCTCGATAATAGCAAGCCCAACATGGACAAGCTGGCGGAGCGCTTCGCCGTACTGCTTAAGGAAAAATACGGCGTCGCCAATGTGATTAGCCGCCGAAAGCTGACGGCCCAGCAAGGCGCGCCCAAACAATATCTCGACGAACTGGCATCGCAGGCTGATTTCGTTATCAGCGGGCTCGGCGATTGAGGGTCGTGCACGTCGTGGAGTGTCCACGACTC
>DASWCL010000040.1:0-9403 GCA_036390135.1 Binatia bacterium
ACGCCGCGACAAGCTCAAAGCCATTGTGCTCACCCATGCGCACGAGGATCACGTCGGCGCGCTGCCCTATATTCTCGAGCATTTCGATGTGCCGATCTTCGGCACGCGCCTCACCCTTGGGCTATTGGCCAACAAGCTTAACGAGCACAACCTTGAAGACACCGCCGATGTCCGAGAAATCACTGCCGGCGCGCCATGGGAGATCGCGCCATTTCGAATCGAAGGCATCCGCGTGACCCACAGCCTGATGGATTGTCTGGCGCTGGCCATTGAGACGCCGGTCGGAACGGTGATTCATACCGGCGATTTTAAGATCGACAACACGCCGATGGAAGGCGAAATGTTCGACTTTCAGAGTTTTGCCGCCTACGGCGAAAAAGGCGTGCTGCTGCTGCTCTCCGATTCGACCAATGTTGAGCGGCCGGGTTACACGCCGTCGGAGCGCGAAGTCGGCACCAATCTCGAACAGATTATGCAACACAGCACGCGCAAAGTGCTGGTATCGACCTTTTCGTCGAGCATCCCACGTATTCAACAAGTCATCGATATCTCGGAGCGCTGCGGCCGGCGCGTGGTGCTGAGCGGGCGGAGCATGATCCGCAACGGCCAAGTGGCGTCGGAGCTAGGATACCTGCGCCTGCCGCGAAACTTCATGACCGAAAGCGAACGCTGGCATGATCTGCCCACCGATCAACTTACTTTCCTCACCACGGGGAGCCAGGGCGAGCCGTTGTCCGTGCTCCACCGCGTGGCTTTGGACGACCACAAGACGATCAAGATCGAACCGGGAGACACGGTGATTCTTTCCTCGAAGTTTATTCCCGGCAACGAGAAAACAATTTCCAATTTGATCAATCATCTCTACCGGCGCGGCGCCGAGGTGCACTACGAAAAGGTCTCCGAGATACACGTCTCGGGGCACGCGAGTCAGGAGGAGCTGAAAACCATGCTGCAGCTCACCCGGCCGCGCTATTTCGTGCCGATTCACGGCGAATATCGTCACCTGGTGCGCCACCGGCGGCTAGCTCAGGACGTCGGGATGCCCGAAGCCAACTGCTTTATTCTCGAAGATGGCGATGTCCTGGAACTGACTGCTAGCAGCGCGCAAAAAACCAAAACCATCCAAGTGGGAAAAGTCTTCGTCGACGGCAAAGGAGTCGGCGACGTCGGCGACGTCGTGATCCGTGACCGCCGCCACTTATCCGAAGACGGCATGGTGCTGGTCGTCATGGCGATTCATCAGCAGTCGGGCGAATTAGTAGCGGAGCCGGATCTGATCTCGCGCGGCTTCATGCGCGCGGAAGAGAGTGAAGAAGTTTTGGAGAACGCTAAAAAGGTCGTGCTCGAAACTTTCGCCGGCATCAATCGGGAAACCCGCACCGATCCGGCTGAAGTGAAAGAAGAAGTGCGCAAGGCGCTGCGGCGCTTCTTTAGGAAAAAGCTCGAGCGCCATCCGGTCGTGCTTCCGTATATCATCGAAACCTGAGGAAGCCCGTCTATGTCAGCTGCTCCGGAAAAAGGTCGGCTCAATCGTGAAATTTGGGGCGTGGTGATCGGCCTGGCTGCTTTATTGATCGCCATCAGCTTGATCTCGTACGACGCCAACGATCGCTCGCTCAACACCCCGTCGGGAGTTCTCAATACACATAACTGGGGCGGTTTCATCGGCGCTTTTTTGGCCGACTTGCTACTCCAGAGCCTCGGCTTCACCGCCTATCTGCTGCCGGTTTTGCTGTGCATCGCGGCGGCGCGCATGTTTCGCGCCGATTACCAAAAAATCAAACTTACCAAAACCCTCGCCTACGCTATCCTTCTCGTGAGCGTCGGCGTGATCCTGAGCGTGGTGATCGATAGTGAAAGCGCGCGCGACGCCGGGGGTATCATCGGCGGATTTCTGAAAGAGAGCGTTCTCGTTCCCCTCTTTGGCCGTTTCAGCGCAACGCTCATCGCCGGCTTTACTTTACTGCTGTCCGTCATGGTGCTGACGCAAAACTCGCTGCTCGATCTGATCGGCCACACCAAAAAGAGCTTCGTCGAGTTCAGAAAATCTTTCGTTCCCGCCATCAACAACCGGCTCAAAGAATTTAAGGAGAACAACGACAAGCGCAAAGGCGAGAATACAAAAAAGGAGAAAAAGGACTACGTTCCGCCGCCGATCGTTTTGAAAGAAGAAGTTAAAGACGAGCCGGCGGGGAAAAAGCCACAGAAAAGGCCGGCGCTGCCCGAACAGTTCAAGCTGCCGGAAGTCAGTGAAGGCTATAAATTGCCGCCGACGGAGCTCTTGGATCCAGCCGAAGGCGAGCAATTTAAGATCGACAAAGAAACCCTCCACGCCAATTCACTGATTTTGCAAAAAAAACTGGAGGATTTTGGCGTCGAGGGCGAAGTCGTTGCCGTCCGGCCCGGCCCAGTAATCACGATGTATGAATTCAAGCCGGCGCCTGGGGTTAAAGTGCGGCGTATCGTCCTGCTCGCCGATGATTTGGCGATGGCGCTACGCGCCGTGAGCGTGCGCATTCTGGCACCGATTCCAGGCGAATCAGTGGTGGGAATAGAGATTCCCAATCCACGGCGCGAGACCGTTCACTTGCGCGAAATCATCGAAAGCGAACACTATCGCAGCACGGAGTCCAAGATCACCCTGGCATTAGGCAAAGACATCGGCGGCACACCGTTCGCGACCGACCTCGGCAAGATGCCGCATTTGCTCGTAGCAGGGGCCACCGGCACCGGGAAATCGGTATCCATCAACGCGATGATTTTAAGCATACTGTTCAAATCGAGCCCCCAAGACGTCAAATTCATCATGGTCGACCCCAAGATGCTCGAGCTCACGGTGTACGAAGATATCCCCCATCTGCTGGTACCGGTCGTCACTGATCCAAAGAAAGCGGCTGCCGCGCTCTTTTGGGCCATGGATGAAATGGACCGGCGTTACCGTCTAATGAGGGACAAGTTAGCGCGCAACATTGACAACTATAATCGCATCTTGGAAAAGGAAGCTGGCAGCAAACGCAGCGTGATCGATCTGAGGGAGCCGGACGAAACTGAAGAATCGGCAACTGTGGGTGGCAATCTTTCCCAGGCCGCGCCATTGGTACATGAGAGGCTGCCAAGAATCGTGATCATTATCGATGAATTGGCAGACCTTATGATGACGGTCGGCCGGGATATCGAGGAATATATTACCCGGCTGGCGCAAAAGGCGCGCGCCGCGGGCATTCATCTCATTCTTGCGACCCAGCGCCCGTCGGTAGATGTAATTACCGGATTGATCAAAGCCAACTTTCCCGCCCGCATCTCTTTTCAGGTGACTTCCCGCGTCGATTCGCGAACGATTTTGGATTCCATGGGCGGCGAAAAGCTCTTGGGCAACGGCGATCTGCTTTTCCTGCCGCCTGGGACGGCGCGGTTGATTCGTGTCCATGGTGCGTTCGTCTCGGATCAAGAGGTCCTTCGGGTGATGAAATTCATCAAGCAGCAAGGGCTGCCAAACTATCGGCCGGAAGTGCTTGAGGCCAAGAGGGAGACCGAAGCCGCGGCTGCCGCGGAAGATGAATACGATGAGATGTATGATCAGGCCGTGGCGATCATCACTGAAACGCAGCAAGCTTCGATCTCTATGATTCAAAGAAGGTTGCGGGTAGGATACAATCGCGCCGCGCGGATGATCGAGCAGATGGAGCGAGATCGCGTTGTTGGGCCTGCCGACGGCGCCAAACCGCGGGAAGTTTATGCGCGAAAAATCGAAGATTAGATTTGCCTTGGGACTGCGCGGTGGTGTTTTGCTTGCCGCTTTAGCGGTCAGTGCGATCCCCTCGAGTGCCGCCGAGAGCAAAAGTGCGGAGGCGATCGTCGACGGCTTGCAAAAGAACTACGACGCGACCGCGGATTTCACCGCCGATTTCAGCCAGGAGACTGAGGTCAAGAACCTTAATCGCAGCCTCAAGGCGTCGGGAAAATTGTCGTTCAAGCGTCCCGGCAAAATGCTTTGGCGCTATGAAGAGCCCAAAGGCCAGTTTGTTGTCGCCGACGGCAAGCATCTGTACTTTTACCAGCCCGAGCAAAACCAAGTGATTAAGAGCCCGCTCAAAAACGCCTTTCGCGGCGACATTCCGCTGTCTTTTCTGCTCGGATTGGGAAACTTGAAAAAGGACTTCAACGCCTCCCTTAAAACGACCGAGGCAAACGATTACGTCTTACGGCTTGAGCCCAAGAGTGAGGCCGGCGGCTTCAGCGAAATCCTACTCTCGGTCAGCAAAGCGTCATCCGATATCGTTTGGCTCAGTGTGCGTGACGCGGCCGGCAATCTGACAACCGTGCGCTTCTCCGGCATGCGCAAAGGCGTCGGACTAAACGACTCCTTGTTTCAAGTGCAGATTCCGAACGGCGCCGATGTAGTTGAACTGGGGCAATGAATGATCACCGCGAAGCAAAAATTCACGATCGTCAGTCTGGGATGCGCTCGCAACCTCGTCGATTCCGAGGTCATGGCGGGGCTGCTCCATCAAAACAACTATGAAATGGTGCCCGACGCCGCGGATGCCGACGTCGTCCTAGTCAATACTTGCGGGTTTATCGGCGCCGCCAAAGAAGAATCCATCGACACGATTCTGGAAGTAGCGCGCCTCAAAGAAGCTGGAAAAGTGAAGAAACTTGTCGTCGCGGGATGCCTGCCGCAGCGTTATCCGGACGAATTAGCGAGAGAACTCCCCGAAGTCGATCTGTTCATCGGCACCGGCGAAGTACCGCACATCGCGCATATCCTGCGCGAGCACGAGGCAAACGCGACCCGAAGGCAATACATCGGCGTACCCAGCTACATCTACGATCATGCCACGCCTCGCATCAGATCGACGCCCTCGTATACGGCGTTTCTCAAAGTCTCAGAAGGTTGCGATCATAAGTGCGCGTTCTGCATCATTCCCCAAATGCGCGGTCCGCACCGCAGCCGTTCCATCGATTCCGTTGTGAAAGAAACTGCTGAGCTCGCGCAAAACGGCGTCAAAGAGATAAACCTGATTGCGCAAGATCTCACCGCTTACGGCAGGGAGCGAAAAGACGGCACCACGCTGGAGCGTTTACTCCGCGAGATGGCCCAGGTTCCGCAGGTAGAGTGGATTAGGCTTTTATACGCCTATCCGAACTTTCTCGAGCCCGCCCTGCTTGAACTCATTCGCGACAACGACAAGATCTGCAAATACATTGACATACCGTTCCAACATATCAGCAAGTCAATATTGCAGAGGATGCGGCGCGGCAAGAGCGGCAGCGCGGTGCGTGAGGCGGTGCACACGCTGCGCGACACCATTCCGGGATTGACGCTGCGGACCTCGTTGATCGTCGGTTTTCCCGGCGAGACCGACGCCGATTTCGAAGAGCTTCTAGAGTTTGTCGAAGAAGCGCAGTTCGAGCGCCTTGGCGTGTTTAAGTACTCCGAGGAAGAAGGCACCGCCGCGGCACGGATGGCAACGGAAGTGTCGGAAGAGGAAAAAGAACAGCGCTGGCAAGAGTTGATGGATTTGCAGTCTCAAATCTCGCGAAAAAAGAACGAGGTCTTGATTGGCAGCATTCAGCGCGTTATCATCGACGAGGTCGCTCTTGAGTCCGACAAAGCGACCGGCCGCACGCAAGGTCACGCGCCCGAAGTGGACGGGACAGTGTATGTGGAGAGTCGCAAATCATTGCAAGAACGCGCGCCAATACATGGCGGAGATATGATCGATGTCAAAATCACCGGTGCTCTGGATTACGACCTGATAAGCGAGATCATCAATGCCTAAAACTGACCCCGATAAAGAAAAAAAGCAACGAAAAGATTTTCTGAAGCAAGCCTCGGAAATGCTCGAGGAAATGAAGCGGCAACTGATGAAGGAAATGCAGGGCCGCGTCAAAGAAGAAACCGAAGGCGTGAAAGACGAAGGCCGCGATACTTATGACCTAGCGAGCGACGAGCGAGATCGGGAAATCAATTTCATCCTTAACGATCGCGAGCGGGAAAAGCTCGTCGCCATCGACGACGCGCTGCAACGTATCGCTGAGAAAACCTACGGAATTTGCGAAAGTTGTGAAGGCGAAATCCAACTGGGACGCTTAAAAATCCTCCCCTTCACAAGGCTTTGCGTGAGATGCCAGGAGGAAAATGAGAGAGAAGCGAAGCGCCAGAAGACCCTGGAGAACGAACGCGGCTTCCGCAAGCTCGACCTTGCCGATACCGAAGAGGACGGCTTTTAGCCTAAGGCGTCGGCTATCTACGCCGGAACGGTGACCGGTCGGTTCGAGAACCTCACCCTCATCGCCGGTCATCGTTTCGCGAAACTAACGGAAATAACTTTGGACGAAAAAAAGGTGGGCATGAACTTCGTTCGCGCCCACCTCGTGAAATTCCGGACGGTTGAAGCGAAGTTCATTCACCCTTGGCCGGAGTGAACTCCATTTTGGAGAGGAAATTCTTTTCGCCTTTTGTTGTGTATTCGATAACGGCGGACGAACCCAGCCCGACGTCACCCATTTTGACTTTAGATTCTTTGATTTCGGTCGCTTTCGTCTTTGAATTGAAATCCAAGGTGATCAGCTTGCCTTCCTTGGTAACGACGATCATATAATTCTTTTCGGTATCCAACAGCCCGATATCGCCAACGACTTTTTCCGCCTTGGCTTTCGCTGGCTCGGCGGTTTTTTCGTCCGCTTTTTTCTCAGCCTTTTTTTCCTCTTGGGCAATAACCGGCAATGCCAAGGACACGGCTAGTAACGCAGCTAACCCACCTAGCGCCATCGTATTCGCTCTCATTTGTGAATCCCTCCTAATCCGTAATTAAATGTGTCTTGCCAGTGGTATTTTATTCGCCTTTAGCTGGCACATATTCGATATTTGTCGCGATACTCTTTTCACCGTCTTTGGTATATTGCACAACCGCCGACGCGCCAAGCCCAATATCAGCGACTTTTGCAGGCACCGGCTCTTTTTGGGTTGGTTCATATTTGGGGTCAAAATCAATGGTAACGAGTTTGCCTTCCTTGGTCACGAGGATCATGTAGTTCTTTTCAGTATCCAGCAGGCCAACATCACCGGCGAGCTTGGTTGCCTTTGCCTTCTCGGCAGACTTCTCCTCAGGCGCTTTCCCTTCTGCCTTTTCTGCCGGCGCCGTTTTACTTTCGGCCTTTGCAGCCGGAGCGGGAGCAGGGGCTGGCTTCGACGCCATTTCTTCCTGGGTCGAACACGCGGACAGCGCCACCAGCAAAGATATCGCAGCTATACCGGTAACCGATAACAAGCTCTTCATTTTACCTCCGTAATAAAGAGAATTTTCGTTGAATTAACGTGGATATTTATCGTGGTCATCACATCATCTCAATACGCTTTAGGTAGGATTTTATTCGCGGTTTCATGGCCATATAGAAATACGTAAGACTTAAGTCGTATCACAAGAATTACCAAAATAAATCAGCAATTTGCATGCGTCGCGAATTGATGTATTTTCAAATCTGCATGGTTTAACGACCAACGATATAGATAAGAGGTTAAGCATGTTACCGATTAAAGTCGTAATCGCTGATGATCACGCCCTGTTTCGCGACGGCTTACGAAAGATTCTCTCACTCGAGAAAGACATTCTCGTGGTCGGAGAGGCGGCAAACGGCGACGAGATTCCAAAGATCATCGAACGCACAAAACCCGATATTCTTCTGTTGGACGTAAAAATGCCTAAAGGCGACGTCGTGCAAAGTCTTCTCGATGCCGCAGCTAGGAATCCGGCAACGCGCGTGATCATTCTCACGGCATTTTCCGAAGATGAGAATGTCTTGAATGCCGCTAAAGGAGGGGCGAAGGGCTATGTACCCAAAGGCGTACCCTCGGCTACTCTGTTACAAGCCATCAAAATCGTCCATAACGGCGGCTGCTGGATCGATAAGGAAATTCCCTCTTGGGAAGTCTTTGAAGAAATTGTTCAAGCTCAAACCAATTCCCGTGAAGCGCCACCCCCGCTGAACGAAAGCATTAAAGCGCTCACCAAGCGCGAGATGGAAATTTTAAGACTTGTCGCCGAAGGCCTGACCAACGAGGAGATTGGCAAAAAGATATTCATCAGCGAAAAAACCGTCAAAACCCACCTGACCAACATCTTCGATAAACTCAAAGTGAATAACCGTTTCAAGGCAGCGCTTATGCTTATGGGCAACCGACTAATTGAGTTACCTGAAAGCATCAATAAAAGGTAACTCACTTTAGCTTCGGCCGCGTCGCGCGCGCTGAGTACTTATGGCGACCGATAAATTTACTCTGGAGGACGGCTGGCTTTTGCAGCGGGAGCGAGCTGTGGCCTGGCTGCGAGTGGCATTCGCGCTGTTAGCCGTCGTGGTGATTCAACTCAATCCCGATAGGGTCGCGCTTTTTCCAACTCTCTCAGTTTTTTCGCTCGGCTCTTTCCTGGGTTACAGCGTTATTGTTCTCGGGGTCACGCGGCGACGACTGATTGGCTCGTCGACCCTCGGACTGATTACGACTGCAGTCGACGTAATTTGGATCGCGCTCATCGTTTTTTCCACCGGCGGTACGCGCACGCCGTTTTTCTTTTATTATTCGTTCCCCGTCATTACCGCAAGTATTCGTTGGGGGCTCAAAGGCAGTCTGCCCGTCGCCTTTGTCGGAGTCCTTCTTTACGGGATGGTACGGTTAACGTTGGCTGCGGAATCCATGGACTCGCCTCTTGGGATAGATACCCTGCTCGTGCGCAGCCTGTATTTGATTGTTCTCGCTTGTATATTCGGCTACGTCAGTGAATTCGAGAAAGTTCAGAACCAAAGATTATTGGCTCTCTCGAGGACAGCCGGTCAGTCAGCTGCGCTCGACGAACGGCGAAGAATTACGTTCGAGTTGCATGACGGCATCTTGCAAACCTTGGCGACTTTAATTCTCCGTCTAGAGGGTTGCGGCAGGCGCCTGCCGGATTCCCAGCACGACTTGGCCAATGAACTGCGATCCCTTGAAGATCTCACCCGAGATTCGATGAAAGAAATTCGCCAGTTCCTCGCTGGCCAGACGACTCAGCGACTGACGGCCGGAACGTTGGTTGAAAAGCTGCGCGAGGAGGCGCGCTTCTTACGCGACGGGATGGGGCTTGACGTGATTTTGGAGAGCGAGCCCGAGGAACTGAGTTTAGCAGCGGAAACCGAACGCGAAATTTACTACGTGCTGCGCGAAGCGCTAACCAACGTCACCCGTCATTCGCACGCGTCGAAAGTTGACATTCACCTGACGCAGAAAAATGGCCGGCTGGCAGGATCGCTATCGGATAACGGAGTTGGATTCCATGCGGGACAGCACAAGAGCGAAACTGGATTGGGCCTAACCGCAATGGAACAAAGAATAAAAAAAATCGGCGGAGAATTGATCGTAGAATCC
>DASWCL010000041.1:0-14253 GCA_036390135.1 Binatia bacterium
AACAAATCGATGAACCTCAAGATGAGTGCCGAGGAGGCCAAGGACTACGTCGACGATCTTTACCGGAAAGTCGCGAAGCGTTGGAAGGAGCGCGTCACCCGCTCGCAATTCATGCGGGAGTTGGTATCGGGCCGTCTACCTAAGAGCACATTTCTTATTTTTTTTAAAAACTGGGCTGCCTATACGATCGAGATTAATACCCTGGAAGCAGCGTCCTATCATAAGCATATTCACTTTTTTCGCCAGCACAGGGATCTGATGGCCGCGATGGCGGAGAAACTCGCCGACGAGCTGATTCATCCCAAACCGCCCGGTCATATTCATGTCGTTCTGCAGACTGCCAACGCGTTAGGCATCGGCGAGGACGAAGTATTTGTCACGCCGATGCTCGCCGAGTTTCGCGCCAAGATCGACTATTTCCGCGCCATCGTTTGGGAAGGGACGGTCGCAGAGTTTTATGCCGCGGGAGCGACCGAAGAACAATTCGGCCATTGGGCGGGCGAAGTGTTCAGGGCTTTGACGACTCACTATGGGCTTACACCCGAGCAGGCAATTTACTTTTCATTGCATGAGGAAGCCGACACCCGCGAGCACGAAGGTGGCATCATGGCCCACGGTAGTTTTAGACGGCTGGTCTTGCAGCGTCTGCTGGAGGACGGCGCGGAAGTCAGAGCCGGGTACCCTCTCGAATATTGCGCCTTAACGGCGATGGATCTTCATGGCGCGATCTTGCAGGCGGCAATGCAGGCCGCTGCCCGGCAATAGAAAATCGACACGATGACACATGCTGCGCGAATGTTTAGGTTCCTGCGATTGCTAATCTTGCAGGAATCCTTCTGGTTGTTGCTCTGCACCGCATTGAGTGCCGTCACTCCCCGCGCCGTCATGTCTCAGGAACAAATCATGATCGGTTACGACGGCCATGCGGGCTTTCAGGGACCGATCTGGGCGACGAAAGATCTTGGTCTGCTCGAGAAGAACGGTCTTATCGGCGACCTGATCCTGATCCCGGGCAGCGCGCGCGGCATGGCGGCGTTGATCTCGGGCAGCGTGCCTTTTATCCAAGGTTCGGCCATCGCGCCTCTGGCGGCTTTCTTACGCGGTGGCGACGTCGCAGTCATCGCCGCCGCGTTGAATAAATTTCCCTTCAGCGTTGTCGTGCGCAAAGAGCTCAAGAGCCCCGCAGATCTTATCGGCAAGAAATTCGGCATCCTCAACTTTGGCGGCTCCAACGACTTGGCGGTCAGCTTGGCGCTCAAAGAATGGAATATTCCTCGGAGCGCCGTGACTATTTTGGTCAGCGGCGGTGTGGCGGAGCGGCTAGCCGCTCTGACCAGCGGCGTAATCGACGCCACGGTGCTTTCACCGCCGGAGACGGTGGCGGCCGCGCACGCGGGGTTGAGAATTCTCGCCAACTTGAGCGATTTGAACGCGTCTTTTCCGCAGACCCTAATTATGGTGCGGCGTTCTTTTATGACGAGCAAGCGGGACACCGTCAAGCGTTTCGTGCGAGCTTATAGCCAAGGGATCTACGTGTTCAAAACCCAAAAAGAAAAGGCGATCAAAGTCTACGCCGATCGTCTCAAACAGAAGGATTTAAACGTGCTCGACGAAACCTACAGCTATTACGGCCCGAAGTTTTCCTTTCCGCCACGTATCGACCGCGGCGGTCTGAACAACGCCCTCGATGTGGTACGACAAACCAGCGACCTCAAGGGCGACGCTAATCTTACGCAATTCGTCGATGAAAGCGTTATCGACGAACTGGAACGGGAAGGGTTTTACAAGAAATTCGCGGATACACGAGGAACAAAATGAATCGCCGTAGCAGGTGCCGCGAATCCCGAACCGGGCTTTACCATTGTGTACGGCAAAAATGCTCGCGATCCAACGATTGATGCCGCCTGGAGAAAAGCAGAATGGAAGAACCGAAAATTTCCACGGAGTCGATCTCACCCAAGAAGAGTTCATACAAAGCGTGGGTCGAGAGCGAAGGCATTCCCCTGATTCAAAGCTTCTTCGTTGAAGACATCGCGACGGTGGCGCTCGAACCATGGAAGCGCACGGGAGGACTCGGCGTGCGTCTGTGCTTGGAAGGCACGGGTGAAACCAACGACGCCTACATCTGTGAGATTCCACCGGGCAAAGCTTTAGAGCCGGAAAAGCACATGTACGAGGAGTTGATCTACGTGATCAGCGGACGCGGCGCGACGACGATCTGGAACGAGGGCGCACCGAAACGGACGTTTGAATGGCAGGAGGGCTCGCTTTTTTCTCCGCCGCTAAACTCCTGGCACCAACTTTTCAACGGCAACGGCGCCGAGCCCGCGCGTTTTCTCGCGGTGACCAGCGCGCCCTGCATGATCAATTTGATTCACAACACCGATTTTATTTTCAATTGTCCCTACGTCTTTCGCGACCGCTTCAATTCACAGGAGGAATATTTCAATAACCCAGGCACGTGGTATTCCGGCCGAACCTGGCGGACGAATTTTGTCGCCGACGTGAAGAATCTCAAGCTGCTCGAATGGAAAGAGCGCGGCGGCGGCGGTTCTCAGGTGCGTTTGGAGCTATCCGAGAATACGCTTTGCGGTCATATCTCGCAGTTTTCCGTCGGCACCTACAAAAAAGCCCACTTTCACGGGCCGGGCGCGCACGTCATCATCTTGAGCGGTCACGGCTACTCTCTTCTCTGGCCCCAAGGGCGAGAGATTAGACGTTTCGATTGGCGACCAGGCAGTCTCGTGGTTCCACCGGGCAAATGGTTTCACCAGCATTTCAATTCCGGATCGGAACCCGTGCGCTATTTGGCCTTGCGCTGGGGCAGCCAGAAATTTCACGAGATGTGGGGCGAGGGTCGAGGTAAGGCGGACGTCGATGTCAAGCTCGGCGGCAATCAGCTCGAATATGAAGACGAAGATCCGATCGTGCGGCAGATGTTTGACGAAGCGTGCGCGGAAGCGGGTGTCAAGAACCTAATGGAAAAGTACTACCAACCGAAGTGATGCCGCGAGCATTTAGCGTCGCGCCGGCACGGGTGAGTGTTTATACTTTCAAGCCAATTAACGTAGCTATTTTCCTGTAGATGATACGGGCGGGAGAGACAAAATGAAACTGAAGAATCAGGTGGCACTCATCATCGGCAGCGGACGAGGGATTGGCGAAACTATCGCGCACACTTTTTCTCAAGAAGGCGCGAGCGTCGTCTTGGTCGATCTCGAAAAGATGAAGCCGCAGCTCGATGGCATCGCACAAGCGATCAACCGGCAAGGCGGGAAAGCGATCGCCATCACCGCCGATTGTAGCGACGATCGGCAGGTCAATTCCCTTGTGGACGAAACCATTCGGCGGTTCGGCAAGATCGATGTGCTCGTCAACAGCGCCGGCTTTCGCGGCCCATTGGTGCCAGTGCAAGAGATTACCGAAAAGCAGTGGGACGACGTTCTTCTGTATAACCTCAAGTTGGTATTTCTCTGCTGCCGCGCCGTACTCAAGCAAATGATCAAACAAAAGAGCGGCAGCATTGTCAGCATCTCCGGCACCGCCGGCAGAGAAGGCATGGCTCTGCGCGGCTCGCTCTGCGCCGCGAAATGGGGCCTCGTCGGCCTGACGCAGACGATTGCCAAAGAAGCCGGTCCGTATGGCATTCGCGCGAATGTAATTTGCCCGGGCGGCATGGATGAACCGGATCTTCGAGAAATGTACGCCGAGAGGGCGAAGGGATTAGGAATGGAGTTTTCGCAGCTGGAACAACAAGTCCTGGAGCTCACGCCGCTCAGAAAATACGCCAAGCACGACGAGGTCGCCAAGGCGGCGCTCTTCCTCGCCTCGAGCGATTCGTCGCACACCACCGGAGAATCGCTCAATGTCTCGGGCGGACGGTTGATGAGTTAGCCTCTGCACCATCCTTTTCCGGGATTGTGGCAGAGCGGTGGATCAGGCATAGTTTTTACGGTGCGCGGATCTACGATATCGAATGGCTCGGATAACGAGACCTTTCGTTTTCCTACGCCTGGCCCATGCTCACTCAACTTCCCTCCTGGCCCTACCTGCCGACGCTTTCCCGGCTTTCGCTGGCGTTGGCGATCGGTCTGTTCATTGGGATCGAGCGTGAGCGCCGCCGCAAGGAGGCGGGACTCCGCACATTTGCCTTTGTCTCCGTGCTCTGCGCGGTGGGCGGATTGCTCGGCGAATCGTACTCTCTCCTAGCGTTAGCGTTGGTCGGCATATTAGTTGTGCTTCTCAACGTGGAAACGATTCGAACGAACGAGGGAGCGGAGATCACCACTTCGGCGGCGCTTCTTCTCACGGGATTCATTGGCCTGCTCGCCGGCCAGGGACATACGTTCACACCGACGGCGCTCGGCGTCGCGACGGCCGCGCTGCTCGCTTGGAAAGAGCCGCTCGCTGGTTTCAGCCATGCATTGACCGAGTCGGAATTGCGCTCGGCTATTCTCCTCGCCATACTGGCGTTTGTCGCTTACCCGATACTACCCGCGGGGTCCGTTGACCCTTGGGGTCTGATTCAACCGCGGCCTGCTTGGATCACGGTGCTGCTCATCGCCGCGCTCGGATTTACCAATTACATTTTACTGAAACTCTACGGCGCGCGAGGCATCGAGCTGACGGGTTTTCTCGGCGGACTCGTCAACAGCACGGTGACCGTAACCGAGCTGACCCAGCGGGCGCGCCCATACAATGGCGGCCTCGCTGACGTAACCTATCGCGGCGTGATGTTGGCGACGGCGGCGATGTTGGTGCGCAACGCGGTGATCCTCGGCCTGCTCGCGCCGATGGCATTGCTTGATTCGAGCGTGCCGCTCGCGCTGATGCTCCTCGGTGCCGTTGTCGCATCCAGAATTCAGCCCAAGCCAAGGCTCAAAGAGAGGGACGCGACCAATTCAGAAGAAGCGCAGATTGACAAAACCGCGGGTTCCACGTTTCTATCCTCACTTCAGTCGCCTTTCTCCCTCAGCGCAGCATTTAAATTCGGCTTGATCTTTCTCGCTCTCGAGATTGCCGGCATCTTCGGCCAGCGATCGCTTGGGCAATTCGGATTTTATGCGGTGAGCTTGATCGGTGGCGCGGTGTCGAGCGCCAGCGCGGTCGCTTCAGCGGCAAATCTCGCTTCCGCGGGAACGCTACCGGTCAAGGTGGCGGGTATCGGAGCCGTGCTCGCTTCAGCGATGAGCGCGCTGATCAATTTGCCGCTTGTGGCGCGGCTGGCGAAGGATCGAATGCTTACGCGTCGGATCGCCTGGGCGCTTGGCGGCATTGTCATTCTCGGCGCGGTCGGCGCCGTCATGCAATCATTTTGAACTTGGAAGACTATATTTGTTTACAACAGTTGCCTCGCCCGGCCCGAAGCGAATATGCAGTGCTCAACCGCGACCCCGGAGCATTTAACGTTCTTGCTGACGCTGTGGCTAAAGTAGTCAGCGACTCTTTTCGTTGCTTGCGCCTAACAGCCGAATCGTATTGCGCACGCCTTCCGCGCTCGGATAAATCTTCTGTTCGTAAAGCGTCTTGATAACTTCATATCCTTTGACGGTGTCCTCGGGCTGGCCAAGGGCAAGCCTTTCGCGGCGCTGCGCATGACCGCGGCCTTATTAGCCGGCTCTCGAATAAAGGCGATCGCTTCGACGATGGCTGGCAATACCTTGCCGTATTTTCTGCCAATCCGTTCCTCTACCGCGATCCACATCGGCGTGTGATGACCGGCAAACGATGAATAGCCGTCGACCCGTGGAAGTCTATACCGACACATTCGTGCCGCGCTCTTCGCTGTCGCCTCGCTCGAAGCGAGAGATCCTTCGGCGCCGCTGCGCTCACTTTAAAATTCGCCCTCGGGAGCGATTGGAGGCCTGGAACGTCGTCCAATTCTTGAGCGATTGAACGATAGTCCATGGTAAACTGATCGAACGATTTAAACCCTGGACACTTTTTAGCCTATGGCGAATATTTTTCGACAGCCCTGCGATGAAGGCGTCATTCGCGCGCGGCCGACCGGCGTTCCATGCGCGCGTGTGTCCGAGCCGTGGATTTTAGCTGCGACCATTTTGGGGTCGAGCATGGCCTTCATCGATGGTACGGTCGTCAACGTCGCGCTGCCCGCGTTGCAAAAGAGTCTCGACGCGACGGTGCTCGACGTGCAGTGGGTGGTTGAGTCCTACGCGCTCTTTCTCGCTGCATTGCTTTTGACCGGCGGTTCGCTGGGCGATCGCTTCGGCAGGCGGCGCGTCTTCTGCTTCGGCGTCGCTCTCTTCGCGCTCGCGTCGATCGGTTGCGGACTGGCGCAAAGTGTCAGTCAACTGATCGTCGCCCGGGCAATTCAAGGCGTGGCCGGCGCGCTGCTCGTGCCGGGAAGCCTCGCCATCATCAGCGCCTGTTTCGATGAAGCGAGGCGCGGGCAGGCGATCGGTACATGGTCGGGGTTCACGGCGATTACCGCCGGTGTCGGTCCGGTCATGGGCGGCTGGCTGATCGAGCATGTCTCGTGGCGCGCCGTGTTTTTTATCAACGTGCCGCTTGCGCTCATCGTGGTGGTGATTTCTTTGTCACACGTTCCGGAAAGCAAAGACCGCGATGCCAATACGGCCTCGGACTGGCGGGGCGTTGCGCTCGCGACGTTAGGCTTGGGAACGTTGGTTTACGGCCTAATCGAATCTTCAAATTTAGGCTTCGGCCATCCGCTGGTAATCGTCTCGCTTATCTGCGGCGTGCTGTCCCTCGCAGCTTTCTTACTCGTCGAAACGCGCTCGACGCACCCGATGCTGCCCCTCGCGTTGTTTCGCTCGCGCAATTTTAGCGGCGCCAATCTCCTGACGCTGTTTCTTTACACCGCCTTGGGTGGCGGCATGTTTTTCTTGCCGCTCAATTTGATCCAGGTCCAAGAGTATTCGCCGACGGCCGCGGGTGCCGCCTGGCTGCCTTTCATTCTTATTTTGTTTTTGCTCTCGCGCTGGTCGGGTGGATTAGTCAAAAAGTACGGCGCCAAGCCGCCACTGGTGGCCGGCCCCGCGATCACCGCGTTAGCATATGGGCTATTTATGATTCCCGGAGTGGGCGGCAGTTACTGGACGACATTTTTCCCCGCCATGATGGTGCTCGGATTAGGAATGGCGGTGAGCATTGCGCCCCTCACCACGACGGTGATGAACGCCGTGCCGGAAAGTCGTGCCGGCGTGGCCTCCGGCGTCAACAATGCCGTGTCACGCATCGCCGGACTTTTGGGAATTGCGGTTCTGGGCATCGTGATCGTGCACTCATTCAACCGCGAGTTGGATCGACGCTTGGCACCGATGGATCTATCCCCCGAAGTGCGTCGCGCCATCGACGCGCAACGGGTCAAACTCGCCGGAGCGGAACCCTCCTCCAGTATCGACCATCAGATGCGGCTCGCTTTGAAACAGGCGATCGACGATTCCTTTGTCTTCGGTTTTCGCGGCGTCATGTTGACTTCGCTCGGCCTCGCGCTGGTCAGTGCCTTGGTGGCATTTACGGTGATCGAGAATAAGTAACCGGACAGACGGCGGCAGCGCCTTATATACCTGGATCGGTCGTCATTGGCCATCGGCTGGCAGCCAAAAATACCCGGTAGACTCTTGACGTTCGATTGGAGATTTCCAATCCATCGAATCGCTGCTTGTGGCGACGCTCGAAGAATGTTACAAGCGCCCGGTTAGGCTGGCAAGGAGTTTTCCAACTAAATTGTTTGGATTCTTTCACTCGAACGGAAAAAAAAGGAACCTGGCATGATCAAGAAACTACTATGGCCGTCTTTCCTCTCCGTGATGTTCGCCTTAGCGTTGACTAACCAATTGGCGTTCGCTCAGGCGCGACCCGAAAACGATCCCCGATTCGAGAAACTGGCGAAAGAGTTCTATCCCAAAGCCAGACAGGAAGGCGCGCTGGTCGTCTACACGGTTTGGGATGTCGATCATATTCGCTCGCTAACGGACGCTTTTAGTAAACGTTTTCCCGGTATCAACACGGCCTATTGGCAGGCGACGAGATCGGAAGTCACGACCCGGACCTTGACCGAAAACCAGGGGAATCAGGCGAGCGTCGATGTCATTCTCACTGAAGCGCCGCTGGTTCTTCATGCCGCCGGTGCAACGCAACCCTACCAAACCGTGCAGGGTAATGCCTTGTTCGTCAATGACGCTATCGCTCCGGTGGTCAGCCTGCAGATTCAAGCGCTCGCTTACAACACCAAGAAACTGAAACGCGAAGAGGCGCCGAAGAGCTGGGAGGATGTGACAAATCCCAAATACAAAGGGATCGTGGCGTTGGACGATCCCATGAGAGCAGGTCCGCTCAGCTCCATGCTGGCGGCCTTTAAGGATGACTGGAAGGACGATGCGCGCTGGGCCAATTTCATCAAGGGACTGAAGTCTTTGAATGTTCCAATTCACAAGAGCACGAGCGCCATGTTTCGTCTTTTAATCGCGGGCGAATACTCCATCGTGATGCCGGCGCTCTTCCATGACGTCGTGCACGAAAAGGAGGTCGGCAGTCCGATCGATTTTGCGAGAGGCGCTGTGCCGGTGGTCTCGCCGCAACAGGCGGCCATCTATGTCAAAGCGCCTCATCCGACAGCTGCCAAGCTCTTTGCCGAATGGCTGATCTCGCCCGAAGGGCAAGCGGCGATTGACGCAGTAGGTAGAGCGAGTGCCCGGAAGGGATTTAAATCCAAGACCTCAATGGAAAATGGCTGGGGTTCCAATGTCAAACCGATCGTGGTTGCGAATAAGGCCTATATCGAGGACGCGCGAAAGTGGCTCGACACAGCCGTCAAACCGGTGTGGGAGAATTAGCTCTAGCGAGCGTGGCTAGTGTCTTGCGTTGAAATTTAGGAACAGAGCGGACACCGGGAAGAATAGTCAAAAGCAAAACTTTGACTTAGCCCCGTTTGACCCCGAATGTCGCTTCTCTCAATCCGGCCATGAGATTTTCGGATTCGCGGCCTGATGACCTCCGATATAAGCACAGCGTTTAACGCGATAGTGGTTCCGACGCTTTCATGATCGCGAGGACCGAAATGAGCTGGTCGATAAAACCGATTTGGCCGGCAAGGATCCGCTTCCGAGCGTCCGGGATATTGAACCATGCGGCGCGATCGACTTCCGGGAACTGCTGCGTCTTTCCCGATTTTGGCGGCCACTCCATTGAAAATAAATTACTTCGAACTTTAGACGGATCGCAGTCGGCTTCGATCGCCCACGCGTGGACGACCTTGCCGCCCGATTGTTTTAGTGGATCGAGCGGCTGAAATTCACCGACGATCGGGAAACCGGTTTCTTCGGTAAATTCTCGCTTGGCAGCCTGAAGCGGCTCCTCGCCTTCGCCGATTTCTCCCTTCGGTAATGACCATGCGCCGGCGTCTTTCTTTGCCCAGAAGGGTCCGCCGGGATGCACGAGAAAAATTTCGAGTTCGCTCCGATGGCGATATAATAAAAGGCCGGCGCTGGTTTTTTTCGCCATTTTCAGCTCTTCAGCCGATACCCGGTCCTAAATATCCATCCCACTATCGCGAGGCAGATCACAAAAAATCCCAGCGTCATGGCGAGGCTCACACCCACACTCACGTCGGACGACTCGTAGAAGCTCCAGCGAAAACCGCTGATCAGATAAACCACGGGGTTAAACAAGGTGACGGTGCGCCAGGCCGGCGGCAGCATCTCGATCGAATAAAAAGCGCCGCCGAGAAACGTCAGCGGCGTCACGATCAGCATGGGAATGAACTGCAGCTGCTCGAAACTTTTCGCCCAAATGCCGATGATGAAGCCAACTAGACTAAAAGTCGTCGCCGTCAGCACCAAAAATGCGATCATCCAGAACGGATGGAGGATCTTGATCGGCACAAACAGCGCTGCCGTGGCCAAGATGATCAGACCGAGCATGATCGACTTGGTCGCCGCGGCACCGACGTAGGCGAGGACGATCTCCAGGTAAGATATCGGCGCGGAAAAAAGCTCGTAGATCGTACCGATGAATTTGGGAAAATAGATGCCGAACGAGGCGTTGAAGATGCTCTGCGTGAACAGGGACAGCATGATCAGCCCCGGCACGATGAAAGCGCCGTAGGCCACGCCGTCCACCTGACTCATGCGCGAGCCGATCGCCGCGCCGAAGACCACGAAATAAAGCGAGGTGGTGATCACGGGTGTCGCCACGCTCTGCCAGAGCGTGCGCAGGGCGCGCGCCATCTCGAACTTGTAGATAGCCCAGACGCCGTGCCGGTTGAATGCCAATGGGTTGAGTGCCGCGCTCATTTACGATCGCTCACCAAGCTGACGAAGATGTCCTCGAGCGAGGTCTGGCGAGTGTTCAAATCCTTGAACCCGATCCCCAGTTCGCTCAAGCGTTCGAGCAAGGTCGCGATGCCCTTGCGCTCATGACTGCCGTCGAAAGTGTACTCCAACTCATGCCCGCCAGACTTCAACGCCAGACGCCAGTCGCTCAGTTCGAGAGGAACCGAAGCCAGCGGCTCCAGCAGATTCAGTGTCAGCTGTTTTTTGCCGAGCTTTTTCATCAGCTCGCTTTTCTCTTCGACGACGATGAGCTCGCCCTTGTGAATCACGCCGATCCGGTCCGCCATTTCCTCGGCCTCATCGATATAGTGCGTGGTCAGAATGATCGTGACGCCGCTTTTACGCAGCCGCTGCACCAGCGCCCACATGTCGCGGCGCAGTTCCACATCCACTCCTGCCGTCGGCTCGTCCAGGAAAAGAATTTCCGGCTCGTGCGCCAACGCCTTGGCGATCAGCACGCGCCGCTTCATGCCGCCCGACAGCGTCATGATCTTGTCGTCGCGCTTCTCCCAAAGCGAGAGATCGCGCAGCACGTTCTCGATCAGTGCCGGATTTGACGCTCGCCCGAACAGACCGCGACTAAAACTCACCGTCGCCCACACGGTCTCGAAGGTGTCGGTGGTCAACTCCTGCGGCACAAGGCCGATCTTCGATCGCGCCACGCGATACTCACGCGCGATGTCGTGACCATCGACGAGCACAACTCCCCCGCTCAGCGTGACGATGCCGCAGACGATATTGATCAAGGTCGTTTTGCCCGCGCCGTTGGGCCCCAAGAGAGCAAAGATTTCACCTTTGCGGATCTCGAGATTGGTAGGTTTCAACGCCTGAAGCTTTGACGCGTAGGTTTTAGTAAGATTGGTGATGGAGATGACCGATGGCATTGCGTGATCTAGGAGAATCGCGCGCTAACCCGCGCGCGAAGATATATTCTAGTGTGTGAAAGAATCCCGCCTAAATCAACTCCACCGCGGAATCGCGATCGGGAAAACTCACTGCCCAGGCGCAGAGAACACGGAGTAGACTCAAAATTAATTTGATCTATTCGCGGGAGCTGCCGGTTTTTAACGTCCGCGCTCGCTCGATCCGAATCTGCCGACCCGATCGGCGGCCAGTCAGACAATCGACCTTTGAGGCTTGGATGCGCCGGGGAAAAGGCCGTGCTTGCTAAGAAATTCGATCATGAAGCGGTCGAATAGCCAGGGCTGCTCGATCTGACAAGCGTGACCTGCTCCGGGCAAAGTCTTCAATTCGCAATTCGGTATGCGCGCCTTGAGCGCGAAGGCACGTTGATGGCTGTTGTCTTCGCTACCGGTCAGAATGATTGTCGGGCACGTGATATGCTCATGATGGCCTTCTGGATAGGGCTGCGCGAGCGCTTTGAACTGGTGGATGATCGTCTCTACGTCGGCAAGTTCGTTCCGCTCGGTGAATAGATTCGCAAAAAAGTGCGCCAATGGGGTGGTGCGAAACGCCGCGCTTAGATCCTCGAACGTGTAAGCCCAGCGGTAGTCGATCCCGTTTGTCGTGTAGTTATCGATGCGCCCCTTGGTAAATTCCTTGTTGGGATTGTAACCGGTGCCCGACAACACGAGTGCAGCAGTTTTGTCTGGACGCTGATGATACATGTGGGGAGCGAGCGAAGACCCGACAGAGCAGCCGACCAGGATCGCGCTCTCGCCAGGTGCCGCTTCGTCGATCGCTTCCCAGCAAGCTTCGGCCATGTCGTTCATCGTCAGGCCGGCGTCGGCCTTGGGCGAGCGGCCGTATCCCGGGATGTCAATGGCGATGCAGCGATACCAGGTCGACAAATGCCCCATCTGAAAAATCCAGCACGCATTGTCCATCGGGTTCGGATGGACGAAGGCGATCACCGGCCCCGTGCGTCCCATCCGTTCATAGTAAAGCGGTCCGTGAATATGCTGCGCCATCATGCTTCTCCTTATTCATTAAGATTCATTAAGAATGGGCTCGGATTACGTCCCGACCCGGTGATGAAAATTTCAAGTTTCACACTGTTCAAAAAGGTTTCGGATGCGAGGTGCCTCTGCAAACGATTTGAACGACTTGAACGTTTTGAACGATTGGAACAATTCACCGGTCGCGCATCAAGCATTGCGAGGCTTAAACGGGTTTTCGTTGCGGAGTCCCTTCATCAATCCTGGTTGCGCGCCTTTTTGTAGAGATTCGGCGAGCGCGACCAGATATTCTTCCTGTTCGATCGCCTCGTAGCGCGCCATCGAGCCGTCGGCTTTCAACGGTCGGCCGCCCATGAAGTGAAACGAGTGACAGTCCCAGTCGTAGAACTCATCGCCGCGGTCGCAGATTTCCTTCCACCGGATGCCGACCGGACTGCGATGCAGACCGGTGCGCGCCGGCAGCGCTTCTTGTTGCTCCAGGGAAAGATTCAAGTCAGCTTTATAACCGTCTTCTTCGGGAATGCCGTCCCACATGCGCCGGTAGTTGGGCAGGAACTCTTCCTGACGAACGGTCAGCGCCGTGTGCATGTCCCACCAGGTTCCATGTCCGGAAACGCGCTCGTCGACTTTGTCGACCAGCTTGTAGACTAGCCGGCCACCCGCGCGCAGCCGTAAAACCAGTGTTCCCTCGGCAGTTTGGGAATTTTGCTCCGGCGCAATGCCGCAATATTTTTCGAAAAAGGCGGAGGTTCGTCCAAGATCGCGGGCGCCGTAGACACAGTGGCTGATGCGGCCGACTCTCTCTTCCGTAGCGATCTCCATCGTTCCTTCGGGCATATGTACGGGCGCCCAGAACTCATACTGATTGCCGTCGGGATCGGCGAAATAAATAACGGTTCCCTCCTCGCCGTCGGCAGCGGTGCGGATTGGATCGCAATGCGGGATTTTGTATCGATCGAGCCGGCGCAAATGCGTATCGATGTCCTCTGGCCGGATGTAAAAGCCGCAACGGGGCAGATCTTCGCCGAGAGATTTGGCCGGCGGGTAGATCTCGGGTTGAAGGAATGCGCCGATGCGGCACGACCCACCATCCCACCAAAGAAAACAGGTGATCTTGATATTTCTTTTTCGCGCCGCCGTGGTGAGTCCGATGAGCGGTCTGCGGGTAAGGCCGATGGCATTTACCGCCCAATCAGCCCAAGCGACCATATCGTTCGTGCCGACGACGAAGTGATCGATCCAATGAACTGCACCTTTCGGTTCGACGTTATTCACTATAAATCCTCCAGCAATTCAGAAGATTCCAATCGTTCCAGCCATTTCAAATGTGCCAATCGTTGTGATCGGCACTCAAAGATTCGGCCGTTAGCGAGCGACACTCTTCCCGTCGCGACGGGTAACAAACGGCAGCCAGGCTGTCAAGCGAGATTATCGTTCAAAGCCGCGAGGCAACCCGTGGTGCCACTGGAGGAGCCTCCGTCTTGGGTACTAATCAATTTTAATATAGCCTACGGACGTGAGTGATTGGGCTACCTCAATCAAGACTGCCGACACAAAGCAAATCATTGAGTCAAGGTGAAGCAGCACCTCCGATCGAAATCAACACCAAACGAGAGCTTAATGGATAGGGAGCTCAACGCAATGCAGGCGTCCGAAGATTTTCTCCGGACGATGGTCGATAAGATTTCCACCCTGGCCTGGTCCTGCTGGCCAGATGGCACCACAGAATTCCTCAATCAACGATGGCTCGAGTATACTGGTCTATCGATGGAAGAGGCCCTTGGTTGGGGTTGGAAAGCTGTGATTCACACTGAAGATCTAGAGAATCTAATGGCCACTTGGCTACGGCTTCTCACCACTGGAGAACCAGGGCAAGAAGAGGCACGCCTGCGACGCTTCGATGGAGCGTATCGCTGGTTTTTGTTTCGTGCTGTGCCGGTTCGAGACGCGCGTGGGAACGTCATCAGGTGGTACGGAACGAATGCCGATATCGAAGACCTCAAGCGGGCCGAATCTCT
>DASWCL010000042.1:0-6706 GCA_036390135.1 Binatia bacterium
CCCGGAAACAACTTCGCCGCGTAGTCGCGGTTTACCGCCTGGATAATCGAGTTATCGTAGAAGCGTTTGGGATCGGCGCCTTTCGCTTTGGCATCGGAAGAATCGTCGAGCACGACGCGGATCGCCACCGGATCGACCGTCATGTCGCGGTTCCAGACGCGCAATCCCTGTTGGTAGTTTTCATTGAGGATCTTCGCGTCGTTGATCTTGGTGTACTTCGACTCGATTTTCTTGGCGAACTCCTCGTCGTCGATCGCTCTTTTCAACCCGTCCAGATAACTCATCAGAAACAGTTTGATCGTATTGGGATACTTCTGCGCGAACTCGCGTGTGACCGCCGTCCCGGGGCCAACGATTTTTAAACCTTCCTTGTAATAATCGATGATCAGCGGATACCCTTGCTGTTTCGCCAGCTCGGTTTGCGGCGGCGTGATGACCAGCCCGTCCGAGTTTCCCACCAGGAAAGTCGAAAGCGCTTCCGCGGGGCTACGATGATACAGCAGTTTAAAATCTTTGCCGATCTCCATGCCCTGTTTGCGCGCCGTCATGCGAATCGCGATTTCACCGAAGGCGCCGGGAAACGTAGTCGCAATCGATTTGCCGCGCAGTTTTTCGAACGAAGTGATTCCTTTTTGACCGAATAAAATGAGCGAGTTTCGATCCACAGCCGCAGCGACGTAAATGATATCCGCACCGGCCAGGTTCGCCGCGATCGCCGCGGTGCCACCCTGATAAATGTCGATGGTACCGGAAATAACCCCTTGCACCGCCACCGTGGCGCCAACTTGATTGACCGACACACTGAGGCCGTGCTTGGCGAAATAGCCGCCGTCCAACGCGACGAGCAACGGCAGGCTCGTCGTCCCGGAGCCCGCGGTGCCGACTTCGAGCCGAGACTTCTCCGCCTTGGGTAAAACCGATAGCTCGGCTGCTCCAAGACGGCATGGCAAGATTCCGAGAAAAAGCAATCCTGAGAGGCACTCCATCACTCGCCGGCGTAGCGAAATTGACATGGTCATGGTCTACTCCTATTTGACAGCGCGCGGAGCTTCTAGTCGATCTGCCGATTTACCTCTATGGAGTTCAATATCCGAGCCTTCAGCTCACCCCGAGCAACGGCGTCATACTTCAACTCTCGCGGAATCGCTACCTCGAACAGTAAATGCGCCGGCTTGCCGAGCACCAGCACGCGGTTACCGAGTTCGATCGCTTCGTCGATATCGTGGGTGATAAAAATCGAAGTCTTTTGCGTTTCGCTCAACAGCTTGAGAAAGTCGCCGCGCAGTTGGGTCGCCGTCACTTCGTCCAGATGGCCGAAGGCTTCGTCGCAGAGAATGACTTCCGGCTCGACGCAAAAAGCCCGCGCGATGCCGACGCGTTGGCGCATGCCGCCGGAAAGTTGATGTGGGTAGGCGGCCTCAAAGCCGTCGAGACCGACTTTTTCCAACCAGCGCCGCGCGCGTTCCGCCCGATCACGTTCCGGCACACGCAGGATATCCAATCCGTAGGCCACGTTGTCCAAAACATGGCGCCACGGCAGCAACCGATCGCTCTGAAACACCGCTGCCAATTTTCCCCGAAAAGATTCGAAGTCGGCATAGGGTTCTCTACCGTCGATCGTTAAGCTGCCACTCGTCGGCCGTTCCAAGCCGAGCACAATATTGAGCGTGCTCGATTTACCGCAGCCCGTCTTACCGACGACGGAGACAAGCTCGCCGGCGTGAACGTCAAAACTGAGATCGCGGATCGCCTCGAAGCGCTCGCCGCCGGCGTCAAAAATCTTGGTGAGATTGCGGCACTGAATTTTGGCCATGCGTCAGCGCGCCGCCGGCCGCCACTTAAGCAAACGGCGCTCGAAGCCGGTGATGGAGCTTTGCAGAATGAGACCCATCAATACCAGCACCAGCGTCCAGGCCAGCACACCGCTCATATTGAGCAAAGCTTGTTGCTGCACCATGCGATAGCCGACGCCGGTGGAAGCGCCCACGAGCTCGGCGACGATAACGACGCGCACGGCAAAGCCGATGGCGACTTTCCACGCGGTCAGGATGTTTGGGACAATCGAGGGAAGGATGAGCAGCCGCAACATTTGGCCGCGGGTCGGCCTGAAGGCCAGCGTCATCTCCATCAGCTCCTTGGAAACGCCCTTCACGGCGTCGAGAATGCTGTGGGCGAAAACCGGAAACGAAACCGCCAGCATCAAGGCGAATACGCGGGTTTCCGTGCCGCGAAACCAAAGGATCACGATCAGCGTCCATGAGAGTGCCGGCACACCCATGACAAAGTTCACCACCGGCATCAGATAATCTTCGCTCTTTTTGGCGATGCCCATCAGCAGACCTAAGACCCCGCCAAGGACAAAACCGCCGACGAGCCCGAGCATTACGCGCAAAAGCGTCAACAACGAATCGGTAAGCAACGTTCCCTCTTCGAACATTTTGACGAATTCAAGTCCGATCAATTGCAGACCGGGAACAACAAACTCAGGTAAGAAAAATGACGCGACCTGCCAACCGCCAAGCAATAGACCGATGGAGATAAGCGCGGCAGGATTGAGCGCGCGCGGCGCGGGGAGAGGCTCGGATGATGCCATTCGAGTACGACAGGGGCGCGACTATTTGAGCCCGCGATAGAAAAAATTGGCGTCCGGCAACTTCGCGATCATGCCGCTGTCAACACCGAGCTTGAACAGCTCCATCATCGACGTTTCTTGGGACTCCGCCGTCAACTGCTGGAATCGGACTCTCTTGGCTTTGATGGTCTCACGCAGCACTGGAACCGACTCTTTGGTTTTTTTCGCGACGATTTCCAGCGCTTCGTCCTGGTTTTTGGCGAACCATTCGATCGTTTCTTTCATCGCATTGTGGATTCTTTGCAGCAGCTCGCGATTGTCTTTGGCAAAGTCTTCCTGCGCGGCCCAGCCTAACAACCAGTGAAAATCTGTTCCGGTTTTTTGTTTCCACATGCCATCCAGCTCGTCGGCGGAAACCAAATCTTTGAACTTCTTGGGATCGTCCATAATTAGCCGCGTCGGTATTTGCGAAAAAACGATGCCCGCCACCGCCGAGCCCGTCGGCGATTTGAGCTCCGCAACCACACCAGGCTGCTCGAAGTTTTTAATCTTGAGTGATTTGACATCGACTCCCGCCCACTTGAGATAAATTTCCATCGCCTTGGTGTTCTCCGAGGCGAGCGGCGCAGCGATTTCCTTGCCGTTGAGGTCTTTGAGAGTATTGATACTCGGGCCGCGCTCGGTATTGACGATTACCGAGGTGCCGAAGATTTGATAGGTCGCAAAAAGCTTTGCTTTCACGCCGCGGGCAAATTGGTTCGCATAACTGATCACCCCGCCGGTGGCGACCTTGTAGGAGCCCGCGGCAAAGTCGTTGTATAGGGCGGCCGTGGTCGGCTGTTCGAGCCATTCGATGTCGATGCCGTTTTTTAGATCGAAACGCTTCGCGACCAACACCGAGACCATCCAAACGCTGGTCGATGGAGCGCCGAGCGTGCCCACAGTGAGCTTCGGCAGTTGGGTCTGGCCGAAGCCGGACTCAGGCGCGGTCAAAGCCAAGGACCAAAGGACCGCGACAGCCGCTCGGCAAAAAAGACTTGTCACCCTGGTTCGGTCCATCGTTAAAAAACCCGTTACAGACGCAGGGAAGATATATCGAGAGCCGTCTCAGTCTGTCAAGGATGGGTCAGCCGAGCGATGCCGATGCCTTTTACACCGTGGCTAATTGGTTGTATAAATTCTTCGATCCCTATGCGCTGAACGGAGGTCTCCGATGAAGACGGTTCGAGACATCCTCACGGTTAAAGGTCGTAACGTTTGGTGCGTCGACACCGGGGCGACGGTATTCGAAGCCCTCGGTCGCATGGCCGAAAAAGAAGTCGGCGCCCTCGTGGTCATGGACGATCAGACTCTGGTCGGCATCATTTCCGAACGCGACTACGCGCGCAAGGTTGTTCTCCTTGGCCGAACCTCTCCGAATACCCTCGTCAAGGAAATCATGACCACCCACGTCGCTTATACTCACCTAGAGCAATCGGTCGAAGAATGCATGGCGATCATGACGGACAAGCGCATCCGCCATCTTCCGGTGATCGACGGCGGCAAACTCGTCGGCATTATCTCCATCGGCGACCTGGTGAAAGCCATCATCACAGACCAAAAGTTTATCATCGAGCAGTTGGAGAGATATATTACCAGCTGAACACGATGGTCGCTGAGGCTTAGGGGTTAACCTCTTTCCTGCAAACTTGGCGGTCAAACGGTTCGCCCCTACTTCACCCCGTAAGCCGCGAAGAGTTTGTCGATAAAGCCGCTTTCATCGAGTCTGCGCAGGATCTGGTCGTCGACGAGATCTTCGACCTTGGCGTTTCCCAGCTTGGGATTACGGAGCTTCATCAGCCGCTGGATATTGCGCAAACCGGCCATCGACGGAAATGGCTTTTTGTCCATGCCGATGGCAATATCCGAGAATCCCTCCTCCGCTTCTTTTTCGTTCACTCTAAGTCGCCGCTGCAATATCTTTAACGTTGCCGCCCGGTTCACCGGCCCGAGGACGAAAGCCATCCCCTCCAACATCGCTTTCATGAAGTTCTCCATCACGCGCGGGTTTTTTTGGATATAGGCGCCGCGCGCAACCACACTCGTACTGGCGATGGGCAAGTTGGATTTGTGAAACTCGGCGAGTATCGGAAAGCCCTTTTCACGCAGCCTCTTGCTAAACACGATGTCGACCACGGTGGCATCGATGCGATTATCCTCAAGCGCTTGACTGAGCACCACCTGGTCGCCGATCACCAAGAAGCGAATGTCGTCCCGGTTGGTATCGATGCCCAAGCGCTCCAGTCCCAACACGGCCCCCATCCAAAGCGTTCCGCCGATGCTGGTGACGCCGAATCGCTTGCCGCGCAAATCTTCCGCGCTCTTGATCCCGGGACGCGCCACCAGATCGTAGGTAACCCGGTTCGTCAGCACCGCCAAGATTTTCAAATCTATCCCTGCCGCCGATGCCCCGAGCACCGCGGTTCCACCGGTGTAGCCGATGTCCATATCGCCGGAAGTCAACGCAGCAACCAACGTCGGCGCGCCGCGCACGAAGATCAGCTCCGTCTCGATGCCATATTTCTTGAAGAATCCTTGCTCCTGCGCCGCCCACAATGGCGCTACGCGCGGACTGATCGAAGCATAGGCGACGATCATCTTCGTCGGCGCCGTTCCGGCGCCGGCCACCAAGCCACGATCAAGGACCAGAAAAACGATCAAGAGCACCACTCGAAAGTAAAACATTGAGTTCTTCTCCTTCCGTGATGCTGAGGGTTAGGTGGCCCAAGTTAGTAAAAGCCCCGGCGGCGCGTCAAGGACAAGATCAGATCGAGGCAGCATATTGAAAGATTCTTAATTGACAGCGATTTTGTATTTCCTTACACTCCGCCAGTTTCCTCAGCGTGGCGGAAGGCTTTAGCAGGAGCGCAGCATGACAATGGAAAAAAAAATGAACCCAGGGGTCAAGAATCTAGGTGCGCGGTGTTTGCTAATTTTTGCTGCTCTCCTTTTGATCGGCGTGGCTTGGGTCGACGAAGCCGCGGCGCAGAAGGTGCGGGTTGCCATGCCTGCCAAGAGCATGACGTTTCTCAACTTTTACGTCGGCGATAAGATTGGCATCTACAAAGCCGAAGGATTGGACGTGTCTTTGGAAGTGATAAAGACTGACGTCGGCGTCTCTGGTATGGTCACAGGTGAGTTGGATTATACCTCCGCCATCGGCTCGGCGATGCGCGCCGCCGCCACCGGGGTGCCGATGAAAGCGACCATGTTCACCCTGGACCGAGTGATCGTCTACATGCTCGCCAAGCCGGCGATCAAGTCGATTGAAGAGCTGAAAGCCGGCAAGGTCGTTGCCACGACCGGCTTGGTCGCGACGCCGACCTATGCGGCCAAGGTCATGGCTCGAGCCCATGGGGTCAACCCCGACAAAGACTTGACCTTTATTTCCACCGGCGACGTGGCCAATTCTCTGGCTGCGCTGCAGAGCGGAGCAGCGGATGTGGCGATGCTTTCGATTCCCTTCAACTTCAGGGCAGAGGAGCTGGGCTTTCGCAACCTCGGCAACGCCGTTGATTATCTTCAGTCGCCCTTTGCCGGACTCGGAGCCACGGACGCCAAGATGAAGAGCAACCCCGCACAGGTCAAACGCATGATTCGCGCGACGCTCAAGGGAATGGAATTCACCCGAGATCCGGCAAACCAAGAAAAGGTAGCCGGCTTGTTAATGGATGAGTTCAAACTTGACCGCAAGACCGCCGGACTCTCGCTGCGCGAGATCATCAAGGCCTTCACCAGAGACGGCACGACCTCGGACGACGCCGTGAAGGTCGAGATCAAGGAGATCCGGGAGCAGGCAAAAATCAAAGCCGAAATCCCGGTCAGCCAGTTGGTTGACTATAAGCTGCTCCAAGAAGTTTTGGCCGAGATGAAGCGATAGAAATAGCGGCGGATGATTCAGCGCGGTCAACATCGAGATTGAAACTCATTGTGGCTAGCGCTCTGCCCGCATGGCAAATCCTGGCGGCATCGCTCGGGCCGCGCTCAGCTGCTCGGCAATGTAACGCGGCGGTCGCTCTTCGAGAATGACCAGCAGTAAAGTTTAGATCGTTGCGACGAGCCGAATTACACCGATGGTTACACCGGCCAGCTGTG
>DASWCL010000043.1:0-3906 GCA_036390135.1 Binatia bacterium
GCCGGCGCCACGAGCTGAATCTCGGTAGGCGTCATGCCATAAAAGTAGGGGCTAGCCGCCACATCGACGATGCCCACTTGGATCTCTGCGGTTGAATACGACAGCGCTACGTCGGCGCGCCGTTTGTGTTCTTCGGGCGGATAACCGCCGATGACGAATCCGACACGAATCATATGTTGCCCTCGATGGCGGTCGCGCTTTGCGCTAGTCGATGTGCAATAGCTGCCGCGCGTTGCCGCCGTATATTTTTGCCAAATCCGTCTCGCTCAACCCTGACTCTTCGACCACCCCGACGGCATGTTCAGTATACTGCTTTCCCTCTTGCCCGAGCCCGAAGGGATAGTCTGTGCCGAATACGATTTGTTCGGAACCAAACATTCTGGCAACGCAGGCGACTATGGCTTCGTCAGTGGGTCCCGCCGTGTCGTAAAAGAGTTGGCCGAAATAATGACTGGGTTTGTACTGGCTTTTGCCCTCACGAAAGGCTCTCTCGATTCTACGGGTTAAAAAGGGGATGGCTCCGCCGACGTGGGCAGCAATGATTTTGAGTTTTGGATATCTGTCGAAGAAGCCTCCTAGTGCGAGTCTCGATAACGCAAAGGTCGTATCGACTGGCAGCCCGATGAGGTGATCGAGACGGTAAACGCTCCACTCTTTGGGCAACGGCCGTTCCAGCGGATGAAGAAACATCGCCAAACCACTCGCGTTGGCATAATCAAAGAAGGCCGCGAACTCTGGCTCATCCAGCGCTCGCTCTCGAATATGGGTGCAGAGAGTAATACCAGAGAATCCGGGGAAACGCCTTGCTCTCTCTAGCTCCTTGCAGGCCTGGTCGGCGTCCATCATCGGAATGGACGCGAACATCCTGAACCGTTCCGGATGCTTTGCGCATATTTGGGCGTATTCATCATTGGCGACCTGAGACATTTCAAGCGCCGGGTTGCGATTTCCCCAATCGAAGTACTCATACATCTGTGGCAATGATAAAATCTGTAACGTAACACCCCAGCGATCCATTTCACCCAAGAATCTATTCTCATCCCATTCCCAGATGGTTCTTATGGCAAGCGGTCGAGATACGCTTTTTCTCAGCACGTTGGTAAACTCGGGCGTAAAGGCATGGGCATGAACATCTATCCTCGCTCCGCTCCCATTAGCTAATTTCGTTGTCATTGCTTAGACCTCGCTATTTGAAGAATCCCTTGTCCACTAACTCTTTAACGTAGCTCCCGTCAAATACATCTTCCGTGCGCAGGGCCGCCACTTTCGGATTTCTCGGACTGAGCATATCAAAGATCAGCTTGAAACCCTTCTCCGAGGCGTAAGGAATTTTTTCGAACACATGATCTTTCACGTAAGACCATTGGCGCTCGAGCAGTTCTTTGTTGGTCGTCCTGAGATTACGGGCGGTAATGGCGATCGCTTCTTCCTTATTCTCCTGAAAGAAACGGACCGCGCGCATATAGCCCCGGACAAAGCCGAGAACGGTATCGCGATTCGCTGCCGCAAATCGTTTTGTCGTAAAGATCGCGGTGAAAGGAAACTCGACCCCCAGATCGGTCAGATCGATAAGCTTGTACAGACCCGCGCCGCCGCCGATAAACGTCGCGCCGCCAACAGTCGCGGCATCGACCGAGCCGGCGCGCAGCGCGGCTAATCGCTCTGCCGACCCGCCAACCGTGAGCATGGTGACGCTCGCAGGATTGACCCCGAGCTTTTCGAGCGCAATCCGTGTCGCTACCTCGTCGGAGCCGCCGACCGCGCCGATGCCGACCTTTTTGCCCGTAAGATCCGCAGACTTGTTGACCGGCTGGCGCCCGACGAACGTGTAATCCAGACGATTCATGGGCACAGCCACAATAATCACATCTTCACCTGCCGCTCGCGCCGATACGGCGCCCGCGCTACCGGCGATGCCGAATTGAACTTCTCCGGCGACCAAAGATTGAACGACGCGAATGTTGCCTTGAATATAAGTGACCTCGGGATCGATCCGCTCGTCGCGGAAAATTCCTTTGTCGCGCGCGATCCAGAGCGGCGCAAAATCGATCACGATGCTTGGAATGGCAATGCGAATTTTTTTTTGTTGCTCGGCGGCTTGAGCCATACCCACAAGCAACAGGCAAACCCAAAGAGAAACGGCAGCAATCGCCGCCGCACAGTCTGTTACAAATCGACTTTTCGTCATCGTGCTGGCACTCTTTTCTCTCGTGATGATGACTCCGTAGCGCTTGTCCGGTCGCTTGACAAGCGCTCAAGGCATGGATTACTGGATGCCGGACCGCAATACGGAACCCTACGCCCTCTCGCTTCGGTTGGAGAAGAGCGCAATTGTTAAAACCAGGATTGCAGAATTTTAACCAATTGAAATCGACATGGACCGCCTTCGCACTATGCAGAGTTTTGTCGAGGTCATCCGCCTCGGCAGCTTTTCGGAAGCCGCTAAAACCTTAGGTTTGTCGCGGCCGTTGGTTTCGCGCCACGTCACCGACCTGGAAAAGCATTTGGGCGTGCGGCTGCTGACGCGCACCACGAGGCGCATCACGCTCACCGAAGCCGGGGCGAAACATTTTGAGTTTTGTCAGCGGGTGATTACGGAAATCGAACAGAACGAAGGCTCGCTCAAACGAACGCAAAAGGAGCCTGAGGGCTCGCTTAAAATTCTTGCGCCGAAGTCGCTTACTACGTTGGCGCTAGGGGATGCCATCGCGAGCTTCGCGGCGGCGAATCCCTATCTCAATATCAGTTTGATGCTCGACGATTTGTCGTTTCGCGCCTACGATTTTATCGAGCGCGGCTTCGACGTCGCGGTGCACACCACGTCCGTCGGCAATTCAAATTTAGTCGCGCGCAAGATCGCTAATCTGCGCTGGTTATTGTGCGCCGCGCCGGTCTATCTCAGAAAACATGGAGAACCGCAGCAGCCGCGCGAGCTCGCGCGCCATCAATGCCTGGTGCACATCAACTCAGACCCCAGCGACCGCGTCTGGCACCTGGGCGGCGCTGGCCAAGTGTCGGTTAAAGTGCAAGGTCCGTTTGCCTCTAACAGCGTGCTGATGCTGCGCAAGGCTGCCTTGGCGGGTTTAGGAATCGCCATCGTGCCACTTTATTGCGTCACAGAGGATCTCCAATGCGGCGCCCTGCGCGAAATCCTCAGTCGTTTCCCGATTCCCGTGCATCCGCTTTCCCTGGTCTTTTGTCCGGGCAAGCCAACACCGCAAAAAATTCGCTCGCTGGGCGATTTTCTTGTCGGCTGGTTTCGCAAACACCCAATCCCCTAACCATCAGCGCGAGATTACATAGTTCAGTCTAGCTGAAGCGAAGCGAAATCCGGGAAGGCGGCATGGATATTATCCAGTAGGCGTGGAACAAGCAACTTTCGACGTTCGGTTCAGACAAAAAATTCCGTTGAAACCTAAACGTAATTTGATTGTCAGTTGGCGTACTTTAAGTGCGAATCTGTGGCTAGTTCGCGTGCATGAATTCGTCGCACGCGAAATTCTCCATGTTGCCGCGGCAAACCTTAACGTTTGAGTACGCGCCAATAGGCTGATTGCGAGTGACAACACCGATCCAAAGCGACCAGATGTCATGTGTAGCGGCAAACATTTTCAACAGAAGAAATTTGTCTGAACCCGACGTTCAGCCCGGCCAATCTCGTTCCCGCCATCAGGTTCTGACAAGATGCTGCAGTTGGAATTTAGAGAAAAAAGAAATGGTCGGGGCGAGTGGATTTGAACCACGCCGCTAAGAAAATAAAAAAGTCCAAATAGTAGCGAAGTGACGCGTAACTAAAAGCAAATCAAATTTGATATAGTATGCGTCTAATCCCGAAAGGTCCCGTCAAGTAACCGCAAAGTCCCGTAAAAACCGAAACGGTTACGGGTCGGGAATTCGGACCACCCC
>DASWCL010000044.1:0-22711 GCA_036390135.1 Binatia bacterium
CCATTCCTGCGCGTAATGCTTTGCCTCTCCATTCCCACCCAGCTTCGAGCGCCTGTCCGATGACTCTGAGATCTTCATCGTAATGTTTTCTAGCTGCCATAGAACACCTCCGGCCAAAACAATGCTATTGTAATAGCTCGATAGCCAGAAACAATAAAAAATTTATGACCAGAAATTGTCTTCCGTATTATGGTGATAACGTTCAATTTGTGGGCACGAGGTTTGAGTCGCTTTACCTCGGCACAATTCGAGGAACGGTACAAGCTCGCGATGTTCAGAAATCGCGAAAGAGGGTTTAAGTCCGACAGACCGCCGCTACGACTAACGTGTAGAATCGGCACTACTGATGTGAACAACTGACAGATCGAGCTGAAGCGTCGATCAATTCAAGCCTGTGGTGACAATAACGAAATTAACGCAATAGCTGGCAGCCGGTATCCCAAAAATTTAACGCAAATCGGAATGGACAACGCCATCCTGTATAAAATGTCTCTAGAGAATAAAGATCAGGCTTGTTGGAGGAGCACGAACGGCACCGATATTAAGAGTTCCGGCAGTCGGTTGACATAGTTTCCCGTACTCGGGTACGCTCTATCTACTTCAGGACAGATGTCCCGTTTATCCTTGGGGCACCCTTTGCTCGTTCGAGAATTCTTCGGTTCTTTCCGGTGGCGAACCGACCTATGAAAACTGATGATCTACGTATCGTCAAAATCCGGCCACTGCTCTCGCCGGCCATACTCGCCGAAGAGATCCCCCTCACTGACACCGCATCAACAAGAGTATACGAAGCCCGCCGAGCGATCGAGGCGATTCTCGACGGCGCAGATGCGCGCTTTCTCGTAGTAGTCGGGCCTTGCTCCGTACACGATACGAAGGCCGCGCTCGAGTACGCAACCAAACTCAAGCCGATCGCAGACGCGGTATCCGATGCCCTGCTCATTGTCATGCGCGTCTACTTCGAAAAGCCGCGCACGGTCGTCGGCTGGAAAGGACTCATCAATGATCCGGACCTGGACGAATCCTACCACATCAACAAGGGGTTGCGCCTGGCTCGGCAACTGCTCGCCGATATGCTGGAACTCGGGGTTCCCGCCGGAACCGAGTTTCTCGACACGACATTTGGCCAGTTCTATGCGGACCTCATCAGCTGGGCTGCGATCGGAGCCCGCACTGCGGAAAGCCAAATACATCGAGAGCTAGCCTCAGGTTTGTCGATGCCGGTCGGCATCAAGAACCGCACAGACGGTAATGTCCAAGTTGCTGTAGATGCGATACTGGCCGCGCGTAGCCGACACTTGTTCCCATCTCTCACCAAGGAAGGTGCACCTGCGATCCTTGAAACGGCAGGCAATCCCTACGCTCATCTTGTGCTCCGCGGCGGTAGTGAGACCGGGCCCAACTTTGATGCCGCTTCTATCAAAAGTGCGGTCCGACTGCTTCGAGCGGCCGGACTTCCCGAAATCCTCATGGTGGACTGCAGTCACGGTAACTGTGAGAAGGAGGCGGCCCGGCAGATCGATGTGGCCGACGCAATCATGAAGAATCTCAGAGCTTCACCCGTTCGAGCGCTGATGCTCGAGAGCCACCTTGTCGCTGGGCGCCAGAATGCACCCCTAACTTACGGTCAGAGCATCACCGATGCATGTATTGGGTTCGCGGAAACTCAAGGCTTACTGTACCGGCTCGCAGAGGCCGTTTAGGGCCCGCGATGATTGTCCAATCGTCGGGACGGAGAATGACAGCGTAAACTCTCTCGTGCGTGGGTTAAACCGGTATACGGAAAGCGCTCTCCATCTACAAAATCCTTCGATATTTGGCTGAAGCGAGGTCAAGGCTCGATCGAATGGCAGCGTCAACAATGAATCCGTTTACCAACGTTTCGTTTGTCCAACCGTCTTTCCGACCGAGGTTGAAGGGAACTATTCAAAACGTCTCGACAAGGATATCGTCGTGGCGGGCACGCTGTTCAAAGGTTATAAAGGAGAAGGAGAGCATTTTACCGAGGTAGTGATGACCGTGAAAGCAGTGAACCCGACGGAAAAGCCCACGACCGGTGATTAGGCCTAGCAAATTACGGCGATTACGCTGTGTCGAGCGTACCGTCTTCACTCGCTCAGGACGAATGACCTTTGAAGGCGATGACTGATATCAACGCGACAAACACTCGCCACCACCTAAAGTAAGGAGTCCGACTCTTGATAGACCGTCTCTTTGGCTCGAACGGTTCATTTACGATTAGAGACATCGCTTTTCTTCCTCCATGGGGAGTCGGAGCAAGGTCGATGCCAATCAAGATGGTGCAACGACTCAACAAAACAGTCGAAAATTGATGAGAAAGTGTGCGGATTCTGTTTACAGTAGATTTTCAAACGCCAATCTTGTCTTGCCAAATTGACGCTTCGTCACAACTGCCTACTGGGATCACTCAATTTTGACCCGCCGCCCATTCTGGCAGGTATTAAATTTCTGTTCTTAGATCCCACGAAGATTAACCGCGCCAAAGACCACCGTGTGAGGCACCATGGGTTTTCAATATCCTGCCCATCCGTGGGTTTATCAGCATGTATCCGCACTTAGAAAGGACTGTATACCCCAGGGTTGAACTGAACGACGCGTTAGTTGGATTTCATCGGAGATTGCTTCGAAGGAAATCTCTAAACGGACTGACCCTGTCAAACCCGATTAGGCAATTTGTAAGTTATTAAGCCGCTTTAGCGAATCTGATCTAGGCCGCTCATATACGGCCGGAGGGCTTCGGGGATGACGACACTGCCATCTTTTTGTTGATAGTTCTCTAGCACGGCAACCAACGTCCGCCCGACAGCCAAGCCGGAGCCGTTGAGTGTGTGGACAAACAGCGGTCGCCCCTTCTTTTCCTTGCGGTAGCGGATATTGGCGCGGCGCGCTTGAAAATCTTCACAGTTCGAGCAGGAGCTGATCTCGCGGTACGCGTTTTGGCCAGGCAACCAAACTTCGAGATCGTAGGTTTTCGCGGAGGCAAAACCCATATCGCCGGTGCAAAGTTCGACCACGCGATATGGCAGCTTGAGCCGCTTCAGTACTTCCTCGGCGTTTCGCACCATCGATTCCAATTCATCGTACGAAGTATCGGGTTCGGTGAATTTAACCATCTCGACCTTGTTGAATTGATGCTGGCGTATCAAGCCACGAACGTCCTTACCGTAGGAGCCCGCCTCGCTGCGAAAACATGGGGTATAGGCGACATACTTGATCGGCAGCTCTTCGGGCTCAAGCATTTCGTCGCGGTGCAAGTTGGTGAGCGGAACTTCGGCGGTCGGGATGAGAAAGTAATCTCCAGGGGCGAGGTGAAACAAATCCTCCTCGAATTTAGGCAACTGCCCGGTGCCGATCAGCGACGCGCGGTTAACAAGCGCCGGCGGCAGCATCTCCTTGTAGCCGTTTTCTCGCGTGTGCAAGTCGAGCATGAAGTTGATGAGAGCGCGCTCGAGTCTGGCGCCGGCGTCGCGATACACTGCGAAGCGCGCCCCGGCGATCTTCGCCGCTCGCGTGAAATCCAGTATCGCTAACTCCTCGCCGATGTCCCAGTGATTCTTCGGCTCGAAGTCGAAGTTTGGCGGCTCGCCCCAGCGGCGCACTTCCTTGTTATCGCTCTCAGTCTTGCCGACCGTGACGGTACGAGCTGGCAAATTCGGCAGCGTCAACATGAACCGCTCGAACCTGGTCTCGACGTCGGCGAGGGGACTTTCTCCGGCGCGAATCGCTTCGCTCACTTCTTCGCCTTCACGCATCAGTGCCGCCGCGTCGCCGCCGCTTTTCTTGATCTTGCCGATCTCGCCGGACAAACGGTTTTTCTTTTCCTTGAGCCGCTCGATGTTCGCCAGCGCATCGCGCCGCTCGCGGTCGAGGGTCACGAATTCGTTCCAATCGATCGTGCCGCCGCGCGTCGCCATACGCGCCTTCACTTCGTCGAGATTTTCCCGCAGAAGTTTTACGTCCAGCATGGGCGATCCCTACGACAGCCAAAAAGCATTTTCGATATGTTCGACCAACGGCTCGCGGCCTGGCCAGGAAATACCGACGACATCGAAGCGTGCGTCGCGTTGATGGAGCCCCTTTTGCGCGAGGAAATACTGCGCCGCCTGAGTCATCTTTTGCTGCTTCCTAAACTCGACCGCTTCAAACGGCGTTCCGAAAGCGTGGCCGGTGCGGGTTTTTACTTCCACGAAAACGACCACGCGGAGGTCTAGAACGATCAGATCGAGCTCACCTGAGGGACAGCGATAGTTGCGCTCGACTAGTTTGTAACCTTTTTTTAAGAGATACCGCTCCGCGATCCGCTCGCCTTCTTTGCCGAGCAACTGTTTGCCGTTATTCAGGCTCATCGTTCGAACAGCGGCCCGTTAGTCTTTTGTTGCGGCGCCGCTTGGCGCACCGGCTTGAAGCTCTGGCGGTGAATCGGCGACGGTCCGAAGCGGCGCAGCGCTTTGAAATGCTCCGCGCAGCTGTAACCCATGTGATTGACGAAACCATACTCGGGGTATTGCTCGTGCAACTCGATCATCATCTGATCGCGGGCGACTTTCGCGACAATCGATGCCGCGGCGATCGATAAACACAACTGATCGCCTCTGATGATCGTTCTTTGATAAACCGATCGCCCGCTGAAAAATTTGCCGATACGAAATAGCGCCGTGGGAATCGTCTGGTTGCCGTCGATCAGCGCGCAATCCGCCTTCGAGGTCAATACGGCCAGCGCTTTGACCATCGCCAATAGGCTCGCTTGATGAATATTGAGGCGGTCGATCTCTTCCGCTTCGACGATGCCGACTCCCCAGCACGCGGCGCTTTGTTGAATCAGCGGCGCTAATTTTTCCCGCTGCTTGGCCGACAGCAGCTTTGAGTCTCTGATTTCAGGATGAGAGTAGCCACGCGGCAAAACGACCGCGGCGGCAACCACGGGCCCCGCGAGGGGCCCGCGCCCGACTTCATCGATGCCGGCGATCACCTTAAATCCCCCGGCATAGCCTTCTTCTTCGAACGCCCGGAATTGCACGGGTCGGTCTACCTCGGCCACCAGTGACATTTGTTTGCCCATCATCGGCCTTCATCTTTAGCCAAAAGGTTCATTAACTGCAAATAAAATTGAGCTTCGCTGCACTCCACACCCCGTTTACGGATTGGCTTTGACTGGAGCCTTGTGTTAAAAAAATTCCCATGAAACTAACCCGGGAGGAAGTTCAACAGGTCGCGCTTTTGGCACGACTCCGCTTGACGCCGGAGGAAGAAGTCCGATTGACCGAGCAGCTCGATTCGATTCTCGGCTATATGGACAAATTGAACCAGATCGACACGGCCGACGTCGAACCGTTTAGCCACGCCGTCAATATCGAAAATACCCTGCGCGAGGACCGAGTCACCAATCAGCCCAACGCCGACGCGCTCTTGGCCAACGCGCCCGACCGCGACGCGACTTTCTTCAAAGTTCCGAAGATCATCGAATGACTCTCGCTCAGCTTACGCTCCACGAGGCCAGCGACAAACTGCGCAAGCGCGAGATCAGTTCCGTGGAGCTGACCGAAGCAGTCTTCCAACGGATCGCTGATACGGACGATAAAATCCGCGCTTATCTCATCTTGGCGCGCGACGCCGCATTGGAACGGGCGAAGCGAGCGGATGTAAAGTTGAAACGGGGCACGGACCCGGCGCCGCTCTTGGGGATCCCAATCGCGCTGAAGGACAATTTTCTCACCCATGGCCTGCGCACGACGTGCGCGTCGAAAATCCTCGGCGACTTTATTCCACCCTACGATGCAACCACAGTCGAGAAAGTGCTTGCGGCTGGCGCGGTGATTACCGGCAAGACCAACCTCGATGAATTCGCCATGGGCTCGTCGGCCGAGAACTCGGCTTTTTTTCCGACCCGCAACCCGTGGAATTTAGAACGCATACCCGGCGGCTCGTCCGGCGGCGCCGCGGCCGCGGTCGCTGCAGACGAATGCATCGCGGCGCTCGGCACCGACACCGGCGGCTCCATTCGTCAGCCCGCCGCCTGCTGCGGCATCGTCGGGCTCAAACCGACCTACGGCCGAGTCAGCCGGTATGGGATCATCGCCTTCGCGTCGTCGATGGATCAAGTCGGTCCGATGACCAAGGACGTCCGCGACAGCGCGCTTCTACTCGAAGCGATAGCCGGCCGCGATCCGGGGGATTCGACCTCCGCGGATTTAACCGTGCCGCGCTATTCGGAAATGCTGACCGGCGAGATCAAAGGCCTTCGGCTGGGAATTCCCAAGGAATATTTTGTTTCCGGCATGCAACCTGAAGTCGAACAGGCCGTGCGCGGCGCCATTGGCGAGCTCGAAAAGCACGGTACGATCATCGAAGAGATTTCTTTGCCGCACACCGAGTACGCCGTCGCGGTCTACTACATCGTCGCCACCGCGGAAGCGAGCTCCAATCTTGCGCGCTATGACGGCATGCGCTATGGCCGCCGTGCCGCGGCGAAGGACTTAACCGAAACCTACATGATCAGCCGCGACGAAGGTTTCGGTGCCGAAGTCAAACGGCGCATCATGCTCGGCACCTACGCCTTATCGGCGGGCTATTACGATGCCTATTATCTCAAAGCGCAGCGCGTGCGTACGCTCATCAAGCGCGACTTCGACGCCGCCTTCCAACGCTGCGACGTGATTCTCACGCCGACCGCGCCGACGACTGCATTTAAACTCGGCGAGAAGACCCAAGACCCGTTGCAGATGTATCTCTCCGACATCTACACGATCTCGGTCAATCTCGCTGGTTTACCCGCGCTCTCGTTGCCGTGCGGCTTCGATGACGACGGCATGCCCATCGGCATGCAGATCATCGGCAAGCCCTTTGATGAAGCAATCATCCTTCGCGTCGCGCACGCTTACGAGCAGTCGACAGAATGGCACAAGAAGAAACCGAGGATCGAAAATCGATGATCGCCATCTGCTATCCTCGATCTTCCATCGTCAATTTGTGACCGCATGAAACACGAAAGCGTTATTGGTCTCGAAGTCCACGCCCAGCTACTGACCGAGTCGAAAATCTTCTGCGGCTGTTCAACCAAGTTCGGCCACGAGCCCAATCAAAATACCTGTCCGGTTTGTGCCGGATTCCCCGGTGTTTTGCCGGTTCTCAATAAACGGGTCGTCGAATTTGCCATCAAGGCGGGCTTGGCGACGCAGTGCGAGGTCGCGCGCTCGAGCATCCTCGCCCGCAAAAACTATTTCTATCCGGATTTGCCGAAGGGTTATCAGATCAGCCAATACGAACTGCCCATTTGCACCGGCGGTCATATCGACATCGAAGTGAATGGCGTGGAAAAACGCATTCGCTTGACGCGGATTCATATGGAGGAAGACGCCGGCAAAAATATTCACGACGCCCACGGTGCCGCCAGCTTGGTCGACCTGAATCGCGCCGGCGTGCCACTCTTGGAAATCGTCAGCGAGCCCGATCTGCGCACCGCGGCGGAAGCCGTCACTTATTTGCGCGCGCTCAGGCAAATTCTCCAGTATCTTGGCATCTGCGACGGCAACATGGAAGAAGGGAGCTTTCGCTGCGACGCCAACGTTTCGGTGCGTCCCCAGGGCAGCGAAGCTCTCGGCACCAAAGTCGAAATTAAAAATCTCAACTCATTTAAGGCCGTCGAAAAAGCCATTGAGTTCGAAATCGAACGGCAAAGCGACACCCTAGCGGACGGCGGTGGTCTCGTTCAGGAAACCCGTCTATGGGATGAGCATCGCGAGGAAACCCGCTCCATGCGCTCGAAGGAATCGGCGCATGATTACCGCTACTTTCCCGATCCGGATTTGCTGCCGGTGGCAACAAACGATCATTGGATCGAGAAAATTCGCGCAGGATTGCCGGAGCTTCCCAGCGTCCGTAGAGCTCGGTTCATTTCCGCATACGGGCTTAGCCCATACGATGCCGACCTGCTCACCAGTCGAAAAGACGTCGCGGACTATTTTGAAAGCACGTTAAAGATTCACGCCAATGCGAAGGGACTCAGTAACTGGGTGATCGGCGATCTGTTTCGCGCGCTCAAAGAACGAAAACTCGACGAGCAGCAGTATATATCGATCTGGCCGGTAGCGGCGCAGCACTTAGCACAACTGGTGCAAATGATCGATCAGGGCAAGATCAGCGGAAGAATCGCCAAGACAGTGTTCGAAGCGATGCTCGATTCCAACGAATCACCGCAACAAATCGTCAGTGAAAAGGGACTGGAACAAGTGTCTGACGCGGGCAGCATTGAAACAGCCATAGAGCAAGTCATCGGCGCGAATGCCAAGCAGGTCGCGCAATATCGCTCGGGAAACGAAAAGGTCTTCGGCTTTTTCGTCGGACAGATTATGAAAGCGACCCATGGAAAGGCCAACCCGCAGAAGGTGAACGAGATCCTGCGTGAAAAACTAAAACTCAGCGGGTAAAAATGCGTCGTGGCAAATGGCTGAGTAGATTCACCGCCACTTCGCGGTTACGCCCCGCGACGATACCGAGCAATGCGCCCCTGCTACGGAATCGACGAGCGAGCTTCCGGTTTAAATGCCTGCGGCAAATTGATAATGATGCCGCTCATGCCGTCTTGCTTGAATGTCCTGAGTTGACGTTCCGCTTCGTCGCGCATCGTGAAATTACCGAGCCGCACGCGCAGCGCGCCTTCTGTGCCAGCTTCGGTAAGTGATACCGAATAGCCCCGCCGCTCCATTGTCTCTGCCCAACGTTGCGCTTTTTCCTTGTCGGTAAATGCGATCTGAATAATAAAACCCTCCAAAATTTTGGCCGCGGGTCGCGCCAGCGGCTTATTTTCAACGATCGGAGCATTCGGCTTTTTGAGCAGCGCAAGCTGTTCCCCGTCGGGTTTCTCCCACACCGCTTGCGATGGCAAAAGCGGCGTGGCCGGAGGCAAAGATTTGACTTCGCTGGGCGCTGTTTCGGTCTTGGCAATGAGCGGTGCGGGCATCGCCTTGCTTTCCTCCCCTGCGGCAATCTTAACCGGGGGCCGTGTCGATGGAGGCGGCATGGGCAATTTCTCAACGGGTTTCGCAGCCGAATCAGCTGTCTCGACCGAAGTCTTGGTGCTCGGGGTAGCGACGATCTCTCGAGATTTCCTACCGAGATCATTTTGGTCAACCGCAGTCTTCGTTGCCGTTACTGCGGACTTTTTCTCCGGCGGTTGTGTTTCAGTCGGTTTAACCGGCGCAATCGAAGCCGGCGCTTTGTCTTCGACAATCAGGGATGGCCTTGGCGGTTTGACCGCTGGCGATTCGCTTTTGTTCGGCTCCGCTGATTTACCTTCGGAAACTTGTTCCGCTGATTTTAGCGCCGCGACTTTGGCGGGAGCCTCGACGACCGGCACGTGGGTGTCAACTTTTGTTGGGCTCGATGCCGGTTCCGGATTCTCCTTCTCTTGTTTCGATGGCGCGACGACAGGTTTTTTTAGCGGCAGTTTTGCAGTCGCGGTCTCAGTCGATTTCTGTTCCAAAGCCGGCGCCGGCTTTTGTGACTCCGGCTTAGGGCTCGGCACAACCGAAAGAGGCATCGGCTTCTGCGCTTCAGCAATGGGTTTCGGTTCAGCGTCGACTTTCTTGGCTTCGATGGCTGGCGTAGTAGCCATCGGCTCAGCGATTTCCAGTGGCACTTGAGGCGTTAGTTTGCTCGGCGCAGAGCTTGTGGCTTTTGACGGCGGCGCTGGCTCGACCCATTTTGGAGCCTGCTGCTCTTCAGGTGAAGTCTCGGCGGATTTCGCCGTTGCGGTCGTGGGCGATGTTGGTTCAGCCTGCGCTTGTGCGAAATTCGGCTCGCTGGTTTTTAGCTCGGGATTCGCTGCTTTCACGGCCGTGCTCGGAGTGTCTTCAACCGGGGCTTTCATGCTCGTCGTTACCGCTCCGTCCGATTGGACGATTTTTGATTCTGCGGCGGAATCGCGGGCCGTTTCCATCAGGCGTGAAGCGTTCGCGGGATTTTCATCCGGCGTCGCCGTCGCGGTTTTAGCTTCCGCTTTGGTTTCCGACGCGCTTTGTTTGGCGGCGGAGCCAGGCGCAGGCACCTTGGCAGCCGACGATTCCTTTTTTGCAATTTCGATTTTCTGATTGGCTTTTGCGGCCGGCTCTTTCGGCGGAACTGTCGGTGCTATCGTTTGAGCCGGTTTTGACTCCGTCGTCGATGCTAAATTATCCTCGCGGATTGCCGGACGGAAATCCGGCGCGAGATTTTGCGGGCTATACGATACGAGCGAAAGCGGCCCGTCTTCTTCCTCACCAAAAATTACCGCATCGGCGAGCAAATCATTCTGCTTGATTTCACTATGGAGAAAGCTCCGAACTTTCTCTTTGGACAAGTAAACAATCGCACGCGCCAAGGTCACGCGACTTCCCGTGGGTTCTGCGACAACATTGCGCCACGCGAGATTCAAGCCATAACCGCTCATCTCGCGGTCTTGATATATGTCGCTGTCGCCGCTCAGAATGCTCAACAAGTCAAAGCCATACAGCGTGAAAAGGCGTTGAATTTTTTGGCTGTATTCTCCTTTGGTCTCGAAGGTTTCTGGTGTCCCCATGACGACTTCCAAATAGCGCTCGTCGGTCGATTTGGCGGCCGAATGGGTAAAGAAGCCGATGCCGCCGACCGATGAAATATTATTGGCAAACTGAAGGGGAGCGGTTTTCGCATTGCGCACGATCCGTTCGACCAAGCGATCGAGGTTGTCCTTATATCGCGTGCCGAGATATTTTGCTTTCGGAGTGCTGTAGTAAGATGGGGGGGTGCTGATCAAACCATTGGACGCTGGCTTTTTTGCACCGGTATCATCCAACATTGTGCAGCCGTTAATCAGCCACGCAATGGCGAAAAAACTTGCACACAATCGAACCCTTATCATAACGAATTCCCTTCGGGCGTGAGCGGAAGTGACTGTTTTCTTGACACGTCTAGCCGATCACTTATAATGAAACGATTTTTTGCAGAATATACCAGGAATATAAAGGCTGCCGCCAACAAACACAAGATTTTTTTGCTAAAGACAAGCTGAAAGACGAGCTGATTCTATGGCGATAGGCGAGCTTCTATTAGCTAAAGGCATTATTACCGAGCAGCAGCTCAAAACGGTGCTGGGCCAACAGAAGATCGCCGGCGGCAGACTGGGCGACAACCTCGTTGCGCTCGGCTACATCAGTCGACAAGATCTCGAAGCTATTCTGCAGGAACCTCCCCCCGTAGCAAAAAATATCACCGACACCGGACTCGATGGCAACTTTCTTCTCAATTGTCTGCTACGCACAATGTACATTTCGGCATTGCAAACGATTCCGGAACTATCCGAGCAGATCAAACTCACCCGCTGGGTCGTCGAAGAGCTTTTGAACTTCGCCAAGAAAGAAGCGCTGGTGGAAATCCGTGGGCCGTCTGAGAAAAATTACAACATCATGCGCTACGCTCTCACCAGCGCCGGCAGAGAACGCGCCAGCGAGGCGTTGCGGCGTTGCGAATATATCGGCCCGGTGCCTGTGCCGTTGGAAGTTTTTCAAACCCAAGTTCAAAAGCAGACGATCACCAATGAAGTCATCAGCATTGAAAAGCTCAAGAACGCGATGTCCCACCTCGTCCTATCCGAAGACATCGTCAGGCGCCTCGGTCCGGCGTCGAATTCGGGCCGAGCGATATTGATCTACGGCGCCGCGGGCAACGGTAAGACCTCGATCGCCGAGGCGCTCGTGAGCGCTTTCGAGCAGCCCGTATACATGCCCTACGCGATCGAAGCGGATGGGCAAATCATCAAAATTTACGATCCATCGGTGCACGTATCTTTTTCCATGGGCAATGGCGCAAACGGCAATTCCAACCCGATCTTTTTACCCCACCTCGAACATGATCCGCGCTGGGTACGCTGCCGGCGCCCTTACATCATCACTGGTGGCGAACTCACTCTCGAGATGCTCGATTTAGATTTCGACCCGCATTCAAAATACTACGAGGCGCCTTTGCAGATGAAGGCGATCGGCGGTATCTTCGTTATCGACGATTTTGGACGCCAGCGGGTACGCCCGCACGAGCTATTGAACCGGTGGATCTTCCCGCTGGAGCGGAAAATCGATTATTTAACCCTCCACACCGGCAAAAAGTTTGCGTTATTGTTCGATCAACTGGTAATATTTGCCACGAACTTTCCTCCTGAGGAGCTCATGGACCCCGCCCAGCTGCGGCGCGTCCACTACAAGATGAAAATCAATCCGCCGACCGTCGACGAATTCAAGGAGATCTTCCAGCGCATCTGCGACTCCTACGGACTGGAATTTTCCGAAGAGACCATGGCGTATTTGCTCAATACATTCTACATCAAACACAAGGTACCCTTCGCGGGGTTTCATCCCAAGTTTATCGCCGAGCATGTCATCGCCGCTTGTAATTACCTCGGCACGACGCCGCGCATCTCGCGTCAGCTTCTAGCGGACTCTCTCGAGAACATGGTGATTATGCCCAGCACGCCCACGCCGGAATAAGCGTCGATGGTTAAACCGCTCGCTCTGATCATTCATTCCACTGAAGCACCCCTCGCCGGCATCTCCAAGCTCGTTGAAGGTAGGGACTGTTCGGTGCACTTGAGCCGCACCGTCGAAGAAGCCGAGCGCGTACTTTCGGCCTTTCCGGCCGATCAGCAAAAGTTTATTTTCGCCGAGCTTGACGTCTGCCAGGGTAACGGCTGGAACAACTTCACTGCGCGCTTGCGTGGGCGCTGTCCCAACCTTGCGCTGATTTGCTACGACCCGCTGCATCTGCAAGGTCTTTATGGCCTCTTCGGTCATACCAACCAGACGCCCGCCGATCCCAGCAGTCCGCACGCCATCAAAGCGCCAACGATGATCGGTGATACGCCTCAGTTCCACGAAGTGCTCAATCTCGCCAATCGTTATGCCATGCACGACATCACGGTCTTGATCACTGGCGAAACGGGCACCGGCAAAGAAGTCATGGCGCAGTACGTTCATTCGCGCGGACCGCGCGCCGAGAAACCTTTCGTCGGCTGCAACATGACCGCGATCCCGGAGACCTTGGTCGAAAGCGAATTGTTCGGTTACGTCAAGGGTGCCTTTACAGGCGCCGACCGAAACAAAAAAGGTTTCATCGAGGCCGCCGAAGGCGGCACGTTGTTTTTAGACGAAATCGGCGACTTGGCGCCGTCGATACAGCTCAAACTGTTGCGCTTTCTCGAAACCCGCCAGTACTACCGCGTCGGCGAAGCGATGCCAAAAACCAGCGACGTTCGGATCATCGCCGCGACGAACAAAGAACTCGAGGAGGCGATTCAAGGGACCGGCTTTCGCAAGGACCTTTATTTTCGTCTCAACAGTGCGCGCATCATTCTGCCGGCGTTGCGCGAGCGTAGAGAAGATATGATCCTGCTGATCGCGAATTTTGTCTACCAAGCCTGCAATCAATTTCAAAAGCCCCTCAAGAAACTGACGAGTTCCGCCAAGGCGCTATTCCTCGATTATCCGTGGCCGGGCAACATCCGCGAACTCAAGAGCGTGATCGAGAGCGCCGTGATGGTATCCGATGGCGAATATATTACGATCAGCGATCTGCCGATGAACTTACAGCATTACGCCACCGGCCATCGCGAGGAAATCGGCAGCCGAGCAATCCGCAACATCGAAGAGGGGGAACGCAGCGTTATCGAAGATGCGCTGCGTCAAACCAACGGAAACAAAGTCAAAGCGGCTGAAGCGCTCGGCATTTCCACTCGCACGCTTTACCGCAAGCTGGAAAAATTTGCTCTGGCTAACTAGCCGACCCCTCACGCGGGTCGCGAGACTCGCCGCATGCCTGATCTTAATATCGGCCGTCCGGATTTCACCAGCCTGGACACAAAGCAACAGCGGTTCAGATACGATACAGCCGTCGTTGCGCGTCCAGGTTTATGTCTCCGCCGACGAAACATCTGAAACCGTTGGAGTGATTTCGCCGGGCGAAAGCATCACTCCGCTTGCCGAAGTTCAGGGTACTGGAGGTCTGAAATGGTATCTCGTTAGGATCAAAACGGGCACCGTGGGCTGGATCAAGCAAAGCGACGACGATCATGCGAAAAAAGTCGATACCTTCTTCAAATCGTTGCCGAAAGAAGCAACTGCCACAGCGGTCGCTATTCCCAATATATCTTCAGCCTCAGCGCCGAGCGGCGCGATCATTGTTCCGGTGTTGTCGGTGGGCCGTTCGGCAGTAGTCTCAGTGACACTCAACCAAATGATCAGGGGAAATTTGATGCTGGATACAGGCGCGACCCACACCGTTATTTCGCAACGGCTCGCCGGAAGCTTATCGCTACGACCGGTGGGTAGAAGCTTGGTTCAGACGGTCGGTGGCGTGATTCCAGTTACGGTCTCGAGGCTCCGCTCGCTAAAAGCGGGAAATGCCGAAGTCACCGATCTTCAAGTTATAGTCCACGATTTTTCCCGCGATCCTCGAGTCGAAGGCTTGCTCGGCATGGATTTTCTCGGTCGGTACCGATTCGGCCTAGACGCAGAGCGCCAGGTCTTAGTCCTCACGCCGCGTTAGATGCGCTTCGATTTCTCAAGAAAACCACAAACATAGCCCGCTTTCTTCACGTACATTTTTGTTCGCGCTGAACAGAAATGATGGGACTATAAGGTATTTACAAGATAAAGCCATTTTTAGACCACTGAAAATACAGCCGTTTCGGAAGAGGTATTCATGGCAACCCTTTTGCTTTGTTGATGACAAGTATTCCAGTCCCGACACGATAGTTCGAAAAAGGGACCCATTGAGCTTATGTTACCAGTTCCGAAAGAAGAGACCCGCCCCGAGATGGCTGCAGCAGATCCGCCGACTCCAGCCGTCGGGTTTGGCAAGGTCCTGACGTCCATTCAAGGCTTACAGCGGCGCCTCGACGACTTTTCCATCGAGGATGTAAGCGAGGCAGAAGCCAACGCCAAGACCTTGATCCAAAAGATTTCTCTCCTGCAAGGAAAATTAATCGGTCTGACGGAAATGAAGCAATTCGTTTCCGCTGCGAATCGCGGCATTAGCGAAATCCCCGAAGAGAGCTATGAGCAGGTCGACATGCATGGCCTGGAAAATCATCCGCAACTGCATGCAATTATCCAGGCCAGTAAGCTAATCCGTCTCCATAGAATGATGAGGGCCGCCAAGGCCGGCGTCGAATCCGTCACCTTCGATGCGCTAGCCGGGACGCTGAGCTTTGCGCCGTCGGCACAGTTAGTCGACGTGAGCGCACCTGAAGCAATTCCACCGAGCACATCGCTGAACCAGGAATTGCCCAGCTCACTCGCCGAACCGCTGGCGCGTCCAAAGGAAGAGGAAATCCAGACAGGCGAAGCCGACTCGGTCAGCCGCAGTGAAGATGCCGAGACATCGCCGGATGAGCGATGGGTGCTCACGAGCGAGACGGAGCCGGTGGCGGCGCAACACCCATTCAGCCAAATTGACGACCTGGAATTTGTCGACCGGCAATCGGTGGAACACGACCAGACAGAACACTTGAACGTCCAAGAGCGCATCGAAGACAGAAAAACTTACAAGGACGACAAAAATTCATCGAAGGTGGCCGAGGCGAGCTTCGATAAGCGATTGCTGAATGATCTGATCGAAGCCTACGGCGAGTTCGTGATCACGCCGCAGCGTACGGAATCGCTCGACCCATCGACCGCTGCAAACCCGATGCTACCCGCAGCGGTAGAATCTCCCGCCGCGCCAACCGAGATAGCCATCGTGGTCGAGGAGCCCAGTTCGACTGTGACGAGCGAGCAAGCGAAATCGACCGAGATTCCTACCCTGCCTGCCCTAAGCGCCGCACCGACGCCTATTCAAACGAAATTGGCTGAGGTTAGGGAGACTGGCTCGGCAGCGGCTGCTAAGTCCCCGAAGCGTAAGAAATCGAAATTCGCGAAAAGCCAAACTCTTCCGGCTACGATCGAAGCGGCGAAACCTGTGAATGCGATAGCTTCCGAGATTCAAGCGCTACCCGCGCCGATCGTCGAAAAGCCGATACCCGTCGTCGAAGAACAAAAAAAGATTCCCAACGTCAGGAAGCACAGCGAGCTCGACCGCCAGCTGAAAAGCATCATCAAAGATTACGGCGAGTACGATTTGTACTCGCACCCCAGTTCGACGAAGGTTAAAACCGCCGCCATTGTCGCCTTTGCCCTGTTGGGTTTGGTCTTGGGCGGCTTCTATTTCTTCAAGGCTCCGGCGCACGTCGCCACGGCACCGGTGAGCGCCATCACGGAACTGCCGTCACAGTCTACATCAAAACCTAACGCTAGCCTCGGCGCCAAAGCGCTCGAAGCAGGAGAGCCGACGGTTGGCGGCGGCAGTGGCGAGAGCGGCGAACACGGATCAAAAACGACAAAAAACAAAACCAAATAACAGGAGACTTGGAGAACACGATGAAAAACGATTTACAGAATCTCACGGAAGATATCTCGCGGCTTTACGAAGACATCACTCAAAAGGCCGAGTCGCTCGGACAGATCGATAGCATCACCCGCCTTTACGACGAGCTGCAGTCACAGTTGCAAGGCATCTCGACGGAGGAAGTCGATCTCCTCCAAAGTCAGATCAAGTCGACGCTGGAGCAGATGGTCGGCATCAGCAAGAGCCTGGCGGTCATCAAGACTTTGAAAATGACCCTGAACGGCCACGACGAGCTCGCCGACCTCGCGAAAAGGACTCAGGGCAGCAAAGAAACTCGGCGCTCGGCGGAGGACCGTTAACGAACCCGGTTCATTGACGCGCACAATCTATGCAAGGCAATCTTTCACAAATCAGTCTGACCGACCTTCTGCTGCTTACGACCACCGGAAAAAAATCCGGCGTGTTGAAGCTCGCCCGGGGTAAAGAAACGGTTGAAGTATTTCTCACCGAGGGCAAGATCATTCACGCCACCTGTCCGATCGGTGAGGGAGAGAAGGCGTTGCTCTATCCGGTGACCTGGGGGGAAGGAACTTTCATCCTTCAACCCAACGGAACGCCGCCCGCGGCGACGGTCAAGAAAACGGCAGGCGAGATCCTCGACGAAGTCAAAGCGATGACACGCGAGTGGGAAATCATCCTCGAAGTCGTTCCGTCCCCCAAGACCATCTTTAGGATCGCCGACCTCGCAGCTGACAATACCGGTCCAGTCACGGTGCCCAATGTCGGTTGGCGGGTCCTCAGTAAGCTCGACGGCGTCCGCACGGTGCAAGAAATCGCCGAGCTCTTGCGGATTCCCTTCGCCTACACGGCAAAAGTAATTTATACTCTGCATAAATCCGGTCTTGTCGAGCTCGCGGCGCCGGCAGTTAAAGCCGTCTCCGATCTCGTTCCGCCGGCGTTATTGAACCACGTGACCAGTATCCTCACCGAAGTCATGGGTCCGATGGCCCCGCTCGTGTTACGCGATCAGATCGATGCTCTCGGTGAATCGCCGGATAAATTTCCGGAATCAAAACTCGACGACCTGATTATGCTGATCGGCCGGGAGATTTCCGACGGCAAATTGAAAAATAAATTCGAAGAATCCATGTTTCAAGAAATCTCGAACTTCAAGCGCTTCTAAACGCGCCGAACGATCTCTTTGGAGGAAATAATCGATGCCTCAGGAATCTGTGTCTATGGAAAGTTCTAAACTCGCCAAGCCGGTCAATATCGACTGGAAACGCGGCGGGCTTCGATGGAAAATCAGCACGACCTTCAGCGGACTTATCTTGGTTTTGGGACTGCTCGTGATCGGCATCGTCTACTATTTTACGAGCAGCGCGCTGCAGCGCCAGGTCGATCTGCGTTCCAGCGCCATCGCGACCAATCTAGCCGATGCGGCCGCCGGATTTGTGTCGCGTAAAAGCACGCTGGAGCTCGATGCGCTGATCTCTAAATACGGTCGGCTTGACGGCGTAGCTTACGCGTTCATACAAGATCCTAAAGGCGAGATCCTCGCCAGCAGCATGCAGCCTTTCCCCGTCGAGCTGAAAGACGCCGGTGGATCATCGGACTCCTCCCGGGTCACCAAGGTGCGCGGCAAATCCGTCTACGAGACGCGCTCGCCGTTACTCGATGGACAACTCGGCGTGGTTCGGGTTGGTCTTTGGGCGGAAACGGCTCAAGACGATGTGCGCGCCACGTTGCTGCCGATCATCGGGCTCATCGTAGCCTGCCTCGCGCTGGGCATCTTACTGTCCGTTATGCTCGCCAGCAAAACGGTCCGGCCGATACTGGATCTCAAAGCGATTGCCGATGACATCAGCCGCGGCCGTCTCGATACTTCGGTAACGATTCAATCCAACGACGAGGTCGGCGAATTGGGCCGGTCACTTGAAAGAATGCGCGCCAGTTTAAAAGCGGCGATGTCTCGCTTGAACCGCGAATAGAACATTTCTTGTCCCTGTAAAAAGGAGAAAATGATGACAAACAACTTTAGAACGATAGTGCGACAAAGCTTGCTCATTGTGGTCGGCATGTTCTTCGCCGCTGCGTCATCCGTGCCAGGCGCGTCTTTGGCCGCTGACCGGCCCTTACAAAGGATCAACGTCGCCTACAGTTCGATCTCGGGAAACGTGTCGCCCCTCTGGGTCACGCAGGACAAAGGGTTCTTTCGCAAATACGGACTCGAAGTACAGGCAATTTTAATCGAGTCCGGCACCACCACCGCCCAAGCGCTGGTTGCGGGCGATATCAGCTTCGCTTCGGTCGCTGGACCGGCAGCGATTCAAAGCAATCTACGGGGCGCCGACGTCGTTATCATCGCCGGCGTGCTCAACACGCTTGTTTTTCAACTTTACACGGACAAAAGCGTAACCCGTCCGGACCAATTTAAGGGCAAGTCGGTCAGCGTCACGCGTTTCGGCTCGGCGACTGATTTTGCAATGCGCTACGCTTTGGAAAAATATGGCTTGGACGTCAATAAGGAAGTAACGATCCTGCAGCTCGGCAACCATCCGGCGCAGCTAGCAGCGCTTGAGGCCGGCCGAGTGCAGGGCGCCATGCTGTCGATGCCGACGTCGCTGCGAGCCAAGAAAATGGGCTTTCCGATGCTGGCTGATTTGCAAATGCTTGGGCTGGAATACCAACACACCAGCATCGCAACCAGCAAAGCTTTGATTAAATCGAAACCTGATCTCGTACGCGATTTTATGCGAGCCTATATCGAAGGTATTCAATACGCCAAAACCCATCGCAAGGAAACGCTCGAGGTGCTCGCCAAATATCTACGCGTCGACGACAAGGACGTGCTGGACGAAACATACGAGACCATTATCGGGACGCTAGTGCCTGAAAAACCTTATCCGACCCTGAAAGGCATTCAAACTATATTGCGCGAATTGGGCGTCAAAGACCCGGCAGCGCGCTCTGCCCGTCCAGAACAGTTCGTTGATCTGAGCATAATGAAAGAATTGGACAGCTCCGGCTTTATTGATCGCCTCTATAAATCCGGCGCCGTAGCGAAAGTGGCACCAAAAGCCGAACCCGTGGCCGCTCCGGCGTCCGCGAAACCGCCGGTGATCGAAGCCAAAACTAAGCCTCTTGCAACCGAGGAAAAGCCCAAACTGGCAGCCAAGCAGGTTCCGGCGACCAGTGACAAGGCTCCGGTAAGCGCGCCGATGCCTAAGTCGACTGGATCGCAGCAGTATGTCGTCAAAGCGGGTGACACCCTCGGTCGTTTGTCGGAACAGTTCTACAGTTCGCCGAACAAATGGGAGAAAATCTTCGAGGCGAACAAGGACGTTCTGAAGAACCCGAACTACATCTATATCGGCATGAAGCTGATCATCCCGTCCGACGACAAGGCGAGCTGACGGTATCCTAATCACACGAAAATAGCCGGGCGTTCATTCAAGCGCTCGGCTATTTTTTTGTTCAGTGGCGAACCCTGCGATACCAGTATTGATTATCCCGCGCTCAACAGGCGATGGAACCAAACGATGATTGCCCCTAAAAGAGACGCCATGATCATCATACCGACCGCCATCATCGTCACTTTCTGAGAAATCATACGGCGAATTTGATCCCGGAGTGCGGGTGAGACTTCGTGGGCCGGACGACCTTTGATAGCACGATCATAACGCAGAAGCGTACGGAGATTAGCCTTTCTCAAACGACCCATCGGATATCGCAGCGTTTAGTTCGTTCCAGTCTCTTTCATTCATAAAAATCCGATCCTGCGTCACTGAATACTAAGATAATTTTTGAAATGCTAGAGCTGCGTCTCACTTACATGCGGTAAGAGAATCTAAGCTTAAGCTAGAGATATTGACCCAGATGGTTCTGCTTAAATATGTGACACGACTAATTACCCGATCAGCTTTTTGAGGTAGGAAAACTGTTCGATTACTTGAAAATCCTGCCGGTACCGTTCGATCGTTTCGCCGATCTGTTCGATCCGTTCACGCTCTAGATTACCAAGAAACTCGCCCGCAGACGCGAGATATTTTACATGGCGCGGCTCGATAGTCATCAGGCGCGCGGCGGTGGCGTCGACCGCTACTAGATCATCACCAAAAACGAGAACCCGGCTCTGCTTTCGTTGCCCCTGCAACGGACCGTTGCCCTCCATACCGACGATACCGTCGACGATGGCAAAGCGCGGGACGGGCAGAGAGCTGTTGATGTCAAGGATGCTGCCATTGATGCCCGCCCAGTGAAGCGCGTTTTTCGGCCAGCCATACACGGAGCCCGGCACCACACCGAACATGTTTTTCATCGACAGCGTCACCCCGGCCCAATGGTGGGTCTTGAGCTTCGGCATCGATACCAGCAAGTCGGCGTTATAGAGCGTCTCCGGCAAGTAAAGATTTTTCAAGCTCGTGAAGCTGCTTTTCAACGGCGTCAAACGCACGTCATCGGTGTTTAAATCCACGTAGCGGACGCGGTGTTCCTTAACAACATCGTAAAGGCCGGACGCGCTCAACAGATACTCGTTGTCACGCCGGTGACCGGGTCCCTCCGCGACGATCACCTCACGGGCACCGAGACTCTTAAAAGAATCAATGGCCGCTTCGACCACTGCGGGGTGCGTATTGATCACGCCCTTGGGGTCGAACTCGACCAGGTTGGGCTTGAGCACCACCCGCTTGCCGGTCAGATCCAAGCGAAATAGTCGAATACCGCGAATGATCGTATCGCGCAGGCCGTTGGCGTAGCTCTCCGCCGCCATGATCGCAACCCGGGAGCTCTTGGGTTTGATATACGCCGACTTCTCCCAGCGAATCGACTCCTCGCACGCACCCAGAAACGGATATACGGAAGCTGCCGCAGAAGCTTTTAGAAATTCCCGTCTATTCATTTTGTTAACTCTTCATCACACGCGAAAATAACGCGCGCCATTGCCACTCGCCAAAACAGCGAGCGCCAAAGGCTTGGTCTCGCCGAGAAATTTCGTCTTGGCGAATCTCTGCTCCAATTTTTTCTTAAGCTCGGAGTTCTCTTGACCGTAAACCGACAGACAGATCACGCTCCAGCCCAACGCCAGGCCGGAATCGGTGCTTTGCGCCAAATCTCCCAGGGTCCGAAGACTCAATTGATTCTCTTTCCGTTCGCGGCGATCCTGCAACGCGATCAAGGCGATCGCCGTGACATCGGGATACGGCCACAACCCATCGCCGTAGATGGAAGCGTTGCCGTAGTTCCAGCCACCGCGCTCGCACATGCGGTCGTAGATCATGAGCTCGCCCTGTTCGACCCGTTCGTGCAAGGCCTTGGTGGGAAGCCGACTTTTTATTTTTTTTAAAGCGACCAGAAAATAGCTGGTGGGTTCCACCCAGCTGAAGCTGTCGGGCGTCCACGACCAGCCGATCAAGTCCTCGTTCAAATGAACGACCTTCTTTTGAAACGTCAATGCGCGAATCAAGTTAGCCAACAGCCCTGGCTTGCTGCCTTCTTGTTCCAGCGCCCAATCGCCGGCTTTCACGACCCGCCCTTGCTGGTCAGCCGACTCGCTGAGCGCGATCATCGCTAGCGCCGTGCTCCACGACGGCCCTTTGGCGCCGGCGCCGAGCGGCCAGCTTCCATCGGGATTCTGTCGCTCCGTAAGCCACCGCTTCGCCTTCTGGATGGCCGATTCGCCGGCGCCCCTGTCGAGAGACTGTAACGCCGCCAGCGCGAGCGCCGTAGCTTCGGTATTGCTGCTCTTGCCTGGAACTGCGCCCCACCCACCGTCGGGATTTTGGCTGTTCGATAGCAGGCTCGCCGCTTCTTCCAACATGTTCAGTCCAACTCAGTCTGCGGCTAATGCATAAATTTTATGCTTGCCATCTGTGCTGGTAAAGACATTTTTAGCCCTGTCGCCATAGGCGGTCACCAAATTTTCAAATAACTTGATCGTCGCTTTGCCTTCGGCAAAACCATCCAGCGGGTCAATGATCAAATATCTCACCTTGAGTTTATCCAGTTGCGGCTTGATCTCGTCCACCGTGCCGACGTCCGGCTTGGCTTCGCCATACGGATAAAAGTACGTCGCCGGCCGATGGAGCGCGGGGCGGATCGCTTGGCGACGGGTGTACAAATAATACATCGGATCATACGCAGTGGCGAGCAACGCGTCTGGGGGCGTGTGCTCGCGAATCCAGGCGAAGGTCTCATCAAAACCGCGCCAGCTATACGGCACGTGACTGCCGTACAGTCCCCGCGTGGTTTGATCGTCGTGAACCAGCAAGTAGCTGGACAACCAAACCCCGTTGAGGAGGAGGAT
>DASWCL010000045.1:0-11386 GCA_036390135.1 Binatia bacterium
TCGATGCCGACTTCGCCGAATTCATTCACAATCACGGCCACGCGGCGGCCGTGGTCGGCGGTCAGTATTCGATTCAGCAAAGTCGTCTTGCCGGCGCCGAGAAATCCGGTGAGCACGGTGACCGGCACTCTTTGATCGTTAGTTTCGCCCATACACTTGAAATCCTTCCATGATTGTTTTCTAAAGGTAACAATGAGCCGGAAGCGAGTCAACGTTGAAATATTTCAACTCTTTGGGTAGCGCTGAGGATGCGTGGAGATGAAGCTAAAAGGGAAAGTCGCGTTTATCACCGGATTTGGATCAGGCCTGGGGCAAGCGATCGCCGTGATGTTTGCCAAAGAAGGCGCCGCGGTGGCGGGTACGTCGCCGACGGAACGGAAGGGGCGTGAGACCGTTGCGCGGGTCGAAAAGCTTGGCGGTAGGGCGCTCTATTGGCCGGGCGACGTTTCCAATTCGGCGCAGATGAAAACCGTAATCGATGAAACCGTGCGACAGTTAGGCGGTATCGATATCGTGGTCAATAGTGGCGGTGTGCGCACCAACGGCAGCATCACCGATATCACCGAAGACGATTGGGATCGGACCCTCGACGTGAATCTGAAAGGCGCGTTCATTGTCTCGCGGCTGGCGATTCCCGAGATGAAGCGGCGCGGTGGCGGCGTGATTCTCCACATCGCTGCGCGCTCGGGCATGCTTGGCCAATCCGGGCGCGCCGCGTATTGCGCTTCCAAAGGCGGCATGGTTCGCTTGACTGAAGCGATGGCGATGGATCATGCCAAAGATAGAATACGCGTCAATTGCATTTGCCCTGGGCCGACGCGCACGCCGATGGTCGACACTTCGACTCCCGAGAAGCTTGCACGATACAAGACCCGCGTGCCGCTCGGCCGCATCGGCGAGCCGGAAGACGTTGCGTATGCGGCACTTTATCTCGCGTCGGACGAAGCCTCGATGGTCACAGCGGCAATTCTGCCGGTGGACGGTGGTATGCGGCTGACGGGGCCGTAGTGGTGGTCAGCTCTCAACATAATTCGGAAATTCCAATTCGATTTTTACGGAAGGTGACATGCTCGACGTTAGGCCGATAGGTATTGAAGATTATGCGGAACGCTGCAGCAAACCGCTCTCCGCGCTACACGCCAAGCTCTGGGTGGAAACTTACGCGAAAACCCACAGCCCCGGCATGATGGTGGGACCGCTCGAAGGGCAGTTTCTAAAAATGTTGGCGCTGCTCACCAGCGCGCGGCGGATTCTCGAGATCGGCATGTTCACGGGCTACAGTACGCTGGCGTGGGCCGAGGCATTGCCGAAAGACGGACGAATCGTGACCTGTGATGTGAACCCGGGGACGACTGAAATCGCCAAACGTTACTTCGCCGAAAGTCCCCACGCTAAGAAGATCGAAATAAAATTCGGTCCCGCGCTCGAATCGCTGAAGCGCGTCTGGGGCCCTTTCGATATCTGTTTCATCGACGCCGACAAGGAAAATTACGGCGACTACTATGACGCTTGCCTGGAGCTCACTCGTGCGCGTGGATTGATCATCCTGGACAACATGTTGCGCGGCGGCCGTGTGCTCGATCCCCGCGATGCAGCTTCCAAAGCGATCGACGCGCTCAACCAGCGCATCCGCAACGACCCGCGAGTGGAGAACGTGCTGCTGCCGGTGAGAGACGGGATTATGTTGGTGCGAAAGGTGTAATCAGCGCCGCTCAGTTGAAGTTTGAGTAGTCAGTAAGTGTAACGTTCGATTTAAATCCCTCGCCAAGGGAGCCGTCCAGTCTCGCTGCTTGCCGGCATAGCTCAGTCTCAACTTCTCGGCATGCAGAAACTGACGCTTTAGTGCGAACTGCTTACGAAAGCGTTTATTGAAACCGAAGTCGCCATGTTGATCGTCCATCACGACAGGATGACCGAGTTCGGCGAAGTGTAGCCGGATTTGGTGAAGGCGGCCGGTTTCGATGGCTACGCGGACAAGTGTGGTTTCTGAATATTTTTTTACGACGCGATAGCGCGTGAGCGCGCGCACGGGGTTGCCTTCGCGGCCGGGCAGGGGAAAGTCGATCTTGCCTTCCCTGTTAGGTAGCCGGCCGACGACGAGACAGATGTACTCTTTTTCGATCGCGCCGGTTTCGAAGCAGCTTGCCAATTCGTCGGCAGTTTGGGAGTTCTTCGCAACCAGCAGCAAACCTGAAGTATCCTTGTCGAGGCGATGAACGAGCTGTGGTTTTATGCCGCGGTCGCGATACTTCGTTTCTAGAATTCCTAGTACGGAATCTTTTTTGCTCACGGTTTTGCCTTCGTGCACTGCGAGTCCGGCGGACTTGTTGAGCACGAGTAAAGACGGGTCTTCGTAAACAACTTCTAGTTTGGCCACAGCTGATTGTGGCTTGATTGATTCTGATTGCTTTTCATAATCGATATAAAGCTGTAGGCGATCACCGGCGCCGATTAGATCGTCAGGCTTGGCTCGCCGGTTATTAACTCGCACGCCGTTTTTGCGAAAGAGCTTGCGAACGTAACCGATGGGGAACTGCTTTTTTAAATAGTTCTCGAGTTTTTTGACTGCCTCACTGCTCGGCAGAACGATTTCACGCATGACTTGAAAGAAATAGCGGCAGAAACCTGAAGGAGTCAAGCGAGAGGTGCATCAATATTTGCAATTCTCTAATTATTAAGATAGCTTACGTGGACGGCGCCAAGGCGTAGAGCCTTGTTGGTTTGCGTCGGGCGAGGTTGTCATTGAGTCGTAATGAGTCGGTCGATGTTCTAAGACAAAAAATCGATCAAATTGATGCAAAAGTTGTTAGCCTTCTAAATGATCGGGCTTCTCTGGCGCAGAAGATTGGCCATTCCAAGAGCCTAAGCAGTCAAGAGGTCTACGCACCCCAGCGCGAGAAGGAAATTCTTCAACGGGTCTGCCGCCTGAATCGCGGGCCCCTCTCTACGCAAGCTGTCGGCGCGATTTTTCGGGAAATCATTTCCGGCTGCCGTTCGCTGGAAGGCCCGCTGACCGTATCCTTTTTCGGCCCCGAAGCGACTTACACTCATCTCGCGGCGCGCGAAAAGTTTGGCTCGTCGGCGAATCTTCGCTCGACCGCCAGCATCCCGGAAGTTTTTCAGGAAGTCAGCCAGGGACGCGTCGCGTTCGGCGTGGTGCCGATCGAAAATTCGACCGAAGGCGCGGTGACGCATACGTTCGACTCGCTAGTCGACTCGGATCTGCAGATTTGCGCGGAAATTTATTTAGAGATCCACCATAATCTGCTGTCGCGTTCCGGCAAAGCGGCGGACGTTCAACGGATCATTTCGCACCCGCAGGCGTTGGCGCAATGCCGCGGTTGGCTGGCGCGCCGGTTCCCCTCGTTGCCGGTTGACGAGGTGGCGAGCACGGCGCACGCCGCGATGAAGGCGGCGGCTGACGGTTCGTTGGCGGCGATCTCCAGCGCCCTGGCGAAGGAAGTCTACAACCTGCAAACCGTCGCCGCCAACATCGAGGATCAGAGCACAAACATTACGCGGTTTGTGGTCATCGGTAATTTGGCGACAAAGCCGAGTGGCGATGACAAAACGTCGTTGGTGTTTTCGGTGCAGGATAAACCGGGCGTGCTGCATCGGATGTTGCAACCGTTCGCGCGGAGCCGCATCAATTTGACCAAGATCGAATCGCGGCCGATAAAAAACAAGCCTTGGGAATATTTATTTTTTCTCGACATGCGCGGCCATCGAGATGAGCGCTCGGTCAAACAAGCGATCGCCGGTTTGGGGAAGAATTGTTTGTTCTTGAAAATCTTGGGTTCCTATCCGAGCGGTAAATGAAGATTGTCGAACAAGTACCGGAATATATTCGCTCGCTGATCCCGTACGAGCCGGGAAAACCGATCGAAGAAGTCGAGCGCGACTACGGCATCGCCAATTCGGTCAAGCTCGCTTCAAACGAAAATCCGCTGGGTCCGTCGCCGAAAGCCCTGGCGGCGATCCGAGAGAAATTGCCTCAGCTCAATCTCTATCCCGATGGCGATTGCTTTTATTTGAAGCAGGGTTTGGCCAAGAAGCTCGGCGTGGCGCCGGAAAAGTTGATTTTTGGCACCGGCTCCAACGAGATTATCGAACTGGCGGTTAGAACCTTCATGCATCCCGGCGACGAGGCAGTGATGGCGCAGCAGGCATTCGTGGTTTATCAGCTGATCGTGCAGGCCGTCGGTGGCAAGGGCAAGGCGGTGCCGCTGAAGAATTTCACCCACGATCTGACGGCCATCGGCGAAGCGATCACGCCGCAAACGCGCGTGGTTTTTCTCGCCAATCCCAATAACCCGACGGGAACGATTTATCGCCGCGAAGAATGGGAAAGGTTTCTCGGCAAAGTCTCGCGCGACGTGCTGCTGATCGTCGACGAGGCTTATTTCGAATACGTCACAGATCCCAGCTATCCGGACTCGCTCGAATATCATGCCGAAGATCGCGCGATCCTGACGGTGCGGACTTTTTCCAAATTGTACGGTCTGGCGGGTTTGCGCATTGGCTATGGCGTCGGCGCAAAAGCGCTGATCGCTTTGATGCAGCGCGTACGTCAGCCGTTCAACGTCAATGCGCCTGCGCAGTGGGCGGCGTTGGCGGCAGTCGATGACGCGGAGCACGTGAAACGAAGCCTGGAAGCCAATCGTGAGGGGTTGGCGTATTTGCAAAAGGAATTTACCCGGCTCGGTCTGGCATTTGTGCCGAGCTCGGCCAATTTCATCTTAGTCCAGGTCGGCAAAGGGCAAGAGGTGTTTGAGCAATTGCTCCGACGGGGCGTCATTGTCCGGCCCATGGCCGGCTACAAGTTTCCCGAGCATGTGCGGGTGACCGTCGGCACGATGCCGGAGAACCGGAAGTTTATCGAAGCGCTCGAGAGAACCGTCAGGTTTTAGTGAAAAGTGAAAAGCAATCCAAAGGATGGCGGATGGCAGTGAGATTTCAAAAGATGGTGATGGCCGGCGTTGGGCTGATCTGCGGATCGCTCGCGTTGGACATGCGCCGTCAGAAGCTCGCGAAAGAGATCGTCGGTTACGGCCGCGGCGAAGCCAATCTCCGCTTGGCCAAAGAAAGGGGCATCATCGACAGTTACTTTCTGCGGGCGGATCAGATTCCCAGTGGCGTCGATTTTCTCATGATGGGAACGCCGGTGGAAACCATCGTGCCGCTGAGCAAAGCATTTCTGCCGAAGCTCCAGTCCGGCTGCATCATCAGCGACGTGGGCAGCGTCAAGGGCGAGATCGTACGCGGCATGGATCGACTGTTGCCTAAGCAAATTGCTTTCGTCGGCGGCCATCCGATCGCCGGCAGCGAACAATGGGGCGCCCAAGCCGCCAGGCCGAATCTCTTCGTGGGCCATCACTGCGTGCTCACGCCGAGCAAGAAAACCGATCGCAAAGCGCTCGACAAGATCTCCGCGCTGTGGCGCAAGGTCGGCGCCAATGTCGAAATTATGGCACCGGACGTTCATGATCGCCTGCTTGGCGTGATCAGTCACTTGCCGCATGTTTTGGTGTACGCGCTAGTGAACGCGCTCGAGCGCGCGCCCTTACCCGGCATCGACCTCGGAAAATATTGCGCCGGCGGTTTTAAGGATTTTACCCGGATCGCGTCGAGCCGGCCCGAGCTGTGGCGCGATATCTGTTTGATGAATCGCCGAGCCCTCGGCCACTCGTTGACCGATTACGTTCAATACTTAACGCGGCTCAACCGCTGGATTCGCGACGGCAAGGGCGCGCTTTTGGAAAAAGAATTCGCCCGTGCCTATGAAATTCGTCAGGGAATTCCGGGATGAGTATAAAAAAATGAAACGGATCGATCCGATCAATAAACCGTTGCGCGGCGAGATCAGCGTCCCGGGCGACAAGTCCATCGCGCACCGCGCCGTCATTCTCGGCAGCGTCGCCAGGGGGCGCAGCCGGATTTTCAATCTATCCGGCGGTGATGACAACTCGCGGACGGTGCGAGCGTTTCGCCAGATGGGAGTGGAGATTTTTCGCGACGGGGACGCGCTATGTATCGACGGCAAAGGCTGGGACGGCCTCCACCCGCCGGATCAAAGCATCGATTGTGGGAATTCCGGAACGACGATGCGCCTGCTATCCGGCCTATTGGCCGGCCGGCGGTTTGTTAGCGAGTTAAACGGCGATGCGTCCCTGAGTCAACGCCCGATGCAGCGGATCATCGATCCGTTGCGCTTGATGGGCGCGAAAATTGGCAGCAAAGGCGGCAACGGCTTGGCACCTCTGGAGATTCACGGCGGCGGTCTGCACGGAATAAACTACCCCATGCCGGTCGCCAGCGCCCAGGTGAAATCGGCGATCTTGTTGGCGGCGCTGCAAGCGCGCGGTGAAACGATAGTGAAAGAGCCGCAAAAATCGCGCGATCATACCGAAGTGATGCTCTGTGGCTTCGGCTGCGAGGTTTCGGTCGATGGCGCAAACGTTACCGTTGGCGGAGAGCAGAACCTTTCCGGACGAGACGTGCGCATCCCAGGGGATATTTCCTCTGCGGCGTTTTTTCTCGTCGCCGCGGCGATGATTCCGGGATCGGAACTCATCATCCGCAACGTCGGCTGCAATCCGACGCGCGCTGGCGTGATCGAAATACTCCGGCGCATGGGCGCATCCCTTGAATGTTTCAAAGTGCGCGCTGAAGCCGGCGAGCGGGTCGCCGACATTCGCGTCAGCGGGGGAGCGTTGAAAGGCGTCGATATCGGCCCGGAAATGGTCGCGCGGACCATCGACGAGTATCCGATTTTAGCGATCGCGGCCGCGCTCGCCGATGGCGTATCGACGTTCTCGGAGATTAAAGAATTGCGTTACAAAGAGTCCGATCGGATCGCGGCCATGACAGCGGGGTTGCGTGCTCTCGGCGTTGAAGTCGAGGAACGTGAGGATGGCATGATGATTAACGGAACCCGGTGTTTTAGCGGCGGCGCGGTTAAAAGCTACGGCGATCATCGTATCGCCATGTCGTTGGCTATCGCCGGCTTGTGTAGCACGAGCGGCGTCGTGATTGACGACGCTAGTTGTGTAGATATATCGTTCCCTGGTTTCTTTGATTTACTCGGGCAAATTTGTTTGCATTAGGGAATGAGACAGGGGATAGTCGGCGCGACGAGGGGGACGGTTGATCATTGCCATTGACGGACCGTCCGGGGCCGGCAAGAGCACGCTAGCGAAACGCTTGGCCAAAGACCTTGGCTTTATCTACCTGGATACTGGGGCGATGTATCGGGCGTTAGCGCTGAAGGTCTTGCGCGAAGGAGTCGATTTGGCGGATGATCTGAAGGTGGCGCAGCTGGTCGGTTCGACGGCGATCGATTTGCAAGGAGACTGGCGCGCGCTCAAAGTTATTTTGGACGGTGTCGACGTGGCCGGCGAAATCCGTACGCCCGAAGTGAGTCAGATGGCCTCGAAGGCTTCGGCGCTCAAGGCGGTGCGCGCGCGCATGCTCGAGTTGCAACGCGCCCTGGGGCAGCGTGGTAATATCGTCGCAGAAGGGCGCGATATCGGCACGGTGGTGTTTCCGGACGCACAAGTGAAAATCTTTCTGGATGCCTCCGCGGCCGAGCGGGCGCGTCGGCGTTGCGCCGAACTGCACGCTGCCGGCAGAGCGGTTGACCTGAACGAAACGCTGCGAGAGATTGAAGAACGCGACCAACGGGACAGCGAACGGGAGCTGGCGCCGCTGCGCAAAGCAGATGACGCGCTGGTCATTGATTCGTCGAGCGCTACGGCTGAGGAAGTCGCGGCGCGAGCACTAGCGGAGATTCGAATGAAGCAAAGAGAATTTTAAATAGATCGGAGTTGGTTTGCATGGCTGAACAGGATGAAGAAAAGCAAGGCTCGACCGAAGGTGGCGCCAGTGAATTCGAGACGATGTTCGAGGAGAGCCTGCGCACCGTTAAGCCCGGCGGAGTCGTTAAGGGCAGGGTCGTCGGTATCACGTCGACTCATGTGCTGATCGATGTCGGTTATAAATCCGAAGGACAAATTCCCATCCAGGAATTCACCGACCGCCAGGGTAACGTTCAAGTTAAAGTCGGTGATGACGTCGACGTCTATTTCGATTCGTCGGAAAGCGAGGGCGGCGGCATCGTCTTGTCGCGCCAGCGGGCGGAAAATTTAAAGGTCTGGGAAGAGCTGGAACGCGCTTTCAATGAAGAGCGAGGCGTTGAGGGGCATATCATCGGCAAAGTCAAAGGCGGCTTCAAGGTTGACGTCGGCGTGCCGGCGTTCTTACCCGGCTCCCATGTGGATATTCGACCGAACCGTAATCTCGACCGTTTCATCGGCACCCGGGACCGTTTCGCGATACTGAAATTCAACCGGGCGCGCGGCAATGTCGTGGTGTCGCGCCGCGCTTTGCTCGAAAAAGAACGGGATACGCTCAAGAAAGAAATTCTAAAAATTCTCGAAGAGGGCGTGATTCTCGAAGGCACGGTCAAAAATATTACCGGCTACGGCGCCTTCGTCGATCTGGGCGGTATTGATGGCATTCTCCACATCAGCGATATGTCGTGGGGGCGCATCAATCATCCCTCCGAAATCGTTCAGGTGGGTGAAAAAGTCAAAGTCGTTGTGCTCAAGTTCGATACCGAAAAAGAACGCATTTCTCTGGGCATGAAACAGCTCACGCCCGACCCGTGGCACACGGTGGCGGAAAAGTATCCGGTTGGCGCGCGTGTGCAGGGTAAGGTGATCAGTCTGATGGATTACGGTGCGTTCGTCGAGCTCGAAAGCGGCATCGAAGGGCTAGTACATATCTCTGAAATGTCGTGGACGCGCAAGGTGGCCCACCCGTCGAAGATCCTTCAGGTCGGTCAAGAGGTCGAGGTGGTGGTTTTGAACGTCGACGCGTCCCACCGCAGAATTTCCCTGGGGCTCAAACAAGTGATGGCCAATCCTTGGGAAGCCGCGAAAGAAAAATATCCGGTCGGCAGCGTCGTCAAAGGGCCGGTGCGGAACCTCACTGACTTTGGCATCTTCGTCGGCATCGAAGAAGGCATCGACGGCCTCGTGCATATCTCCGATTTGCATTGGACCAAGAAGGTGAAGCATCCGTCGGAATTGTATAAAAAGGGCGATATCGTCGAAGCCAAAGTACTCGGGGTGAACGTCGAAAACGAGCGTTTTTCGCTCGGTATTAAGCAACTCGCGCCGGATCCGTGGAAAGTCGTGGCGGACCGCCACCCGGTGGGATCTAAGATTAAAGGCCAAATTACCAGTGTTCCTGATTTTGGCGTTTTCGTGCGCATCGAAGAAGGCGTCGAAGGCTTGATTCACGTTTCCCAGCTGAGCACAGAGCGAATCGATAAGCCGTCAAGCTTATTCAAAGTCGGCGACGAGGTCGAAGCCGAAGTCGTCAGTATCGATCCGGCCGACCGGAAGATCGGTTTGAGCATCCGGGCCTTGCGCCGCACCGAAGAGCGCCAGGAGATGGAAAGCTATTTGAAACGGGAAAAAGAGGGCGCGCGTTTCTCCTTTGAGTCGCTGTTAGGGGATGAGCTTCGTCTCGACAAAGAAGACGACGCCCAGACCGGCCGCAAAGGGCGAAACTAGAGCGCCGATTAAATCGACTTGTCGAGATCCAATCCATGACGAAGAAGCGAATCATATTGCGCGGCCTAGGCCTTCTGTTTGTTTTTATCTTGGTGGTGTTCACCGGAGTGTTCTTTTTTGCCTATATTACCGGTGGCGATTCGAGAGTTTTGGCGCTATTTTCCGGTGACGGCGTCGGCGTCCTGCAAATTGACGGCGCCATCGACGACTCGCACAGCGTGCTGGTGGAAATGAAACGCCTCAAAGAGATGCCCTGGGTGAAAGCGATCGTGGTCAGGATCGATTCGCCGGGCGGTGCGGTGGCGCCGACCCAGGAGATCTTTGAAGAGATCCAAAGATTCAAAAAGCAAAAGCCGATTATTGCATCCATGGGCGGTATGGCGACTTCGGGCGGATATTATATCGCCACCGCCTGCGACAAGATCGTTGCCAATCCCGGCACGTTGACGGGATCCATCGGCGTGATCATGCAGCTCAACAACGTCGAAGAGCTGATGAAAAAAATCGGCGTCAAAGGCATCAATGTCAAAAGCGGCGCCAACAAAGATCTCGGCTCGCCGTTTCAAACCATATCTCCGGAGGGACGTGAGATTCTTCAATCGTTGGTCGATAACGTTCACAGTCAGTTCGTCGCCGCTGTAGCGAAAGGCCGGGGCATGAACGAGGGGCAGGTGCGCAAGCTCGCCGACGGCCGAGTTTATTCCGGCGCCCAAGCCAAAGCATTGGGCTTGATCGATCAGTTTGGAACGTTGGAAGATGCCATCGAGCTGGCCGCCAAACGTGGCGGCATTGAGGGCGAGCCTGCGGTTTATACTTCGCGCCCGGAACAAGAACGATGGTGGGAGCGAGTGTTTATGGGCGTTTTCGGTCGTCGGCTGCCAGGAAGCGAGCGCGGCTGGCTCCGTTATGAGTGGTCACCGGCGTTGCTTCAGTAGCGACCGGCCGTGCCATTCTCAATCCAAGCAAATTTGAAATATCTTCTGGTGTTGTGAGGGAGATGATATGACGAAAAGGGACTTGATCGATGAGGTTAACAAAAGGTTTCCTCATCTTTCGCGGCGGGATTCGGAAGTCATCATCAATGCAATCTTCGATTCCATGGTCGACGCCCTGGCTCAGGGCGACCGGATCGAGATTCGCGGCTTTGGGAGTTTCGTCGTCAAACACCGACGCGCGCGCCAGGGACGCAATCCGAAAAGCGGCGCGCTGGTATCCGTGGCCGCCAAAAAAGTGCCCTTCTTCAAAGTGGGCAAGGAATTGCGCTTGCGCGTCGACGGCAAACCCTACGATCCGAGCGAAGACGGAGACGATGAGTGAAACAGCTTTGGGCCCCTTGGCGGATGGCGTATATCGGCCAGGGCGCCAAGGAGCAAGGCTGTATCTTCTGCACTCAATATCGCCAGGACGATCTCAGAACCGCGCTCGTGCTGGGGCAGACCCGTCATTCCGTCGTGATGATGAACAAGTACCCGTATAACAACGGGCACCTGCTGCTTGCGCCGAAACGTCACGAGAGCGATCCCACCCAATTGCCGAGCGAGGAATATATCGATCTTCACGACGCCCTGCGCCGGTCGATAGGGATCGTTCGCAACGCGTTTCATCCCGGCGGAATCAACTTGGGCATGAATCTCGGCGCATGCGCCGGCGCCGGCATTGAGGATCATTTGCATTGGCACATCGTGCCGCGCTGGGAAGGCGACACTAACTTTATGCCGGTCGTCGCCGAGACGCGGGTGATGCCGCAACATCTACTCGATAGTTATGATCGTTTGCAGCCGATGTTTCGTGACTTCGTGGGTTAA
>DASWCL010000046.1:0-9285 GCA_036390135.1 Binatia bacterium
TTGGAGTAATGGAGTGTGGAATGCTGGAGGGATGATTTCAGCAAAGACCCGTCGCGTTCATCGAAAGTTTCAAATTCTTTTCCTGCGCGCTTAGAGACGGATTCTATCGAGGCAGCGCTTTTCTCGCTTCATCCAAGAAGCTTGCATCGACGATGTCTTCAGGCTTGGGCAGCGGTTTCTTGATCATCCCTTCCTCGGCGATCAGATTGAGAACGGTTTGCACGCCTTTCAAATTGACCTCGCCGTTGCGCGGCCAGATCTGCGTCTGAGTGTAAGTTTCCCACGACTTAGCGATGTATTTCGGCTCTAGCTTGGTTATAGCGGGTAAAATTTTGATTGCCTCTTCACGATTGTCGTGCAGCCATCGGTAAGTCGACACCAGAGCTTTCAAATAGCGCACCACGACGCTGCGATTTTTCTGCGCCCATCCCTCGCGCACGCCGATCGCCGAGAGCTGATAGTCGGGCATGAGTTTATAGGCATCGCCTAGATTACTGAAACCTTGCTCGACCGCCATGATGCTCAGCGGCTGCGCCAGCAGCGCGCCGTCGACCTGCCCGCTTTGCAGCGCGGTAAACTGCGTGGTCGAGCCGCCGATCGACAGTAGGCTATAGTCGCGCGGATAGAGAACGCCGCGCTCCTTGAGCATCTGTTTCATCATCAGCGCTGCAGCGGAAGTGATTCCGGACATCGCCAAGCGGGTGCCGCCCTTGAGGTCTTCCATTTTTTTGTATTTGGGCAAGCCGATGAGTGAGTAGGTAGTGCCGCTCAGCCGCGTTTGAAGTATTGCACCGCCCGCTCGTGTTTTTCCGCGGCGCTGCGGCTCTTGAAAGTGCCAAGGTTTCGTCTCTTGCCGGTCTTCGGATTTATTTTCCGAGAATAAAGCCGATATTTTCCTGAGGCGAGTTTTCGAATCATATCGGAGCCCTTTCTGCGCGGCTGCGCGACCGGCAAAGAAATTGTTTTTACCGGACGCTGCTTGCCTCACGCTTCCAAGTGAAGCGGCCCGCGCCAATTTGGATTACATCAATATGCACAGCCAAAGGCGTGCCACCACCTAAAAACCCTTGCCATTACTGCGCTGAGAACGATCAGGGTCTCACAATCAGTAGCTAAGCGTCTCATTTGTTGGACATTAGGCAGATCTTCATGACAACCGCAGACCAAGAAGATACGCGAAATTATCATCGCAATCGAAAAATCTTTGACCGCTTCTGGATTAAGGGAATGGGTGGACAAACGCCTAGCAATAGGGCGATAAACCTTCTCAGACGAAAGCTCGAGGGATACGCCGGTTGAGGGAAATCCGCCAATAGCTACTTGCCGATCTGCAATTGTCCGTTTGGCACAGTCAGCTTTACCGCCAAGTCGGATTGGATATTCAGGACGGCAGATTTCGTGTCGCCCGGTCCGCTCACGGCCTGACTGAACGCTTGGTTAGCTCGGCGCCGGATTGGCCGTTCGAGGCGACTTGCACGGCTGCTTCCGGCGGAGTTCATGGACTGCTGTGGAACTTGTGACGTTGCCTGAACGGCACTAAGTGAGAGTGGTTTCGCGCCAGCTTACGCCGGACATCGATCAGTCGCGCGTACTTGAACGTTTCTCGCGCTGATGCCGAGTTAGACTTTGGTCAGGTGAGGATTATTCACTGTGCGGAGGTGCTTGGTAGTTGCGGCAACAAAAGGGTTAACGAAGCCGAACAGCATTAGAATTACAGCATCACAGGGCGGCTCGCCCGCGCAGCTGCGTAACTGGGAACGCTGAAGTCGTCTCTAGCTGTGCTATCAATAATCCCAGCGCGCCCGCAGCCAGAAGCCTGCCAAGAACGCCGTCGCTGCGAGGGCGCCAAGCAGCCACTCAATGCCGAAGCGCGGAAGATAATATGCCTCCAGCAAGCCGGCGCTATAAAGCCCCGCGATCATCGCACTATGTCGAATTCGATTGCGCCACTTTTTCATGCCCACAGGAAATGCGCATAACTTATACCATGGTTTGATCTATGATTGCGTGTGAAGGTGGCGCGTTTTTGATGACAAAAGATGACGGCCGGCGCGGCAAATTTGTACCGGCATAGTGTTCAAGTGAGCGCCGGGGCACAAGTTTGCTTGACGGTTTTAGGAAAATTGCTGCCAAAGAAAATTGTCCGAAGACCGAGCCAAAGAATGTGCCGTGGCGAGCAGGAGCGCCGCGCCGCTGAAGGGCGCCCGTGAATCGCGCCGCTCTCGTTCTGATTGGCACGGATCAGCAAAACGAACCGCAGTTAAATCGATTCGCGCGATGAGAGACGCCCCGCTTGAATGCAACCATTTGGTTGCATATAGTTTACGTCAGTGGACAAGGTGTTCAAGGCGCTTGGCGACCCGAGCCGCAGGAAACTGCTCGATCAGCTGCATGCGCATAACGGGCAGACGTTGAGCGAGCTTTGCGCGCACCTCGACATGACGCGGCAAGCAGTGACGAAACATTTGGCGCTGCTTGAAGCAGCGAATCTGGTGGTAACGGTCTGGCACGGTCGCGAAAAGTTACATTACCTCAACCCGGTGCCGCTGCAGGAAATCTATGATCGCTGGATCAACAAATACGAGCATCACCGCATGCGCGCCCTGAGCGAGCTCAAAAAGGGCGTCGAAAGAAATCGCAATCAACGGAGCAAGTGAAATGGATCGGCCGAAGTTCGTCTATGTCAGTTATATTTCCACCACGCCGGAAAAACTATGGAACGCTTTGACCGACGGCGAATTCACTCAACAATATTGGGGCGGAAGACGCATTCAATCCGATTGGCAGGTTGGTTCGTCGGTTCGGCACGTCCGCCAAGACGGTGGCATCGACTGGCAGGGGGAAGTGCTAAAGTCAGAACGGCCCCGCTTACTATCCTATACATTTCACATGCAGATCAGCGATCAGCACCGCGGCGAGCGGGCGTCACGGGTGACGTTCGAGCTCGAACCCATGGGATCGGTTGTGAAACTCATTTTGACTCACGACAACTTTGAATCGGAGAAGGCAACCTTTGAGACGACACGTCATGGCTGGCCGGCGATCATGTCGAGTCTTAAGAGCTTGCTCGAAACCGGAAGCCCATTGCCGTTTGTGGGATTGGGTTTCGGACCGTCGAGCAAAGCTCCGGAACACGTTTAGCTTGATCTCAAAATTAAAAAGCGGAGGAGAGACAATCATGAGTAAGGTCAATGTTAGATACATCGTTCGCGACGTCGATGCCGCGATCCCTTTTTATACAGACATGCTCGGCTTCAAGCTTGAGATGCATCCGGCGCCTGGCTTCGCGAGCTTGTCGCGCGGCGATTTGCAATTGCTACTCAATCGACCGGGCGCCGGCGGCGCTGGACAAGCGATGCCAGACAGTCAGGTTCCGGCGCCAGGCGGATGGAACCGTATCCAGATCGAAGTCGAAGATCTGGAAACGACCGTCGACAAGCTGAAAAACGCCGGCGCGCGGTTTCGCAACCCAATCGTCACAGGCAACGGGGGAAAGCAAATTCTCATCGAGGATCCCTCCGGCAACCCGATTGAGCTGTTCCAGCCGTTCTGAGCGCGACCAATCTGGCGCCCTATGGCGCGCGCACCGGGTTTCCTGTCAGGCCGTCAGCGCCGATGGCTTGCAGCTGCGGCGAACCGCATTGAAAATACCATAATGCCTCACCCGGTGGGGTGTGCCCATGCGCGGCTGGAAAGTTTTTTGCCGGCGGAAACATTTTTCTTTTACAACTGCACCCAGAGAATCATAAAATACGACTCACACAAGCTTACTGCGAATTTAGTTTCAATACGGCCAGACCGACGATCTGCGATGAGCCGATCGTTAGCTCGGGAAGGGAGACGTCATGGTGGCAAGGGTGTCTATTGTGTCATTGATTCTACTCGTCGCCGGCGGATGCGGCGTGCAACAACCGGAATTGGCCGACTGTACGGCCTACGTTGCCGGCGGATTCCGTAAAATCGCCGAGGACCGATCGCAAAGATTCTTGGGCAAAGTCCAGGAAGACACGGCGCGCTGCCGTGGCGGTGAAAAGGCAGTCGCGTTGCGTGGCACCCCATGGACCGATTGGCAAAATTACTGGGCGACAGCCGACGACAGCAGCAAAGCACCGGGCCCGAGCGGCGACCATGTTCATTTAAGTCCAAACGGCCGGGGCATCGACGGGGCTTTGCTCGATCTTGAATATCAACGCATCGAGCTGATCAAATTCAACCTCTTCGACAATAACGGCACCTACGAACAATATGTGCGCGGCCGCGCCGGCGCCGATGGGCCGGCGCTGAAAGTTTGGGAGCAGATGCGGCTGGCGAAAAGCAATCCATACTACGCCGCGGTCGGCGGCGACGGCCCGCAGCTCTGCCGCGGCGAGCTGATCCGCGCGCGCACGCTCACGGGAATCTGTAATGACATCAGGAATCCGTTAATGGGATCGAACGGCCAATTGTTCGCGCGCAACGTGGAGTTGGACGCGACGTTTCCCGAGTTGGGCAATAACGAGCTGGTGAAGAATCGCCACGGCGATCGACTGGGGTTGCAGAATCCCGATCCGCAGGTGATCAGCCGCAAGCTTTTTACGCGTATTCAATCGGCCCCGGAGAAATGTAACGAGGGTTTAGGACTTCCCGGAAATTCTCCGCAAGCGAGCTGTGACTACAAAAAGGCGCCGTTCTTCAATGTGCTAGCGGCATTTTGGATTCAGTTCATGACCCACGATTGGTTTTCCCATCTCGACGAAGGGCATAACGATACGCAATTGATGTCGACGGGATGCGCGGCGCAGCTCGACGGCGGCGTGGAAAAACCGTTGACCCCTGAACAAGTGAAACAACTTAACTGCCGGCCGGAGGATCGCATCGACAAAGGCTATGTCGCAGCAGGCGCGCAGCCGGCAACTTTCAGCTATGGCGGCAAGGACTATTTGAGCCGGGCGCCGAAGACCACGGAAAATAAAAACACCGCCTGGTGGGACGCCTCCCAGCTCTACGGCTTCGACGACATTTCGCGTCGGCGCGTCAAGCGCGATCCGAAGGATCCGGCCAAGTTGTTGCTGCTGACCGAGCGGGCGGGCGACGCCGGCGGCTATTTGCCGGTGCTGCAAGCGTCAGATCCGATGAACCCTCAATGGGCCGGGCAAGAGGCCACCGCATTTCCAGACAACTGGTCGATCGGCATGAGCTTCTATCACAATGTTTTTGCGCGCGAGCACAATCTTTTTGTCGATGCATTTCGCAAGCAGACGGCGGCGACGCCGGATCAGGATTCCGGACTGCGCAATCCGGCCAATCCCGATCGAGTGATTCGCTACAAAGACGTGAGCGCCGATGAGCTGTTCGAGGCCGCGCGTTTGGTGGTGTCGGCGCAGATCGCCAAGATTCACACGACCGAATGGACGCCGCAATTACTCTACGACGAGCCGCTCGATCTGGGCATGAACGCCAACTGGTACGGTCTGCTCAAGGATTCTCCGCTGGTCGCCGAAGCGCTGGAGAAGGTCGTCGTTAATAATTTCGGCAAATCGCCCGACGCCAAGAGAGCGACACAGTGGTATTCCGTTTTTGCTTCGGGCCCGGGGATTTTCGGTCTGGGCAATCATGTTTATGCTGACGATCCGGTTTTTGCCAGGTTCGATCCCAAGAAAAAAGATCTCTGGGACATAAAAAATCCCGATCATGTCAACGGCGGCGTCAACCATTTCGGTTCGCCGTTCAACTTTCCCGAAGAGTTCGTCACCGTGTATCGTCTTCACCCGCTGGTTCCCGACTTGATTGAGTTCCGCGATCTGAAGCGCGACGCCAACGGCATCCGCGCCAAAATTCCCGTGGTGGAAACCGCGCGCGGCAAAGCGACCCAAGCGATGCACGAAGGTGGCCTGGCGAATTGGGCGCTTTCCATGGGTCGCCAGCGCCTTGGTTTGTTGACCTTGCAGAACGATCCGCTGTTCCTGCAGAACCTGCCGATGCCGCGCCTGAGCAGCGGCTCTGGGAAGATCGACGTCGTCGCCCTAGACATCATTCGCGATCGCGAGCGCGGCGTGCCGCGCTTCAACGAATTTCGCCGGCAGTACGGGCTCAAGCCGTTAAGGAGCTTTGACGATTTCATCGATCCGCGATTGCCGAAAGATTCCCCCGAGCGCACTGAACAGCAAAAGCTGATCGGTATTCTGCGCGAAGTTTACGGCCAGCACCGCTGCGACGCGTCGAAAGTGATCACCAAGGCGCAGCGCAACGACGACGGCACGGCGATCAATGATTGTCTCGGCCACACCAACGGCACCATGGTTGACAACATCGAAGATGTTGACGTAGTCGTCGGCATGCTCGCCGAGTTCGCCCGGCCGCACGGCTTTGCGATTTCCGAAACTCAGTTCCAGGTGTTTATTCTCAACGCGTCGCGCCGTCTATTCAGCGACCGCTTTTTCACTTCGAGCTTCCGGCCGGAATTTTACACCCAGCTGGGATTCGATTGGGTGAACAACAACGGACCGGAAAAGATGATGGAAAAAGGCCGGCCCAACGGCCACGAAATCGAAGTGATGCCGTTAAAGCGGGTGTTGGTGCGAACTATTCCTGAGCTCGCCGACGAATTGGCGCCGGTGATCAACGCCTTCGATCCCTGGGCACGCGATCGCGGCGAGTACTACTCACTGCAATGGAAGCCGCGCAAAGGCGCCGAGTCGGATGAGGCGTTTAAACGCTGAAATGGGTCAAGGCTCATCCCATGTGAAATGCCGCAGACGTTTCGGATAATTTGTTGCGATGGATTGATCGGACGTGCGGGCACCCCTCGCCTAACGTAAGTAAAATTCCCCTCGTGCTATCACTCGCGCTACTTTCAAACCTGCGTAGTCGCGCAATCGTGTTAAATAATCTTTATAATTCAATACCCTATGCTTGAAATTGACTTTCCGCAGAATAATCGCCTGAGCTCCTACTTATAGCTATTAGAGCTGTATTATTTTCAAGGTTAAGCTGTTCCGAATTAATAATTCAGCTCGGCACCTATTGACAACGAGCTGATTGATTGTTAGAAATCCAGCTCATGTTCAAATTATCGAGAGCTGGGATGATTACAACGGATACGGATATTAATATATGAAAGTTTCTTTTCCTGTAATGAGGGGAAATATGGGCGGGCGTCAGTACTATTCGCTGCTGATGCCGCTGTCGGAGATTCCCCATTTATTCAAGTTCGATGATTGGGAACTCTGCACTCCGGAGTTGCGAGCGCAAAGAGTTCTGAACAAGGCGAGAGTTCCAGACATTACGAGGTACATACTCGCAAACGAGGACGGATATCTGTTTTCGTCGATCACGGGGTCCTATTCGTGTCCGGTAAAGTTCGTCTCGTCAGCAGAGGATACTGAATTTGGAACCCTAGAGATGGAGCTCGAAAACCTAGAGTTCATTATCAACGACGGCCAGCATCGTTGCGCGGCGATTGCCGCGGCACTCAAAGAGAATCCTGCGCTTGGGAAGGAAAAAATTTCGGTGCTTCTCTTTGAGACGGAAAGTTTGGAACGGCTTCAGCAAATGTTCTCTGATCTAAATCGGTTCGTGCCGCAGACCTCAAAATCGTTGGGGATGCTCTATGATCGTCGAGATAACCTTTCCGCGCTCACAATGGAGCTAGCCGAGCAGGTCGACGTATTCCGAGACATGGTGGAGAAAGAGAAAGTAACGATTCCGCGGAGGTCTCCTAAGCTTTTTACCATTTCCGCTTTATACGAAGCGAATGAAGAATTGCTGGGTAAAAAAATCGCTGAACAGGGATCACCGGTCTACGCAGAAATTCTCAAGAGGGCTGTCGAATACTGGACAGAGCTTTCAAAGATCATTGGTGACTGGCAGAAAGTCAAAAATGGCGAACTTAGCGCTTCCGAGCTTCGTCAAGAAAAAATCAATACGCATGCAGTCGTTTTGCGAGCCCTCGGTGGTGTCGGCAGAACGTTGCTCGAAAAATATCCTAACGATTGGCAAAGAAAACTTAGGCTCCTCGAAAGCATCGATTGGCGAAAGTCTGTAGGCAATGGTGCTAATCCTCTGTGGGATGCCGTGTGTATCACAGCGGGGTCGGTGGTTTCCAACAGACAGGCACGAGCAGCTACTTTGGCTGTCTTGTTGAGAGAGATCGGCGAATCGCCAAACGGTAAAGTGACATACGGTAAAGTGACACATAGAGAATCCACGGAGGTGACTAGTGCGCAGGCAGCTGAGTAACGGAAAACAGCCAAAAAATTCTGCCGTTGCCGATCATCAGAAATCTACGGGCGGCGTTCAAGGTTTGACCGATGGCGAAATTGCTAGTTCCAGCCCTGCCAAAGATTCATCCACAACTCGCCTGCGGCAATTGCTCCCGACTGCATGGAACATGATTCGACCCTACTGGTCCTCGGAGGACCGGTGCGCGGCTTGGGGGCTGCTCGTCGTCGTGGTCGCACTCACTCTCGCGCTGGTCCACATGACGGTTCTTTTCAATCAGTGGAATAACGCCTTCTTCACGGCTCTGCAGGATAAGAACGGTACGGTGTTCTTCCGACAGCTGCTCGGTCTGTCCTGGCTCGTGGGCCTCACCATCCTTTTCGCCGTCTACCAGCTTTATCTCAACCAGATGCTCGAGATCCGCTGGCGGCGCTGGCTTACCGAGCGCTATCTCCGCGCCTGGCTGACCGACGGCGCTTACTATCGGATGCAACTCGTGGCGCGTGAGGCGGATAATCCCGACCAGCGCATTGCCGAAGACGTTCACCTGCTGATTTCCCACACCCTGACTCTCGCCATCGGCGGCCTGCGCGCGCTGGTAACTTTGGTTGCTTTTGTGGCGATCCTCTGGGCGCTGTCCGGAACGCTCACCGTTCCACTTAGGGGATGGTTTTCCATTATGCTGCCCGGCTACATGGTATGGGCGGCGATCTTGTACGCGATCGGCGGCACTTGGCTCACCCATTGGATTGGCCGTCCGCTGGTGCGGCTAAACTATGACAAGCAGCGCTGTGAAGCCGACTTCCGTTTCGGCTTGGTACGCTTCCGCGAGAACACTGAGGGAGTGGCGCTCTACCGGGGTGAGGCGGACGAGCTCCGTGGTTTTCGGGAACGATTCGAGGCGGTGGTGATGAACTGGTGGGACATCATGCGCCGCCAGAAACGGCTGACCTACTTCACTTCAGGCTACCAACAAGCGGCTTGGATCTTTCCGTCGCTCATGGCGGCGCCACGCTACTTCAGTGGCGATCTTACCCTCGGAGGGCTCATACAAACCATCGGCGCTTTCAGCGCCGTCCAGGCTTC
>DASWCL010000047.1:0-5250 GCA_036390135.1 Binatia bacterium
CGCCGTCAGCAACGCGCTGCTCAGATAGGCGACGGTGAAAATGATTCCGATCATCACCGGCGAATAACCGAGACGATCGAGGTAGATCGCGAAGACGACATTGAGATACGAAAACGCGAAGGCGCGAATGCCGCGCGAGGCCATCAATAATTTGGCATCGCGGTGTAAGTTGCGCAGCAGTTCCATGGTTACGCCGTCACCGGTTGTGGGTTTGCTCTCTGTTCTTCGGGCGGTTTTACATCGCGGAAAAGGTAGTAGAAGCTAAAATCATTGATCAGCTGGAGAAATCCGCCTAATAGGATGGGGACGTTGAGCGAGAAGGATTGCATAAGATAGGCTGAGATGGTTGGACTGATGGCGACTGGCACCTGACGCGATAGCGTCGTAATCCCCGCCGCTGAACCTCTGTCCTCGGGCTTGACCACGCCCATGATAAAGGAGCTCCGTAGGGGACTGTCCATGTACGCCAGGAAGGAGCGGCAGATGGTTATCCCTGCTGCCACCGAGAATGTCGGTGAGAAAGGCAGCAGAATGTTGAGCACTGAAGCGATGCCGTGGGAAACGGCCATCGTTTTCACTACGCCAAAACGGCGCGCGATCGTCGGCGCGATCAGGAACGAACAGGCGGCGAGAATGTAAGAAAGAAAAAAAGTAATACCGAGGGATTTTAATTCTACGCCGAAGCGTAGGAAAAACCAGTAGGACATTAACGGGCTGACGAGGCCCGCGCCCAAGTTGTCGATCACGCCGAGCATCGCCAGTTTTGTGACGATGCCGAAACGACGGGATGACCGCGCGGACTGTTTCTCGGCTGTCTTTTTTTGTCGCGGAACGTGATGCTCATCGATACTCGCGTAGGCGAAAATAATACCGATGCTAAACAATACCGTCATGGCAAACAGCGGCTTGTATGACGCGACAGTTTCCCAACCACGGGTTTCTTGCAAATACTGCGGCAAAGCGCTCACGAGCGCGCCAAGTGAGCCCATAATCGATCCGACGCATGCGTTCGTGGCAAAAATCCGGTTTCTATTTTCCGGCGTGCATTTTTCCGCTAACAATGCTTGTTCCACCGGATTGAACGGGCCGCCGCCTTGGCCGCCCGCCCCGGAACTGCCGACGCCGACGGCGGCGATGCTTTCCGCGATCAAAATAAAAATGAGACGGCTGAAAAACAAATAGAGCAAATTGGAAACAATCGTCAGCACAGCCAAAAGAATCAAAATATTTTTCCGTCCATAACGATCCGCCAAATATCCCCAGACCGCGGTGAGCAGCGCACTGGTGGCATAGCCGGTGGAGAAAACCAAGCCGACCGTGACCGTCGAATAGCCCAGTTGGGCAAGATAAATCGCGAAGACGACACTGAGATAAGAGAACGCGAAAGCGCGAACGCCGCGCGAGGCCATCAGCACCAGCACGTCTCGTTGCATGTTTTCCGTGATAAATTTCATTAATTGCCCGTCGCTTGGCGATGTTTTTCTCGTTCAAGATCGAGTTCGGTTTTGATGCCGAGCGCATGCAGAGCGTCATTCGCCTGCTCCAAGCTCGCGCTCGCGCGCACTGCTTGCGCCGGCCGTGACAGCGTTTCGAAAAGAACCGTGGTCGAAAGAAAGAAGGTCAGGGCGGTCAGAGGCGTGAGTTTAACGCTTCTTTCCCCTCCGCGGATCCTGCTCTCACCCGAGGCGCCGCCAAAGCAGCGGACGGGGATTGCGCTCGCTTCCGTCGGCACCGTCTTGATGACCTCTTCGAGCTCCGACGCGATTTTTGGCGTCAGCGACCAGCCGCCGAGCAAGCCACCGGCGGCTCCCAGTTGGCTCAGCGCCGCTTCAATCTCGGCCGCGCTCAGCTCGCCGTCGCTACCAAAGCCGAACATGCCCCACAACGTGCGCTGGCCGCGCCGTTGTAGCTCCGCGAACGCGGCGATCATGATGGAGTCCGCCAGGGGGCTGCGTAGACCTGGCTCGTCGCCCCGGGCAAGCGAATCGCCGCCAACGTCGATGCCGACAAGCAAGTCGCAATTCAGATTCTTTATCGCTGCTTCCAAACCTTCGACGACGCCCTTCACGCCGCCGTTGATATCGACGAGCAACACTTCCCGGGCGATCGCCGCCGCCATCTTGGATTCCGCGAAATAGACGCCGGTATCGGTTTGACTTTCGGCATTCGCCATCCAAGCGAAAGGGTGCAGGACGCGAACGTTGCGCGTTTCACCGAGCTTGCGCGGTCCGGGGATCGGATCGTAAACGCTCCGTTCCCAGGAAAGACCGCCGAGGACAAATTCCAAACCGCAGAACTCTAAAAAGCGCGCTGTCGCAAGGGCACCGACGACGTCGCCGCCGCCACCAACCCCGATAACCAGGGCGCGAGACGATGCGCGGATGAGCGTTTCTAACGATTGCATGGATTACAATGTTCAGGCGGGCTCTTCGACATATCAACGGCTGTCATCCTGAACAAAGTGAAGGATCTCGCCCGAGATTCTTCGCCTGTGGCTCAGAATGACACGCAATTTTTGCCTTATTCTCGTTTGCTTGAAAACGCGAGATTCGCCGACTTCGTCTCGGAATGAGAGTTCTTCGCTCGCCAATTCTCGAATGAGCATCACTTGGGAATATGCGTGTCCTGTCCCGGCACTGGGTTAGCGATGGCTTCTTCTAATGATTTGACGCCATGCCATTCGCTCGCCGGACGCACCCGCCCGTCGCTGCCCACTTGATCGACACCCCAGTAGATTTCCAACGAGTGATTGTCCGGATCGCGGAATTCCACAGCAATCTGACAGCCGGCGCGCCGGCGCCCTTCGAAGTCGATCTTGGCGCCGCATGCGCGCAAACGGTCGCGCGCGCGTAGAACTTCACCGAGCGTCGGCACCTCGAAAGCGAGATGATGCAGCTCTCGATTGGCATTTTTGCCGTCGCCTGCGCCGACCAGCGCAAGGCAATGGTGATCCGCGTTGCAGCGCAGAAACACCATGCCGCCGGGCATCATGTCTTCGGAATAGACGTCCGAGACTTTGAAGCCGAGAATTCTGGTGTAGAAGTCCGTGGACCGTTCGAGGTCTGTTACTTGCAATACCACATGGCCGATCTTGCTGATGTGAAAATCCATTCCCTTCGGCGGCGTCAGATTCTTTAGTTTTTCGACATTGACCGCCATGATCGTTCCTCCATTTTGGTTGCACGCGGGTTGAAGTTGAGGCCGCCGGCGCGGCATTCAGCTCGGTGAGCTCGGCATCAGATGATTGGCGCGCAGAAAATCGATGACGAATCCATCAAAGCCGGCGGGATCTTCGATGTTACAGGCGTGACCTGTCTTCGGCAGGATCTTGTGCACCGCCCCGGGAATGAGCGAAGCGGTCAGTTTTCCGCCCTTGAGCGAATTGTCATATTCGCCGTTGATCACCAAAGTCGGCACTTTCATCGTTCCGAGCCGAGGCGTCATGTCGAGTCCGCCGCGGGCGCGAAAAATTTGGCCGATCGACTCGCCCGAGAGCCACGGATCGCGCTCGACAAAAGTGTTGAGCAGATATTTACCTAACTTTGAATCGGCGAAATCGGGCGCCACCAAGTCGCGCAGATGTTGAATATGATATTTTTCTATGCCGACTTTTGTGTAGCCGTGGATTCTTTCGTCAATCGATCCGCCGGGTCCACTGCTGCCACCGACGAGGATGATCGCTTTGAACATCTCGGGATGATCGAGACCTAGCAGAATCGCCATGCCCGAGCCGACGCTGACGCCGCCGAGGATCGCTTCTTTTACGCCTTCGTCGCGAAAAATGCCGAGCACATCGTCCGCCATATCCTTGAGACTGAAAGGCATCTCAGGTTTGTCCGAGCGGCCGTAGCCGCGGATATCGATGGCGATCACTTTAAAATAAGTCGAGAAGTGCGCGATCTGATACATCCACAAATTATGATCGAAGGGATTGGCGTGAACCATGACGAAGGGGAAACCTTCGCCGGAAACTTCGTAGTAAATTTTTATGCCGTTGGCGGTAGAATAAGACATCCTGGAAAATTCCGTTCAAACGTTCAAGCGGTTCAACCGCTGCGCTCCGTTCAAACCGTCAGAAACTGCATGGTCTATTTCCTCCGACGTTTTGAACGAATTGAACGTTTTGACCGGCTTGAACCACATTCATTTAATTCGGTTTTCTCGGCCGCTCCTGCTTGATCTTTTCTTTGACCTCTTCGAGCTTCATCACGTCGGTGTACTTGTGGTGCATGTCGAAGAGATTGACCTTGTGGGAGAGCGGGCTGCGGTCGAAGACGCACTCTTCGACGATCGACACGTGATAGCCGAGCGAGTAGCCATCGACGCAACTGGCGCGCACGCAGCCGCTGGTGCTTTCGCCGCAGACGATCAAGCTGTCGACGCCCAATTGGGTTAAATGCGCCACCAGCGGCGTGCCGAAAAACCCACTGGCGCGTTCTTTGAAGATGACCACGTCGCCAGATTGAGGTTTGAATTCTTCTTTGATCTCAAACGCTCGAGGATCGATTTTGCTGCGCTGGCGGTTGGTCGCGTTTATAATCTCGGGTTTCGCCTCCGGGCGGGTTTCGCTGGTGGTGTAAAAAACCGGTATTTTGAGCGATCGCGCCAGAGCGAAAAGCTCCTGCGTCGGCTTGATCGCGTTGTGCGCGTAAACACCGCAGGAACTTTTGTAGGTGTCGACGAGCTCGTGCGGTTCCTTGGCGCCGCCTTCGTAGGCGAGGTTATAAAGGTCGATCGCTAAAAGCGCCGGCCTCTGGCCGATAAATGTTTCGCGATGATACGGCGTGTAGGTTTTTAAAATCTCCGGCGTGACCACGTCTTGCCAACAGTGATCTTCAAATCCGACTGTCATGGCGGTTCTCCTTGTCAGTTAATATGCGCGATAAGCGATCCGCGCCGATATCTGTCATCTATCTGTTCGTGCGCGGAGTTGTCAAATGATGCGCGATGAGGGCCCACGGAGTAGAGCGGCGCATCAAGCGCGCAGGGCGGGATTGCCGTTTCGCGAGCAGGAGTTCTTGCTACCAACGCAAGGCATTGGCCTTCGCGTTAGCGCTTCATGCTGCGCCATCTATCGATAACGCAAACGGCGATTATTGTTTGGTTACGCCCAAACTTTGCAGGAAGCCCGATGTCTTGAGATGATCCGCGAATGAGTTGTCAAAAAATTCCCCGGCGCGCGCATCTTTGGCGCGCGGGAACTCTTTTTCATCCAGGTACATCAATTGGCCTTGTATCGGTTCGCTGCGC
>DASWCL010000048.1:0-7178 GCA_036390135.1 Binatia bacterium
CGTACGCGCATGCGGATCTTAATGAATCTCTACTGCGGCTCCAGGCTTTCATGGGCACCGTCGCCATTGCCACCTTAGTGCTGGCCTCCGTGCTCTCTGAGGCAAGACGAGCCGAGCAGCGCCTCGAGGTTCAAGGTTCGATAAGCCGCATTTTGGCGGAGTCTTCAAGCATCCAAGAAGCGGCGCCGCAGATTGTCCAGGTACTCTGCGAACGAGCCGGCTGGGATCTAGGCGCCGTAGAGATCATGGATCGAGCTGCCACGGAACTGCAGTACGAACCTTCAAAGCTGAATTGGGTCCGTCCTTGAGTTCCACCTTCCCGACCAGCTGATTGAAATAGACCGGTACTTGCGATGCAAAGGTGAGTTGCTGTCCGCTGAAAGGATGTTTGAACGAAATCGATCTAGCATGAAGGGCTAAGCGCGTGTGGTCGCGATCCGCTTTGCCATACTTCCGATCGCCGACGACCGCATGGCCGATGCCAGCGAGATGGACGCGAATCTGATGCTTGCGGCCGGTCAACAGATCGAGTTCCAGTAAGGCGAAGTCTTGGGTTTGCTTGAGCACCTTGTAGCCCGTGCTCGATAGTTTTCCCTTTGTCCTATCTGAGGTCGAATATACGATGTGCGCTTTGTTCTCCGCCAGGTACGTCGTGATCGTTCCCGACCTCTTGGCGCATTGGCCATGAACCACCGCGAGGTATTTTTTCTCGGTATCTTTCCATTGATCCTGCAAACGAAGCTTCGCCTCGACGTTCTTGGCGAAGATGACGATCCCCGATGTCTCCCGGTCCAAGCGGTGCACGATGAAAATCCGATTGCGTGATTTGCTGTAACCCTTGCGGACGTAGTCCGTTAAATGGAAATAAGCCGTCCGGGTTTTGTCCGAATCGGTGCCCATCGTCAATAGCCCGGCGGGTTTATCCACTACGAGAATGTCCCGGTCCTCGTGCAGGATCTGCAGTCCGTGCGGCAGAAACTTGTGATTCGAAGTGGAGCGTTTAGACACGGAAGCCTTCTAAGCAAACGACGCAAGTCTTTTGCCGAATCATCGCGCGGCGTTCTTAGATCGTTCTTTCTCCCCGACTCGCCAATAGAAAATATCCGCGCAAAGAAACAAGGGCCTTCGAGCAACCTTCGCAAGTTGGACTAGCGTTCTTCACTTACCAGCCTCCCGCGTCTTCGCTACGACGGCGGCTTCGCCGGGGCCCCTTGCAAGGCTTTCTGCATGGCGTCCATTTCTGTGCCAAATGTGCGCCAGTCTCCCTTGTTTAGCGCGTCGAAGGCGCGACGGTAGTGATTGAGCGCCTCCCCGCTGGCTCCAGTGGGAGGTGATTCGTTTGCTCGCGCTCCGGACGCTGCCGTGGAAGTCGACGTGACGACGGCGGGCGCCTTCCCTTCCTGAGTGAAAAGCGCCGCGAGCAAACTCTCGACGGTCTGCGCCATGACGACACGATCTCCGGTGGAGGCGATCAGGCGCTTGAGTTCCGGCAACTGGCGGCTTTCGGCGCTCAAGTACAACGGCTCGACATACAACAAGGTGTCCTCGATCGGAATCGCCAAGAGATTGCCGCGAATCACCCGGGATCCGGTCTGGTTCCACAGAGAAAGTTGCTGGGAGATCGTCGTATCCTGATCGATGCGCGCCTCGATCTGCGCCGGGCCGTAGATCAGATTCTCCTTGGAAAAGGTAAACTCAATCACCTTGCCATAGTTAGCGCCGTCGCAGCGCGCGGCCAGCCAGGCGATCATGTTATCGCGATTGTTGGGCACCATGGGAAGCATCAAGATAAACTCCTCGCGGCTCTCCCCCGGCAATCGCATAATCGTGTAATACGGTTGCATCGTCGTGGTCTCTTGCCCTTTGTGGCTTTCCCTCGGAAAGTTCCACAGATCCTCTTTGTTATAGAATACCTCCGGATCCTTCATGTGATAGGTGCCGTACGTGCTGGCTTGGATAATAAAAAGATCCTCCGGGTAGCGGATGTGTTTGCGCAACGAATCCGGCATCGATTCCATCGGCTGAAACATCGTCGGAAAGATGCGCTGATAGGTGAGCACGATGGGATCTTTCGGGTCGGCGATATAGAAAACCGGATTGCCGTCGTAGGCATCGACCGCGATCTTCACCGAGTTGCGTATATAGTTGATGCTGCCGGGCTGCCTGAGTTGGGAGTACGGCAGCGAGTCGCTGAGGGTGTAAGCGTCCTGCAACCAGATCAAACGCCCGTCGTTCACGACCAGATAAGGATCGCGATCGAGGCGGAGAAAGGGCGCGATCCGTTGGATGCGCTCCTGAACCAGGCGACGAAAGAGAATCTTGCTCGTCCCGGTAACGTTGTCGCTAATCAACAACTTGAAGTCGCCGAAGGACCAGGCAAACAACGCGCGCCGCCACAGACTGCCCAGGGACACACCGTCGCGTCCTTGGTAAACGTTGTAGACATTTTCCTGACCCTGGGCGTAGTCGAATTCTTTGGTGTCGCCGCCAACCACCACGTAATTTCGGGTCTCCTCGCCGAAATAAATCTCCGGGCGGTCGATCTTAATCTCCGGCGGACCCACGGGAGGAATATCCTTGACGTAAAACACCGGCAGCCCTTCATTGTCGAAGCGATTCACCGGATTCATCGCGATGCCGTTGCCATGGGTGAATTTAAAGCGCTGATTGATCCAGGTTTGTGCGTCGGCGGGTAGCTTCGACTGATTCAACTCGCGTGCGGACAGTAAGACCTGGCGGTAGCTCCCATCGATCGTGTAACGGTCGACATCGATGTCATGGAAATCGTAGTAGAGGCGGATTTCTTGCAACTGCCGGTAGGTATCCAATAGCGGGCGGGGATCCCACCAGCGAATATTCTGGATCGTCGCTTGATTGGCCGCGACTACCTCCTGGGTAAGTTTTCCTTTCGCCGGGAACGGCGCGCTGGTGATGTGATCGAGACCGAAACCATAACGAGTAAATTCGATGTTACTGGCAATGTAGCGCGACTCGAGTCTTAACTCGTCCGGCTTGACCCAATAACTTTGAAACACGCCAGGCACGATGGTTTGCACAATCGACACGGCGAAAACCAGGATCGCAGCTGCAATGGGCAGACGGATGCCGGCCAGCCCAATGTTGTACGCACAAAGGACGGCTGCAATGAACGACGCGCCGGCTAGAGCGATCAACAGCGGCAAGCGCAGATGAACGTCGGTATAGGCGGCGCCGAAGACGATGCCGTTGTTGCTGGTCAGTAAATCATACCGCTGGAGAATATAGCCGCCGGCTTTGACGAGAAAAAAAAGCGCCAGCAGCGCGGAAAGATGGCGGATCACCGCTGCGCTAAGGGTGGGCAATCCCGTCTGCTGATAGATGATATCGCCGCGCAGCAGGTAGATGGCCGCGGCGGCCGCGGCGCTCAGAAAAATAATCAGCAGCGCCCAATCCCGGACCAGCTCGTAGACGGGAAGTGAAAATACATAGAAGCCGAGATCCCTCCCGAACAGCGGGTCAGTCCGTCCAAAGGGCACGGCGTAAAACCACTTGAGCAGCGTGTCCCAGTTGTCCATTTGGGCAAACCCGATGAACAAGCCGATGAGCAACGCCGCCGCGCTAATGATCAGCCGCAACGGCAGCTTGTCCAAGGAAAGTTCGATGATCTCAGGCAGCCCTTCGGTACTGCGGCCGATGACTCTGAAGCTCCGCTGTCGACGCCGCCCCGCGGAAGTCGCTTGCGCGGCGATGAAACCATTGAGTAGTAGGATTGCGGCCGAAAGTCCGGCCGCAACCCCGAACGTACCGAGCGCCGTGAGCCAAGTGGTCGTGAAGACAGCGCGGAATCCCAGCGAGCCGAACCACAGCAGGTCGACGAAGAAGCGGCTGAAAACGAAGAACACCACCAAGATCGCAACGATCGACGCCGCAAGTATAAGCGTGCCTTTTTTCATCAGTGAATATCTCCCTCGGACCGGAGCCTAGGTATATAGAACTATGAACGAAGAGAAAAGGCTCTTCGAAAGATCGGTCGGGCGAAGGCTCCAACCGAGATCTTCCAATAGGCTGTAAAAAAGTTCCTTTGCCTAAAGAGGAACTCAGGGTCTGTCGAGTTTATCGAGGGAGCCAACACGGGAACGAATGCGCTCGCCTCCTGCGGAATATTAAAAGACGTTTACGATAATATTTTCAAGGGCGGTGGTGCCGCGAGTTTGATCGGAGGTTGAGTCCGAGCTATCTCCTTCGTGGATTTACCGCTGAAAAATGTGCGGCGATGACCAAACTTCGAGAGGGCTGGAGTTTGGTTTACGACCTGACGGTGAGAAAGTTGACTCAATAAGATTAGAAGCGCCCTTCCTTTTCTAATCTTTTGACAACGCTATCATCCACCAATTCCTCCGCTCTGAGGCGGCGGACCTTTTCGTTGTTGGTGCCGAGAAGGCGGATGACATTGCGCACGCCGTCGACGCTCGGAAAGATTTTTCTTTCGTAGAGACCCAGCATGCTTTGATATCCCTCTTCGGCATCTTCGATACGTTTCAAGCGCAAGCCCTTGGCCAGACTTCTCACGACCTGTGATTTATTTTCCGGATTGCGAATAAAGGCAACGCCGTCGAGCAGTGCTTTAATTACATTTTCAATGGTCGCGGCGGAAGATGCGACCGTGCCTCGCCGCATGATGATCCCCGTGCCCTGATAGGCGATCGGCAATTTCTGTAAATCCGCGAGCATTCGAAATCCCTTGTTCTCGACGACCTTGGCAAATGAGTAACTTAAATAAGCCGCGTCGACGTTGCCAGCCAGCAGCGCTTGCGAGACGATCGAACTGTCTCCCAGCCCGCGCATCTGGATCTTATCCCGCTCGGGCGAAAGTCCCCAGTAATCGAGCGTCAGCATGGTAAAAATCCACGTGCCGCCGCTCAAGCTGTTGACCCCTAGGCTTTTGCCTCTCAGATCCGTCGGGCTCTTTATTTTCGGGTTGGCAGCAAAAACGCCGGTCAAGCGATTGATAAAGCCGGCGACAAACACCAAATCGGCGCCCTCGGCGATCGCGCCGAGGTTGGCTCCCGAGACCGAGCCCCAATGCATGAACGACTCGCCGGAGCTCAGCGCTGCCATGCCGACGGGACCATTGCGCGCTTGCACTAGGGTCAAATCGAGACCATACCGGCGGAAAAATCCCTGGTCTTGGGCGACATACAACGCACCTTCCCGCTCACTCGCGGAGCCGGTCGTTACGAGAACTTTGGTGAGCGGCGCCGCGGCATGGACGAACAATTGATCGGAAGCAAGAACAGCGAGAAAAAGGAAAAGGGATTCAAGCAGTCGCAACTTCATAGATCATTCGTATGCCTCTGTGTGTTCAATGTCTCTCTGGCAAGGATCTCGTGTCATCCCGTCGTTGCGCAAGCAGGCGCTAGAATTGAATCAGATCGGAACGGGTGACCGTGACGTTGTAGCGATAGCCGAAGCTGCCAAAGAGGGAGAACGCCTGCAGTTTTTCCTTCTCGTCTCTTTGCGTCGTACAATCGGTGGGTACGTAAACATAAAAATCTCGGATGCTGAAACCCATCACGGCGCATTGCACGCAGCCACGGGTCGCGATCCCGGTGACGATGATGCGGCCTTCGCCCGGTCGCAATCGCAACCGCTCCAGAAGCGATTCCATATCCGTTCGGTAGAAACAATCGTGGGTATACTTGACGACGACCGGTTCATCCGGTTGCGGCTTGAGGTCGTCGATGAACTCAGCGCCCCAGGTTCCTTCCACTTTGCGGACGACGTTTTTGAAAAGCCTAAACTCCAGTGCGTCCGGCTTGCGCACGGACTGCGTGTGCACCACCAAGCCGCCGGCCTGTTTTATCCGTTGACGCAGCACAGCGATGGCGGGAATGATCTGCGCCGCCGTTTCTCCCATGTAGCGCTTTCCTGTCGGATGGAGATCTTCATTCTCCATGTCAACGATCAACAACATCGTCTTTGCCGCCTCCAGCTTTACGGGAACCGGGTCGGGATAATTGAGCTCAATTTGCATCGTCTTCTCCTTTGCTGCATGGGGCGTTACTTGCGCAATCGTTCGATCCAGCCTTCTTTGACGATCTTTTGTAGCGGCTCGTCGTCTTTGTAAAAGTCCGGCTGGCGAAACGCGTCGCTCGGAAATGGCTTGCGCGCCGCTTGTTCGCGAATAACCGTCTCGAGCCCGCTGGTGGGAACAGTCGGGATTGATTTGAAGAGTCCGGCATAGACGGTCACAACTTTATCGATCACCGCGGGATCGGACTCGCGATACTCCTTGGCGTAAACTCGCTTTGCCAGGGCGAGATCATTTTTGATAACAGAAATCGCTTCGGTGTAGGCTTTCAAGAATCGCTCCACGGTGTTGGGATTCTTGCGCACGAAAGCGCGGCTGCTGCCGACGCAAGACGGCGGATATTTGAGATCGGTTTTTGAAAGATCGATCAGCACCGGCCAGCCGCGCTGCAAAAACGGCAAGGCATAACGGATCGTCAGAATGCCGGCGGCGATCCTGCCGCTCTCCAAAGCCGCGGCGATTTCAGGACCGCCGCCTAGTTGCAGAATCGTCATGTCTTTGTCGGCGTCCATGCCGAGATATTTTAAGGCCGCGCGCAGATAGAAGTGAATACTCGAACCCAGACGCGTAACCGCGGTCGATTTTCCCTTGAGTTGCTCAGGCGTCTTGATATCGGGCCGGCCGATCAAATAGACCAGATCGGTATCCAGCGGGCATGCCAACAGCACGGCGTCGCCGCCTTCGACTTTCGCCGCGACCACCGACTCCGCGCCGACGCCGGACAACTGCAATTCTCCGCTGAGAATCCCCATGGTGATCAGCGCGCCGCCGCGCATGAAGATAACCTCGACATCCAATCCATGCTTGGAAAAAATCCCCGTGTCTTTGGCGAGCCATATCGGCAAGAAATGCGGCGGGTTTGTCACCGCAAAGCGGACGCGTCGGCTTTCTTGAGCGAGTCCCGGCTGGACGACGCTCGCCATAAGGAGTAAGGCAAAAAGTTTTATTCGTAGAATCCTGAAGCTTTTCATCGAAAAGATTCTCAAGAAAAACACTCGGAGACAAGTCGGTTCAATTTTCCAGCCAGCAAAACTGGATATAAATAGATCCACGGCTTGACATACGCGGTCGGAACGATTTGCGACTCATCCTTTTTTCCCGTCGCCCG
>DASWCL010000049.1:0-8568 GCA_036390135.1 Binatia bacterium
AACTCCGGCTCGTCCAGCGGCCTGCCGTTCACGTTGGAGCCGATCTGAACGCCGCGCGCGCCAAGCTCTTTCACCGTCCGCTCCGCTTCGCGCAGCGTGGCATCGGGATTGTTCAACGGCAGCGACGCAACGAACGCAGGAAAATGTTTCGGATACTTGCTTACCAGCTCGGCCATGCTGTCGTTCGCCAGCTTGGCGAGATCAGGACTCTCCTTGGGACCCGCAACCACCTCGATCGGCGGCAAATTGAGCGTCAGCACCTGCGCATAATCCTGATACTGCTCCATGATGCGAAAGCGAACGTCGAGATCGTACATAACGGGAATATCCCGCACGCGCTTTTGCATGTACGCGCTCCGGCTGCTCATAGACAACATCTTGTCGAAATAAGGTTTGGGCAAGATATGCGGGAAAACGTCGATCTTCGTCATGGTTCCCTCCCAGCTGATTTCAATGGGTTAAAGAAGATAGTCGACTTATTAACGTTCACTTTGCAACGAATTTACCAATCCAACCTAATCCAGTCAACGACGAAACGGATCGTTATTCTCAACTTCAGGTAGGATCGAATAGATAGGAACGAATCCAATCCCCGACCTTTGACTTCCGGGCACGGAGGTAAGTAGAATCAAAAAGCTGAGAGAGAAAGGAGACGATCATGCCGGAGCCGCTCGTTCTCGAAGTCTTTTCCGATTTTGTTTGACCGTGGTGCTACCTCGTCACCGGGCGTGTCGAGAAACTGAAACAGAATTACGGTCTGGAGATCAAGTTCACTCAATTCCCTCTGCATCCGGAGACTCCCGAAGAAGGCAGCGTGCGCGGGCCGGAGATCATCGCGCGCAACCAGCGCATGAAAACGAACATGGAGCAGGAGGGTTTACCTTTCAATGCCGAACGCAACATGTCCTACAATAGCCGCCTCGCCCAGGAATTATCGAAATGGGCCGAAGGCAAAGGCAAGGGCGACGAAATCCACGACGCCCTCTTTCGCGCTTACTTTGTCGACGTAAAGAACATCGGCAAAGCGGAGGTGCTCGCTGAGATCGCCGCGGAACAAGGTTTGCCGGCCGACGAAGCGACCGACGTCTTGTTAAGCCGGAAATTTAAAGATGCCGTCGACGAGGACTGGCGCCGCTGCGCCGCCTATGGCGTCAACGCCGTGCCGACGTTTCTCGCGGGACGCTATTTGATGGTCGGCGCGCAGCCGTACGAGGAACTGGAAAGACTCGTGCAACACGTCCAGAGCAATCCCGAAAAAGCTGCGGATGGATAGATCCGATTGTGAGGAAGAAACGATGATCTCGACGCCGCGAGTCGTGCTGCTTTTTGTCGCTGCTTCGGTCCTCTCCGGCGTGTGGGCTTTCGCAGCTTTCTCTGCGGAGACTGCCGACAAGCCCACGCGTATCCGGATGGGCTTAGCCGCTAGAAGCACGACCTCGATGCCCTTCTTCGTCGCCAAGGAGCGCGGCTTTTTCCGCGAGGAAGGATTGGACGTCGAGCTGATCGTCATGCAGGCGATCCAAACCATTCAGGCGACGATGGGAAAAAGCTTACAATTTGCCTCAGCAACCGGCTCGGCGGTGAGCGCCGCGGTCAATGGCGCCGACATCAAAGTGATCTTGGCCGTCACCGACCGTCCATCGTTCGACCTGATCGCCCAGCCGAGCATCACCAGCGTACAACAGTTGCGCGGCAAGAAAATCGGCACCGGCGGTGTCGGCTCTTTGGCGGAAATTCTCTCGCGTCGCATTTTGATCGCCAACAACGTTCGCCCCGAAGAGGTGACTATTCTGGCTACCGGCCCGAGCCACGTCACCTACGTGTCTTTGAAGGCGAAAGTAATCGATGCCGCGCCGCTGCAGATGCCTTTGACCTTTACCGCGCAAGACGAAGGTTTTCGCAAGCTCGCAGCCGCGGGCGACGTCTATCAATCCGTGCAGGGAGGTCTGGCCACGACCAAAGCCGTCCTAACGGAACAGCCCGAAATGGTGACCAAAGTAGTCCGCGCTATGCTGCGTGCGATCCGGCTGATCAAAAGCGACAGAAAGTATGGCATCGAATTCATCAAAGGACCGTGGCTCGACCTCGGCAAGGAGCGTGACAAGATCGCCGCGCGCGTCTATGACGTCGCGGCGCCGGATCTTTTGGAAAACGGCATAGTCAGCGACGAAATTCAGCGGCAGATGATCGCGGACGCATCGGCGCGGATAAAGCCGACGCATCCGGTGCTACCCGAGCAGGCTTTCGACTTTAGCATCGCCCGTAAAATCAGCGCGACGTTGAAGTAGCTGTTAATGATTAAGCAGCGCCACGGCAACCGAGCCCACGGCCAAGCCGATGGTCTTTTGCCTCGATAACCGTTCCCGAAAGAGCAACACCGCCAACACGGCGCTCACCGCGACCACACCCACGCTGTAAATCGGAAAGAGCTGCGAGCTTTGCCAGCCTTTCAACGCCAAGACTTGCAGCAACGCGTAGACCGCGACGTAGTTTATTACGCCGAGAAATATCCCCGCCCAGATATGCTTCAAGCGAAAATCGGCGGAAGAGAAAACGTTTTTACCGGCGCCGATCGCCATGCTCGATAAAAACGCGAAGACAAACGCCGACATGACGTAGCTGTGATACGACGAATCATCGAGATAGTAAGTCTGCAGATATTTGAGAATCGTGAAGTAGACGCCAAAGGTAGCGAAAACAAGAAGCGGCAGCAACTGGAACAACCGCGATCCGCCCGCGCCTTTCTCCGGCGCGGTGCAGAGATAGAGCGCCATCAGCGCAGTTAATAATCCGGCAACTTTAATTGCCGTCAAAGAATCGCCGTAGAGCGCGAACGCCAGCAGCGACGGTATCGCCACCGACAACCGGCTCGCCAACGCGGCCAGAGCCACGCCGGCGCGTTGTGCTGTGTGGGCAAGCAGATAAAAGTTTACTGCCAGGAGGATGCCTTGAACAGCGGCGAGCCAGAGCCAAGACTTTGCGGTCACGCTCATAACGCCACCTGACTCTCCCATCAAAAAGCTTCCAAGCAAAACGCAAGTTACATAATTCGCCGGGATCGCCCAAAAAAGATTAACGCCGAATTTATCGAAGGCGCGAAAGATAACCGGGATGACGCCCGAGCCAAAGATGGCGAGAAGCAAGTAAATCATGGGCGCCGCTGTTGTGCCGTCGATGCGTTTAGAGAAAGATTTCTCCCAGAGGTCGAAATGACAAAGGCAGGACAACACGCTGTCATTTCGAAGGAGCGAAGCGATTGAGAAATCTTTCTTCGACTCTCCCTCCAAATGACGTTAGAACGACAACCCGCTCACCCGCTCCATGAGATCGCGGTGTGCCACCTTTGCGTCGGCAAGGATCTTTTTCCCGTCGAGCTGCGTGAGCGCGCGCTCGCGCAGCAAGATTTCCCCGTTGACGATCACCGTCTGCACGTCGCTCGCTTTGGCGCAGTGAACTATTTGGCTGAAAATATCGTTCACTGGCTGGTTATGAATGGTGTCGATATCGATAAGAATCAGATCCGCCCGCTTGCCGACCTCGATCGTACCGCAAATAGAATCGAGCCCCAACGCCTTGGCGCCGCCGATCGTCGCCATGCGCAGGACGGAATAGGGATCGATGACGCCGGCATCTTGATGATGCACCTTCTGCAGCAGCGACGCCGCCTTCATCGTATCGAAAAGGTCCTGCGAGTGGTTGCTCGCCGCCCCATCGGTGCCGAGAGCGACGTTCACACCCTGGCGCAACATCTCCACCACTGGCGCGATGCCGTCGCCGAGCATCATGTTACTGACCGGGTTATGCGATACCGATGAGCCGGTTTCTTTGAGAATAGTAATTTCGTCGTTTGACACGTGCACGGAGTGGGCAAAGATCGAATTCGCCGCCGGAATGCCGAACTGTTCCAAAAACTCGACGACACCGTTTTTGCGGTGTTCCCGCCGCACGCATTCGACGACTGATTTCGACTCCGCCACGTGCGCGCTGATACCCAGAGATTTATCGTCGGCAAAACGCCGAATCTCCCGCAACAAGTCGGTCGTTGTGTTGATCGGCGGCGTATTCGGTCCGGTCAAGAATGAGAGCTGCCCATCGTTTCGATATTTGGTTAGAATCGCTTCAATGGCTCGAAATGCTTGCTCCGGTTTTTCTTTCGTACAATCGGGCACGATCTCACCGGCGTCCATGACGGTGCGCGCAAAAACCGCGCGCAAGCCGGACTTTTGCATCGCACGTATGGTCTCGAACGCGCAGTCGGCGCTCGGATTGAGAAAATTATGCTCGCACACAGTCGTCACGCCGCTGCGAATCGACTCGATACAACCGAGCAGACTGCCTGCGTAAAAATGTTCCGGCCGCAGCACTCGAGCGCAGCCGTAGATGCGCTTGAGCCACGGCATCAGTTCGAGATCTTCCCAGACCGCGCGCAGTAAAACCTGATACAGATGCGTGTGCGCGTTAATGAATCCCGGCATGAGCACGGAACCCGAGGCGTCGACGACCTGGTCGTCAGTTGTGACCTGCCCTGTGCCCTCACCGACTTCGGCAATGACGCCGTCGCGAGTCTTCACGTAACCGGTGAACGATCTGCGTTCCTGAGTCATCGGCAGAATCACTGCGTTAGTGACGGTCATGTTTGCCATTTGAAGCTTGCTCTTCCTATTTCCCGGAAAGCTTGTCGGCAAACCCGCTTTTGCGAATCTCTTCCATCAGCGTCGTGTCCATGAACTCTTCGGCCTTTGCGCCGCGCGCCTTAGGCGTAGGAAGGGAGTCGATGACGTTCTGGATGCCGCGCGTTTCGGGCGACGGAAAGTCGCGAAAGGATTTGGACAGCCTTTCATAAAGCGCACTCAGCTCGGCTTCGCCATTACTCTCGCGCAAGACGGCGCGGGCCGTGTCCGGCTTGGTTTTAAAGGTATAAATTCCTTCGACCAACGCCTGCAAAAATCGCTTGACGTTGTCTCGCTGATTTTTCAGCAAGGCGCCCGAAACGACGACCCCATAGTTGGCAAAATCCAACGGCAGCTCGGAAAGATCCGCGAGTACGCGGCAGCATCCGGTAGCAACGATCTTCGCCACTCCCGTCGAGCTGACCAAAGCCGCATCCATGTGACCGGCGATCAGCGCGGCTGTGCGCGTCGGCGTATTGCCGGATTGAAAGAAGCTCACGTCTTTATCCGGGTCGAGCTTCCAGTAGCGCAGTGCGACGCGGGTCATGATATCCGAACCGGAGCCGAAACGGCTGATCGTGACCTTTTTGCCCTTGAGATCCGCCGGTGTCTTGATGTTGGTGCGCACGACGAAAAACGGCTCGAGACGATTGATTGGCACGGCGACGACCTTGAGACTGTGACCGGCCAAAGCAAGGCTGAGCATTGCCGGCGTGTCGAAACCGGCGATGCCGATGTCTCCCGACGACAGCGTCTGCGCCATCAAGCTTCCACTAGAGAGGTAAATGGTGCGTACGTCGATGCCGTGCTTGCGCCACAGCGCGTTGCGCTCGATCACTTTGAGCAGATCGGACCCGATGCCGGCGCCGCTGAAGCCCATGTTGAGGATCGGAACATTCTGCGCTGACGCCGCCGCGCTCGACCCCAAAAGCAAGGTCGCGGCGAGCTTGATCAGCCATTTCTTCATGAAGTCCTCCTGCGATCACCGATCCGGTAGAACGCATAAGTATTATACTCCGGCACGAACCGTCAATGCGCAGCGGTCATGAAACGAAGCCGCTGGCTAAGCGATCGATCTTCGTCCCCTTGACCCGCGTAACCGAACGGGATTAAGCTCGAGGAAATTTCAAACCCGAGGTGAGCCATGGCACAAGACGCGAAAGAATTTCGATATAAGACTCCCGAATTCGAAGGTGTCAAAAAAACGCTCCAAGTTTGCAACAGCGACCTGATGAAGGTCCAGGTGCAGGTGGTCAAAAGCGGCGGCGAAAATAATCTGCATACCCACACCGGCGATGACGCATTCTGGTATGTCATCAACGGCGCCGCCAAATTTTACGGCGAAGGCGACAAGCTAATCGGAGAGTACAAGAAGGGCGAAGGGATTTTGGTCCCGCGCGGCTTCAAATACTGGTTTGAAAGTTCCTCGAGCGAAGCGCTGGAAGTACTGCGCGTGACCGCCAAAGATCAAAACGTCGAAAACAAGCGCGTCGACCTCTCGCCGCAAAAGCAGTGGATGGTCGAGCAAAATACCTTCGGCACCCGCCAATAAATCGATCCGAGCGCAATCATTCGTTTCGCACCAACTTAGGGGACGGTCGTGATCGTCCTCTACGTTCTTTCTCACGGCTCCGCCGCCCCGCTTGCTGTAAATTTGAGCTGGCAGAGAAATTCTTTTTTTAATATAACCTCAAGCAATTTCTGTTAGAGGTGAACACATGCGCATGAGTCGATCTCAGCAAATTCTCTTGGCTTGGTTTCTGATCGTAATATGGCCGCTCAAGGTTGCTTCGAGCGCCGAGCTATTGCCGTTGCGCGCGACTTACTCGTCGATCGGCGGAGCTTTTGCGCCGCTCTGGATTGCACAAGATAAAGGGCTTTTCACCAAGTACGGTCTCGCCGTGGAGCTAAAATATATTCTCTCGGCCACCGGAACCCAGGCGCTTTTTTCCGGCAGCATCGATATCGTCAATCCCGCCACCGAGATTGTTGAAGCCGGTTTGGGCGGCCAACGTGTCGCTTTTATTATCGGGATTTTGAATCGTGCGGTGCTTTCCGTTTACAGCAAACCGGAATTGCGCCAATTGACGGATCTGCGCGGCAAGGTCATGGGAGTTACATTGCCAGGATCGACCACCGATCTTACAGCTAAAATTCTTTTTCAGCAGGCCGGGATGGTTCCGGGCAAAGACGTGCAGGTGACTCACCTGCAAGGCATGCCGGACATCATCACCGCATTAACCCAGGGACGGATCGACGCCGGCGTCGTCTCCGCGCCCACGACGTTGAAGCTGCGCCAATCCGGTTTTAAGGAGCTCGTCGACGTCGCCGCGCGAAACGTGCCGATGATTCACGCCGGGCTGGCGACGACGAGGGATTTTATCAAAAGCAATCCTGAAAAAGTGCGCCGCTACGTGCAGGCGTACATCGAAGGCACGAAGATCGCGCGCACCGACGCCGAGGTTACCAAGCAAATCATCAGCAAATACACCAAGACCGACAACAAAGAAGACTTGGACGAAACGTACAACACCTATGCCAAGGTTTGGGAGCAAGCGCCCTACGTCTCCGCCGCCGGAATGCAGACGCTGCTCAATTTCGCCGTCAATCCAGCCGGCAAAACCGCCAAACCGGAACAGTTCATCGACAACTCGTTTGTCGCCGAGTTGGAGAAATCCGGCTTTATAGAAAAACTCTATAAACCGTAAGTCGAGCGAACGTCTTATCCGTGTGATCGCTTGACAGCGCTATAGAAATATCATCTCTCAATGGACTTTGGCTTTACCCAAGAGCAACAAAAGCTAATTGATCGAGTCAATCAACTGGTGCAACAGCGCATCGCACCGCGGGCGGCTCAGTACGATCAATCCTTCGAAGCGCCCATTGCGGACATTCAAGATCTCCATCGAGAAGGCTGGCTGCTGGCGAACCTCGATAAGCGATGCGGCGGTCTGGGCTTCGGTTTACACGGCGACGATCCGTTGTCCTTTTTTCTCATCGACGAGTATCTGGCCTACGGCAATCCTTCGACGGCGCACTGCTTCCAGGTACACAACAACGCGCTGATGATGATCGATGCCATGGCCGCCGACGCGCAAATCCAACGCTGGATCGAGCCGACGATCAAGCGGGGCGCTTTGATTCCCGGCGCCGGCGCTGAACCGCACGGAAGCCCGCCGACCACGGCAAAACGCATTGCCGGCGGTTATCGGGTGAGCGGCACCAAACATTACGCGACTAATGCAAGTTTGGCGGAGTGGCTATGGATCGGCCGCGTGGCTTCGGACTCGCACGCCAAACCGATCATGTTCATGATGCACAGAGACACGCCGGGGTTGAAAATCAATACCGAGGTCTGGCGCCCGACCGGAATGCGCGCGTGCATCAGTCCGTGGCTCTATCTCGACGACTGCTTCGTGCCGGAGGAAAACCTGCTCGGCCAACCAGGGCAATTTCTCGGTGAGAACTGGATGGGCAAGATCAACTTTGCGTTTACGGCAAATTATCTCGGCTCGGCGAGGGCGATGTATGACTGGGCTTTGAATTACATCCGCGAGCGCGGCGGCGGCAAGGATTCCTACCGCCAACTCCGCTTCGGCGAGCTAAAAAGTATGCTCGATGCCTCGCGCCTGCTGCTCTACAATGCCGTTCGAATGTTCAAGGCCAACCCCGACGGCGCGATGGTTGCCGCCCACGAGGCCAAATGGATGGCCAAAGAAACCCTGGAAAAAATCATGTGGAGCGCCGCCGAAGTTTGCGGCTCGACTTCGTTATTCGAAAAACATCCGCTCGAACGTTTTTACCGAGACATGCATCTGCACATGATGCACGGCCGCCACGACATCGCCGCGCAAATCGTCGGCGCATCGGAGCTAGGCGAGCCCTACGACGTCAATCG
>DASWCL010000050.1:0-26400 GCA_036390135.1 Binatia bacterium
TGGGCACGACGAAGATTCATTTTGACGATCGAGAGGTCGCCCGCGAAGAGTCGGAGCGGCGCTTTAGCGCATGAGTGATGAGGGATGGCGTGGAGCAAGGCAGACATTCTCGCCGCGACCGGCGGCAAGATCGTCAGCGACGGATCGAAGACGCGCTTCGGAGAGATCGTGACCGATTCGACCAAAGTTAAAAGCGGCTCAGTATTCGTCGCGTTGAAAGGCGAGCGCCATGACGGTCATCGCTTTGTCGGGGACGCGGTGCGCCGCGGCGCGGCCTGTGTGATTGTGCATCGCTCGCCACCTAACTCCACGTTCAGCGCCGCGACCGCGGTCAAAGTGCGCGACACCTTGAGAGCGTTGGGCGATCTCGCGCATTATCGGCGCGAGCGGTTCTCCCCCAAGGTGCTCGCGATCACGGGATCTAACGGCAAAACCACGACGAAGGAGATGGTTGCAGCGATTCTCGAAGAAGCGTCACTGGAAGGTGGGCAGCTCCGTGGCAGGGTTTTGAAAACTGAGGGAAATTTTAACAATTTAGTCGGGCTGCCGTTAACCCTATTGCGCTTGCGCAAACGAGACAAAGTTGCGGTGGTCGAGCTCGGCACCAATCATCCCGGTGAAATCCAGCGGCTCGCTGAGATCGCTGATCCGGATTTGGCGATCATTACCTCGGTGGGCGCAGCGCATCTTGAAGGATTGCACAGCTTGGCCGGCGTCGCGTGCGAGAAGGGCGCGCTCTATCAAAACGTTCGTGCCGACGGTGCAATCGCCGTGAATCTCGACGATCCCTGGGTTCGCAAGCTGGGTGCGAAGTTCAGCGGACGTAAGTTTACCTACGGCAAAAATGGCTGGGTGCGGGTGGGATCCTGGCGCATGCGCGGTACGAGCGGCATGGAACTGAAGCTTCAAGCCGGCGAGCACCGCTGTAACGTACGACTTAATTATCTTGGTCAACACAATATTTCGAACGCACTGGGCGCTGCGGCTTTGACTCTCGGCGCGGGTGTGAAGTTGGCGGCGGTTCGCCGCGGGCTTGCCAATGCCAGACCATTTTCCATGCGGATGCAGATCGACGACTGGAATGGCGTCGGCATTATCAATGATGCCTACAATGCCAATCCCGCTTCGATGCAAGCGGCGCTGCGAACACTGGCGGAACTGCCTTGCGGCGGTCAGAGAATCGCAGTGCTCGGTGACATGTTCGAGCTCGGCAAACACGGCGCGAAGGAACATCGCCGAGTCGGCGACATCGCAGCAAAATTGGCGATCGATGGTCTCTACCTCCTCGGTGATCAGGCTCGTGCGGTGCGCCGCGGTGCTGTTGGCAATGGCATGCGGCCGGAGCGAATTGTTGTCGGCAAGAATCATACGGATGTTGCGGATCGGTTGCGCCAACGGCTGAAAAAAGGCGATTGGCTACTCGTCAAAGGATCACGGGGAATGAAAATGGAAAGAGTTTTGCAAGAGCTGAAAAGCGGAAGGGCATAGGAGTTTGGATTTGCTTTACTACCTCTCGTTTCCGCTTTCCATGAGCTACTCAGGCTTCAACGTCTTTCGTTATATTACCTTTCGGGCAGCGATGGCGGCGTTGCTCGCCTTACTGATCTCGTTTCTGCTCGGGCCGTGGTTGATTCGCACTTTGACGGAAAAACAGATCGGCCAACAGATCCGCGACGATGGGCCGGCCAGCCATTCAGTCAAAGCGGGGACGCCGACGATGGGCGGCGCGTTGATCCTACTGGCGCTTTTGTTTTCAACACTGATGATGGGCGACATCGCCAACCGCTACGTGCTGCTCGCGCTGATCGCCACGGTGGGGACTGGCGTAGTCGGATTTGCCGATGATTACTTGAAGCTCACGCGCAAAAACAGCAAAGGGCTCTCGCCGCGCGGCAAATTGCTCGGCCAGTTTTTCGTTGCTCTGGTGGTCGCGATGGCGCTCTATTATCAGCCGCGGTTCAGCACGGAAATCGCCGTGCCGTTTATCAAGACTTTTCATGTCGATTTGGGACCCTTCTACGTGCCTTTCGCGATGCTGGTGATTGTCTGCACGTCGAATGCCGTCAACCTGACGGATGGCTTGGATGGTTTGGCGATCGGGCCGGTGATGATTGCCGCCGGCACTTATGCAGTCATCGCCTATGTCACCGGTCATCTCAAACTCGCCGAGTATTTGCAGATCCCCTATGTCGCCGGCGTCGGCGAGCTGAGCGTTTTCTGCGCTGCGGTGGTCGCCGCGGGTCTGGGGTTTCTCTGGTACAACGCCTACCCGGCGCAAATGTTCATGGGCGACGTCGGTTCGCTTTCGCTCGGCGCGGCGCTCGGCGTTGTCGCAGTGATGACTAAGAACGAAATTCTTCTGATCATCGTCGGTGGCGTTTTCGTGATGGAAGCGTTGTCGGTGATTTTTCAGGTGGTTTCCTACAAGCTCCGGCGCAAGCGAGTTTTTCTCATGGCGCCGATTCATCATCATTACGAGCTCAAGGGTTGGAAGGAGCCGCAGATCATTGTGCGTTTTTGGATCTTGTCGTTTATCTGCGCCATCGTGGGTTTAAGCACCTTAAAGCTCAGATGAGCGCGGTCGCGATGAAGCGTGGAATTAACCGGAAAAAAAATACTGGTCGTCGGACTGGGACGGACCGGCAGAGAATCAGCGCGATTCCTCGCGCGGCAGGGAGCGCGCGTGCTGATTAGCGATCTGCGCCGAGAGGCCGAGCTCGCCCAAGAAATCGCCAGCCTCCGGGGGCTGCCGGTCGAATATCGTTTGGGCGATGAGCAACTGGATTGGCTCGACGGCGTCGATTGCGTCATTCCGAGTCCGGGCGTAGCGCGGGAAAATTCGCTGTTACGGCATGCGGCGGCATCGCATATTCCAGTTCTCAGTGAGATCGAATTGGCTTACCGTTTTTTTCAAGCACCGCTGCTGGCCGTGACCGGTACCAACGGCAAGAGCACGACGACGACCTTGATCGGCGAAATGATTAGAGCCAGCAAACAGAAAGTTTTTGTCGGCGGTAATCTCGGCGTGCCCTTTATTAGCGCCACATCGGAAAACTGGGATTGGGCGGTTGTGGAGATCAGCAGTTTTCAACTGGAATGGATCGAGCAGTTTCGCCCGCGCATCGCCGTGCTGCTCAACATGACCGAAGATCATTTGGATCGCTACCCATCGTTCGATGATTACTGCGCCGCCAAGGAACGGATCTTCGAGGCGCAAACGAGCGCCGACATGGCGATCCTCAACCGCGACGATCCGCTGGTGTGGCAGATGCGCGACCGAATCAAGGCTCGGGTTGTTTCTTTCGGTTTTACTGAGGCGGCGCAAGGCGTCTTCGCCTCGGTTGATGAAATCATTTGGCGCGATGGCGGTGCTGAAGAACGTTTTGCGCTCAGGGAAGTCAAAATTCACGGTGTGCATAACCTGGAAAACATGATGGCCGCCATCGCTGCCGCCAAATGCGCGGGTGTTTCCAGCGCGTTAATTCAGGAAAGCTTGAATCGCTTTTCCGGTCTCGAGCACCGTCTGGAGTTTGTCCGCGAAAGAAACGGCGTGCGCTATTATAACGACTCGAAGGGAACCAACGTCGGTGCGGTGGTGAAATCGCTGGCGAGCTTTACCGAGCCGGTGATTTTGCTGGTGGGCGGCGTCGACAAAGGTGGCAGTTACGGTCCGCTTACTGAAGAGATCAAACAGAAAGTTCGCCGCCTCGTGCTGTTCGGAGCGGCGAAGGATGTGATTGCCCACGCGTTAGGCGCGCTCACCCAAACCGTCGTCGTTGACGACCTACAAGCGGCGGTGCGCGATGCCGCGGCGCAGGCGCGGGCGGGCGACGTGGTGTTGCTGTCGCCGGCGTGTTCGAGTTTCGATCAGTTCAAGAATTATGCCGAACGGGGAAGAGTTTTTAAGACTCTGGTGCAGAGCTTATGAGAAACGCCTTGGCAGTCGATAAGTGGATGCTGCTTGCGGTCGGCGCGCTGTTGGCGGTCGGCATGACCATGGTGTTGAGCACCAGCTATCTTTATGCTCAAGAGCGCTACGGCGACGGCACGTACTTTTTTCGCAAGCAAATGATTGCGATGGGCGCCGGCGCGCTGGCGCTCATCGCCTGCGCCATCTTACCCTCGACGCTTTATCGGCGCTTTGCTTACCCGCTTTTGGCGATCAGTTTTGTTATCCTGGTTCTAGTTCTGGTTCCCGGTATCGGCGTAAGTCGCGGCGGCGCCCGGCGCTGGATCATGTTTCCTGGCTTTGCCTTTCAACCATCGGAGTTGGCTAAGTTGGCGCTGGTGTTTTATCTCGCCCATTCGATGGCCAAAAAAGAGCAAATGATTCGGACTTTTTCCGTCGGCGTGTTGCCCCATCTGATCGTCAGCGGCGCGTTTGCCGGCATGCTGCTGCTCGAACCGGATTTCGGCACCGCGCTGATTTTGACCATGTTGCTTTATTTCATGCTGTTTATCGGCGGCGCGCGCGTGCACCATCTGCTCGCCACCGGCTTGATGGCGTTGCCGGTATTGATCTACGTGATGACCAAGGCCGAATACCGCCTACGCCGTCTGATGACGTTCTGGGACCCATGGAGCGATGCGGCGGGCAGCGGTTTTCACGTCATTCAATCGCTGATCGCTTTCGGCTCAGGGCAAATGTGGGGTCGCGGCTTGGGCGAGAGCCGGCAGAAACTTTTTTATCTGCCTGAAGCGCACACGGATTTTGTCTTTTCGGTGATCGGCGAGGAACTCGGTCTCTTGGGCGCGCTGACGGTGTTGGCGCTGTTCGGCGTCATCATCGTGCGCGGCCTTCAGCTTGCGGCCAAGATCGAAGAACCGTTCGATCAGTATTTGGCCTTCGGCTTGACGGTGCTCCTCGGTTTGCAAGCGTTGATTCATATGGGCGTCGTGATGGGATTGATGCCGACCAAGGGTCTGGTGCTGCCGTTTATCAGCTACGGTGGCTCGGCGATGGTGATTAACTTGATGGAGGCGGGAATATTGCTGGGTCTGTCGCGCCGGCGACTTTAGCGATGCGGATTATTTTCGCCGGCGGCGGAACCGGCGGTCACCTGTTCCCCGGTCTGGCCGTGGCGCGGGAATTTCAACGGCGCGATGCGCGGACGGAGATTTTGTTTGTCGGCACGGCACAAGGAATCGAATTTGGCGTGCTGCCGAAAGAGGGATTCAAATTGGCAACGCTGCAGGTGAAGGGACTCAAAGGACGCGGCGTGCGCGGCGTCCTCGACGCGCTTTACGGCGTGCCGTGGAGTCTATGGCGCTCGTTGAAGATCATTCGCCGGTTTCGCCCCGATTGCATTCTCGGTCTCGGTGGCTACGCCTCGGGACCGGTGCTGCTGGCGGGAAGACTCGCCGGCGTTCGCTGCGCGATCATGGAACAGAATCTTCGTCCAGGTTTTACCAACAAGCTACTCGCGCGATTCGTCGATCGCGTGTTTACCGCTTATTCCAAGAGCGTCGAATATTTTCCCCGGGCTCACGTGGTCGAGAGCGGTAACCCGGTGCGCTGGCAAGAGCTGCCGGAGGTCCAGAAACGAACCAAGTTTTCGCTGCTGATTTTCGGCGGCAGTCTGGGCGCGCGGCGGCTCAATTTCGCCGTCATCGATGCGCTTAAGCAATTGACCGACCTCAAGTCGGATCTCTTTGTGACGCATCAAACCGGCCAGCTCGATTACGCCGCGATTCGTGAAGCTTACCATGAGCTACCCTTTGAAGCTCAAGTGACGCCGTTCATCGATCGCATGGATGAGGCTTACGCCTTAGCGGATCTGGTGCTCTGTCGTGCCGGCGCGACCACGGTCGCCGAGCTTACGGCCTTCGGCAAGGCGGCGATTCTCGTGCCCTTTCCATACGCGATTTATGATCATCAGCGCGGCAATGCGCAGGTATTACAAGAACGCGGCGCGGCGGAAATGATTTTGGATCAGGAATTGGCCGGACCAATTTTGGCGGAAAAAATCCGCGGCTATCTTGCTGACCGCGACCGTCTCGAACGGATGGCGGTGGCAGCGCGCGCGCTCGGACGTCCCGACGCGGCCGCGCGGATCGTCGATGAGTGTTACGGCTTGGCGCATGCTTAGGTTGCCGAGGCCGACCGAAGTTTCATGTTGCAGAAGAAGCACAAAATTCATTTCGTCGGCATCGGCGGCATCGGCATGAGTGGCATCGCGGAGGTATTATTGAATTCGGGCTATGTGGTGACCGGCTCCGACCTTCAGGAGAGCGAGGCGACACGGCGTCTGCGCGGACTCGGCGCGCGCGTTTTTGTCGGCCATCAGGAGGACAATCTCGCCGCCCATCCCTCGGTGGTCGTGATTTCCACGGCGGTCAAATATTCCAATCCGGAAGTGCTCGAAGCGCGCCGGCGCCATATCCCGGTGATTCCGCGCGCCGAGATGCTGGCCGAACTGATGCGCATGAAATTTGGCGTCGCGGTGGCCGGCAGCCACGGCAAAACTACGACCACGTCGATGATCGCGACCGTATTGAGCACGGCAGGATTGGACCCGACCATGGTGATCGGGGGGCGTGTGCATATGCTGGGCACCAACGCCAAGACCGGCCAAGGCGAATTTCTCGTCGCCGAGGCGGATGAAAGCGATGGGAGCTTTTTGCTGCTGTCACCGACGATCGCGGTGGTCAGCAACATCGATAAGGAGCACATGGATTTCCACCAGACGATGGAACGGCTGAATGAAAGCTTTCTCGCTTTCATCAATAAGATCCCGTTCTACGGTTTAGCCGTACTCTGCATCGATGACGCCAATGTGCATGGACTCTTGTCCGGGGTGAGAAAACGGTTTGCGACGTACGGCTTGTCTGCGGCGGCCGATTTTTCCGCACAGGAGCTCAAAATGTCCTCCGGCGGCGTCGAATTTACGGCGCTCCATCACGGCAAGCCGATGGGTCAGCTGCGCTTGCATCTTCCGGGACGCCATAGCGTTACGAACGCCATGGCGGCGGTCGCCGTCGGTTATGAATTGGAAATTCCTTTCGTGCGGGTGAGCGAGGCGCTCGGTGCTTTTACCGGTATTCACCGCCGCTTCGAAATCAAAGGCGAGCCGAACGAAATCCTGGTGATCGATGACTACGGTCACCATCCGACGGAAGTTCGCGCCACCATCGGTGCCATTCGCGACAGTTGGAAACGTCCGTTGACGGTGATTTTTCAGCCCCATCGCTTTACTCGGACGAGGGATCTTTTCGAAGAATTTTTAACCGCGTTCGAAGGCGCAGATCGTTTGGTACTGACGGAAATCTATCCCGCCGGCGAGGATCCAATCCCGGGCATAACCGGCGAAACGCTCTATCAGGCAATCAAGCGCAAGGGACATTTGGAGGTGCAGTTTATTCCGGATAAGAACGATATCGTCGCGCACCTGGTGGGTGAACTGAAGCGCGGTGACATGGCGCTGACACTCGGGGCAGGCGATATTTACAAAATCGGCGAGGAGCTGCTTGAGGCGTTGAAATGAAGAGAATGGAATGATGGAGTCCTGGAGTAAGGAAATGATGGGTGTGGAGAGGAGTTCCAATACTCCATCATTCCACGACTCCAAGCCGTGTGTATCGTTTACGATGGTTACCGCAAGTAACGATTCGCCGCTGGCGGCGGACCTGAAAAAGATCGTCGGGTTGAAGATCAAGGTCGCCGAGCCTTTGGCGCGCTATACATCGATGAAGATCGGCGGGCCGGCGGATTACTTCGTCGAACCGGAGAATGACGAGGCGTTAGCAAACCTGCTGCGAGTTCTGCATCAATATGGGGAAAGCTTTTGTCTGCTCGGCAACGGCAGCAATGTTTTGATCAGCGACCGCGGCGTGCGCGGCGCAGTGATTCACCTCGCCGGTGAATTTAAAAAAACGCAATGGCACGAAGAAGGAGCGACTGCACAAGTGCATGTGGGGGCGGCTTTGGCGGTGACGCAGTTAGTCCGTGACGCCGCACGCCGGGGCTACTCGGGTCTGGAATTTGCCGAGGGCATTCCCGGCACCGTCGGTGGCGCGCTCTACATGAATGCGGGTGCCTACGGTTCGGAGTTCGAAAAGATCGTCGATCATGTGGATGCGATGACTTCCCGGGGCGAGCCGCTTCATCTATCGCGCAAGCAAATGACCTTCAGCTATCGGGACTCGCATTTGCCCGACGCTACGGTGGTCGCTCATGTGCGCATGAACTTGCGCAAGGGAGAGTCGGTTCAGGTGAGTTCAAAGGTGCGCGAGCTCACAAGCAAAAGAAAAAGCAGCCAACCTTCCGGCTTTCCCAACTCCGGTTCGATGTTTCGCAATCCACCGGGGGATTACGCCGGCCGATTGATCGAGGCCGCGGGCTTAAAGGGGAAGCGCGTCGGCCAATCCCAGATCTCGGAGCGTCACGCCAATTTCATTGTCAACCACGGTGGCGCCAAGGCGGAAGAGGTGCGCCAGTTGATGGAGCTGGCAAAGGGCGAGGTGCGACAGCAATTCGGCGTGGAGCTTGTCGCTGAAGTCAAAATTTTGGGCGAGTGGGACGCAAATTAACCGGCGAGACACCATGCAGCTCAAAGTATATCGGCGGGATAATCGAAAAAAGGATGAGCGGCGCTGGCACCGCTACTTGTTTCGCTTGAGTGCAGTTGTCGGTTCGGTGATCTTGGCTGTGGTGGTTTATCGACTGAGCGGGCCCCTCGGCGTCGCCGCGACTTCGCTCTACGATTTTGTTTTAGAGAATCCCTACTTTTCCGTGCGCGAGATTCAAGTGCGCGGCGGCGACAAAGTGAGCGGCAACGAGATTGTCGCCATTGCCGGGCTGCGCCAGGGCACGAGCATTTGGAAGATCGATCTGGCGGCGATCGAAAATAAAATCGCCCGACATCCTTGGGTGCGCCGAGTTTTGGCGCGGCGCGAGTTTCCCCGCCGCATTATCATCGACGTCGAAGAGCGTGTGCCCAAGGCGATCGTAGCGATCCGTAAGCTTTACTACGTCGATGCGGACGGTGTGGTGTTTAAGGAAGTGAGTCCGGGCGAGAATGTGAAGTATCCCTTGCTGACCGGTCTGCGCGCTGAAGAACTGACGACTTCGGACTTCTCTGTGCGTCGGCGTATTCAAGACGCGATTCGTCTAGCCGAGTTGATGGCCCAGCGTTCGCACTCGCTTTCGGAAATCCATTTCGATGCGCCCGATCGGTTGGTGGTTTACACCACTGATTTTCCCTTGACCCTGCGCATGGGGTGGGGCGATTGGGAAGCCAAATTAGGCCGCCTGGATCGTTTGATGTCGTTGTGGAAGGGCAACGAGGAGCGGCTGGCGTCCCTGGATATGAGTTTTCGCGACCAAATCGTCGCCCGGCTGCGTCGGGGGCAGCGGTAATTTGCTAGAATTCGATGGAGTTATGGGGAAGAAAAACAGCATCGTCGTTGGCTTAGATGTCGGCACGTCCAAAGTTTGCGTCGTCGTCGGTGAGATGACCGAGCGCGGCGTCGAGATCATCGGGGTCGGCTCCCATCCTTCGCAAGGATTGCGCAAGGGCGTGGTCATCAACATCGAGGCCACGGTGAATTCGCTCAAAAAAGCCGTTGAGGAAGCGAGTTTGATGGCGGGCTGTGAGATTCACACCGTCTTTGCGAGCATTTCCGGGGGCCACATCAAAGGCTTCAACAGCCACGGCATCGTCGCGGTTAAAAACAAAGAAGTCATGCCGCGGGATTTGGAGCGAGTGATCGATGCGGCAAAGGCAGTGGCTATCCCAATGGATCGCGAAGTGCTCCATGTTTTGCCGCAGGATTACATCATCGATGATCAGGATGGCATCAGAGATCCGCTGGGCATGTCGGGGGTCCGACTCGAAGCGAAAGTTCACATCGTCACCGGCGCGGTCGCGTCGGCACAAAATATCATCAAGTGTTGCAACCGCACGGGTCTCAACGTTGCCGAGATCGTTTTGGCGCCGCTCGCCGCCGCGGAGGCGGTGCTCACGGATGAAGAGCGGGAACTGGGGGTGGCGTTAGTCGATGTCGGCGGCGGCACGACCGACATCGCCGTCTACCATGACGGCACGGTGAAACACACGGCAGTGGTGCCGATCGGCGGCAACCACATTACCAATGACATCGCCGCCGGGCTGCGCACGGCGTTCAACGACGCCGAACGCATGAAACAGCGCTACGGCTGCGCCCGGGCATCGATGGTGACGGGCGGCGAAAGAGTCGAAGTGCCGTGCGTCGCGGGCAAAAACGCGGGCACCATTTCGCGGCAGATCCTCTGTGAGATTATCGAGCCGCGCTTGGGTGAGATTTTCGAATTGGCACAAAAAGAAATTGCCAAATCTGGATATGACGGCTTGTTGACATCGGGAATCGTGGCTACGGGCGGCTCGATGCTTTTGGCGGGCGCGGTGGAGATGGCCGAGCGCTCGTTCGGTCTGCCCGTGCGTCTCGGGGTTCCAGCACGCGTGGGCGGGCTCGTGGACATTATTAACAACCCGATCCATGCCGCCGCGGTGGGTTTGGCGCTGCACGGTATGAAGCGGCGCGATCGCGCGGTCTTTCGTATCCGTGATGATAAGGTTCTCTCTAAGGTCAAGCATCGTATGTCGGATTGGCTCAGCGAATTCTTTTAATTAACGGCAAACAAAAATTTACTGACTTTCTGCGAGGAGGAAAGCTTATGTTCGAAATTGTGGAGCAAAATAGTCTGGCAGCTGCGCGCATTAAGGTGATCGGCATCGGCGGCGGCGGCGGCAATGCGGTCAATACGATGATCGGCTCGCGACTTTCAGGCGTCGACTTTATGGTCGCGAACACCGATGCGCAATCGTTGGAGGCGAGCCAAGCCCCGGTGCGCATCCAACTGGGCGGCACCGTCACCAAAGGTTTGGGCGCGGGCGCCAACCCGGAAATCGGCCGGCGGGCGGCGTTGGAAGATCAAGAGCAGATCAGAGAATATCTTGAGGGCTCTGACATGATCTTCATCACCGCGGGCATGGGCGGTGGCACTGGGACAGGCGGCGCACCGGTGCTTGCGCGCGTGGCTCGCGAAGTCGGCGCGCTGACGGTCGGCGTGGTGACCAAGCCGTTTATTTTCGAGGGCAAGAAACGCATGCGCCAAGCGGAAGAAGGCATCGAGGAATTGAAAGCGAGCGTCGATACGCTGATCGTCATTCCTAATCAGCGTTTGCTCAGCATCGCCGCCAAGACGACCACGATGCTCGAAGCGTTTCACAAGGCGGACGACGTCTTGCTGCAAGCGGTGCGCGGCATTTCCGACCTCATCATCACGCCGGGATTGATCAACCTGGACTTTGCCGACGTCCGAACCGTGATGGCGGAAATGGGTTTGGCGCTGATGGGCGCGTCGTCGGCTTCCGGCGAGAATCGCGCGATCGAAGCGGCGCAAAAAGCGATCTCCAGCCCGCTGCTCGAAGACATCTCGATCCAGGGCGCGCGCGGCGTCCTGATCAACATCACGGGCGGTCCCGATCTCTGCCTGCATGAGGTCAATGAAGCGGCGTCGATGATTCAAGAAGAAGCCCATGACGACGCCAATATCATCTTTGGCGCAGTTATCGATGAGAACATGACCGACGAGATCCGCATCACGGTCATCGCCACGGGCTTCGGCGAAGTCAGAGAGGAGAAGAGAGCAGCGCCGCCGGCGCCGGCGCCGAATGTTGCGAGTATCGCCAACGCGGCGCAGAAGAATCGCAAAGTCGTCCATCTCGGCACCATCGTCGACGATCTCGACACACCGACTTGGCAACGGAAGAAGGCCGGCAGTGACGAAGTCGAGACGGTGACCTTGGGCAAGAACAACGTCGAGTCCAACGCCAATCAAGAAGAAGACGACAAATACGATATCCCGACGTTTCTGCGACGGCAGATGGATTGACGAAGTCGTAAGCGCAGCGATCGAGATGCCGCACCCATGGGAATGGGACGGGATTTCGAAAGCAGTGATGCGATCGATATTTGGATTTTGACGGTCGATAGCGCGGGCTTTTACGAGTCGCCCTCGCGCGCAGTAAACTTCCGGGTTCAGAAAAACCGCGCGCGCTATTTTCGCTAGCGCAGGGCTGTGCCGTGGCTGATCGAGAGGATGATTTCGCCGGAAGTTAGCGCGACCCGGAAAAAGAGCGGCGGAGATCCGCGCTCCATTGATGCTGGCGCCTTGGAGCCGGGCTTTAGAGAAATCGATGCTGGGCAAATCGGCGGCGCAAAAGTACAGCCGCTAAAATCGATATCGGCAGCGTCAAGCCCGCGCTAATCGAGATGGCGCAGGTCGCAAGACGTCAGATCGCTGTTTTTCCGTTGAGCCTTGCGCGGCTTGAACTCTTTGATGCTGCCGTCGCGCAGCAGGGGATAGAGCGGATCGTCGCGGGTCAGTGGTTTGAGCGCCATGTTCGTCATTGCCATAAGGTATGCGCGTGCGGCGTCTTCGACTGAATCATCGGCGCTATTTGGAAGTTCTTAAACGCTGCTCTTTCCGCGACCTTTCAAGGGCCAGGGTGATCAGCCGATCAATCAGTTTCGGGTAACTCAAACCGCTGGCTTGCCACATCTTGGGGTACATGCTGATCTTGGTAAATCCGGGAATGGTGTTGATCTCATTGACCAGCACTTGGCCGTCGGGGCGCAGAAAAAAATCGACTCGCGCCATGCCTTCGCAGCAAAGCGCACGATAGGCGCGCACCGCAGTCTGCTGAATTTCTTTCACGATTCGCTTCGGCAAGCGCGCCGGGATCTCTAGGCGCGCGCCTTTGTCATCGAGATACTTGGCGTCGTACGAATAAAAGTCGCGCTGTACGATGATTTCTCCCGGCAAGGACGCCGACGGTTGATCGTTGCCGAGAACCGAGCATTCGATCTCGCGACCATGAATGCCTTCCTCAATAATAATCTTGTTGTCATAGCGAAAAGCATTCGACAGAGCCGCGGCAAATTGAGACTTCTCACTCACTTTGCTGATGCCCACGGAAGAACCGAGATTTGCCGGTTTGACAAACAGCGGTAGTCCGAGCGCCTGCTTCACTTTGCCATAGCTGATGGTTTTTTGCTTCGTCCGCTCGAACACGACGAATTTGGCGATCGGAATTTGCGCGTCGCGCAGGAGGCGTTTCATCACGTCTTTGTCCATGCCCACCGCCGAACCCAAAACACCGGCACCGACGAACGGTACGTTCACCAATTTGAGCAAACCCTGAATCGTGCCGTCCTCACCGAGCGGTCCGTGTAAAACCGGAAAGACGACGTCCACAGGGCCAAATGTTTTGCTCGCGGCGCGCCGTATCACTGGAGTCGATGTATCGCCGGGCAGCACGGCGGCAGCATGCTCGATGCCGTGAAATTCAACGGCGGCTTTTTCCGTGCTGCGCAGAAGATGCGCTCCTTCATCGACAAACCAGCGCCCTTGTTTATCAATTCCGATGGCGATGACATCATATTTCTTCTTGCTCATCGCCGCAAAAATATTACGAGCCGATATGACCGAGATCTCATGCTCGGCGGATTTGCCACCAAAGAGGAGGGCGACGCGCAGTTTTTTCTTCATTACGCTTATAGCAAACTCACGTCGAGAATCGAGTACAAAAGGTCGAGAATGGAGAATCGAGGATGGAGGATCGCGAATCGATCTTCGATCCTCGATCTGCCATCCGCGAATTTAAATCATTAGGCGGTAAGATACGATGGTTTAGGACTTCTTAGCAATCGCCGCCGGCGCTTGCTGCTCGATAACTTTGACGACCTTGCCTGGGTAGGCTTGCTTGTCGAATTGCAGAACGAAGTATTTGGCTTTGACTGGATCGCCCTTGTTGTCGAACTCGATGGAGCCGGTCACGCCTCTAAAGTTTTTGATCTTACGCACCGCAGTGACGACGTCGGTTCGGCTGGGCTTTTTGCCGCCATTTGCTTTGATCCACTGTTCCATCGCCTTGATACCAACGAGCGTCGCGTCGTAGCCGTACATGCCGAAGGATTCGGTCTCTTTGCCGAAGCGCTGTTTATATTTTTTAGCGAAGGCGGCGGTTTCAGGATACGCATCCGGGGGGCCAGCGACGCTGGTATAATAACTATTGATGACCGCGGGCCCGGCGATCTTCGCCATCTCCGCCGAATCCAAACCGTCGGGTCCCATGAATTTTGCGTTGACCCCTTTTTCGCGCAGCTGCTTCAACAAGAGCCCGCCTTGGTGGTAGATGCCGCCGAAGTACACCAGATCGGGCTTCCTGGCTTTGAGCGGAATGATCATCGGCGAGAAGTTGGCGCGCTCTTCGGTGCCGTCAAAGCCCAAAACGCTCATGCCGAGTTTTTTGGCTTCGTTGCGAAAGTTTTCCGCGACGCCTTGGCCGTAAAGCGTTTTGTCGTGAATGATGTAGACCGATTTGAGCTTGAGATCCTGCGCCGCGAAGCGGGCGCCGACGGGGCCTTGGACGTCGTCGCGGCCGCACACGCGATTGACGTTCGGATAGCCGCGATCGGTGATTTCCGTTGCCGTGTTCGCCGGTGAGATCATCGTCAACATCGCGTCCTTGTAAACTTCGGAAGCCGGCAGCGCGACGCCGGAGTTGAAGTGACCGACGATGACCAGCACATCGGGATCGGCGACCATGTTTCGCGCGTTGGCGACGCCGACCTCGGGTTTGGCTTGGTCGTCTTGGGGCACCAGCACGAGGTCGTAGCCGAGATCTTTAAAGGCCTTGCTCGATTCCTCCACCGCCAGCTGTGCACCGAGCTTGATATGCTCGCCAAGCGCGGCTTGTTCGCCAGAAAGCGGCGCCTGTACGGCGATCTTGATTTTACCTTTCTGCGCCCATGCGGTGGCTGGCAACGCGGCGACCAATGCCAATAAGAAAGCAAATGACAGTCGTTTTAGCACGGCGAGTCCACTCCTTTGATTGGAATGGCCCACGATAACAAATCGTTGTAGAACGCGCTACAGCCGTGCTTTGCTGTCACCGCGCCTGAGCGAATCCACGGCCTTTTTCGGCGGGTTAATACGGTGAGTACGCAACGAATGAGTGCGCCGCACTCCCATTATGACATGTGCGTCTAGAAGTTAGATTACGCAAAACTGCGGTACCGCTCTATCGCCGAGACTAAATCCCTTATCGGGCCATCGGGGAAAATCATAAAGAAAATTTCGTTGGCACCGAGTTTCTTTACGTCGTCGATGTCTTTTTTAACTTGATCGAGGGAGCCGGCGAAGATCGGCCGATCGGCGCCGAGCGATTGTGGCGCGATCGAGATGTTGGCGCCGACGATGACTTCGAGCGATTGCGGATCGCGCCCGGCGTCTTTCGCCAGCTGGCGCAATTGCGCAATCATTGGCGTCATGCCCTCGAGCGGGATGCCGACGGGCATCCAGCCATTGGCCAATGTCGCGGCGCGCTTGAGAGCGGCGGGCGCGTAGGCGGCGAGGTAAATCGGTGGGTGCGGTTTTTGGATCGGTTTGGCGCCGATGATCGAGCGCGGCACGGAAAAATATTTGCCGTGAAATTCCACCGGATCTTCGGTCCAAATCGCTTTGAGCGCGGCCAGGAATTCATCGGCGCGTGCACCGCGCTCCTTCTGGTTCGCACCGGCCGCTTCGAATTCGTCGACTGACCAGCCGAGACCGAAGCCGGCGCGCAACCGACCGTTCGATAAAATATCAAGTGACGTCAGGCGCCGCGCGAGGGTGACCGGGTTGTAAAATGGGATATCGAGAACGCTGGTGCCTAGACCGATGCGGCTCGTGTGCGCCGCCACGAAAGTTAGCGCTTCGATGGGATCTAACACACGCTTGTAGAAGTCCGGCAGGGAGCCATCGGGCGTGACCGGATATTTGGTTCTCGGTTGGAGCGGATACAAGAGCCGGTCGGCCACCCAAAGCGTGTCATAGCCCAATCGTTCGGCCTCTTTGGCGGCCTCGGCGAGATTATTCGGTTGGGCTAAATGCCCCATGCTTGGGAGCGTCACTCCGATACGCATGCGTGCCTCCTGTCCGGCTGAATTAATTAAATCAAACGACCGCCTCTTGGGCTACCACCGAAAGAGAAATTTTTTGCGACTGACGCAGCAGCGTGAGCTCGCAGCGCGACCCGATACGCCCGTCCGTCAGAAGCCGGTGCAGATCATCGACGCTACGCACTATCGAATCGTCCAGCGCGACGATGACATCGCCTTCCTTGAGTTCGGCGCGCTCGGCGGGGCTTTGCTTCTCGACGGAAATGACCAATACGCCGGTTTCCGCTTTGAGCTGCTGGGAGCGGACGATGAATCGCGGGATCCCAACGTTTTGCCCGCCCAATCCAAGGTAGGCGCGGCGAATTTTTCCGTCTTTAATCAGCCGTCCGGCGACGAACTTCGCCGTGTTGACAGCGACGGCGAAGCAGAGGCCTTGCGCCGGCAGAATCACCGCGGTGTTGATGCCAATGACTTCGCCGTTGGAGTTGACCAATGGCCCGCCGGAATTGCCGGGATTGAGGGCCGCGTCGGTTTGAAGCACGTTGTCGATCAACCGGCCGGATTCCGAACGGAGTGAGCGTCCCAAGGCGCTGACCACGCCGGCGGTGACGCTGTATTGAAACCCGTAGGGATTGCCGATGGCGATCGCCAGCTGCCCGACCCGAATCTTTTCCGAATCGCCAAGCGGCGCGGCAACGAGCGCCGGCGCGGAAATGCGGATGACCGCGACGTCGGTGCCAGGGTCATCGCCGACGATCGTCGCGTTGAAGCGCCGACCGTCGCTCAGGGTGACGGCGATTTTGTCGGCGCCTTGCACCACATGGCTATTCGTAAGGATGAAGCCGTCGGGGGTGAAGACAAAACCGGAGCCGCTGCCTCTGGCTTCACGAAAGCCCCGTTCCGCTGCGCCGCGCACTTGCGGCAGGATTTTGCTCACTTCGATGAATGCGACCGAGGGGCTGATTTTTTCCGCAGCCCGAACCACTGCTTGCGAGTAGGCATCGAGCAAATTCGAGTCGGCTCCGGATACCGGCGGAGCGCTAGGTTGGGGGCCCGGTTGGTCATCGTTGTTTAGGATTTTCTTTAAAGCTGGTGCGGTCATAGTTCCTCCGTCGGAGCAAGGTAATCATCACTGGCGTTTCTGTTAAGTACGCACCTGGCGGTGCTATAGTATCCTCGGAGTAAGTCGAGGAGCGCCTATGAAAGCCAGAGATACGAATTGTCCCGCTGAATTCACGCTTGCCATGATCGGCGGCCGATGGAAGATCCCGCTGATCTTCCATTTATCGACGGGAGCCAAACGCTTTTCCGAGCTGTCTCGAGAGTTGTCAGGAGTGTCGCAGAAAATGTTGACGCAACAGCTCAGGGAAATGGAACGAAACGGTCTGATCGAGAGAAAAGTCTACGCGCAAGTGCCGCCCAAGGTCGAGTACGCTCTGACGAGCCTGGGAAAAAGTTTGAAGCCGGTGGTGGCCGCGATGTGCGAATGGGGTGAATTACATCGCGCCGGTGGGCTCAAACGAGAGACGCAATCATGATCATCAGCACTGGCGTCGATTTGGCCGAGGTCGACCGCATTCAAGCGGCGCTCGAAGATCCGCGCATCGGCCGGCGCTTTCGAGACCGAGTTTTTACCCCCAAAGAGATCGCCTATTGCGAAAAAAAACAGCGCGGCAAATATGAAAGTTACGCCGGCCGATTTGCCGCCAAGGAGGCGGTGATGAAGGCGCTTGGGCGTGGCTGGGGGGCAAAAGTGCGCTGGCTCGACATCGAAGTGGCGCGCGCGCGCAGCGGCAAACCCGAGATTGTCTTGCATGATAAGACGGCGCAGCTTGCCGAAGAACTGAACATTCGTCGCTGGGCGCTCTCCATCACGCACACTAAGGAACATGGTTTGGCATTCGTCGTTGCTGAAGACGAGTAAAGAGACACTTTCACGCAGCCCACAACGGACGCCAAGGTTTCCACTTCGTGGTCTTTGTGGTGAGAGGGGGCTGTCAGCCGGTGCCGGATAAATTCTCCGGCGGGGTTTTTACCGGCAGGAGGAAAATCGCCGCCAGCGCCCAAATGCCGCAGAGTGCGCCGGCGATCGTCCAAATTGTCTTGTTTCGATGGCTGTACTTCGCAATCACGCCGCAGAGAATGGCATCGAGAAAATGCACCAATGCCGCGGTGCGCCACAACGTCGTTGGGTCCATTTCGGATTTGATAAAAAAGAGCCCGGAGAAATAACCGAGCAATTGGTAGAAGTCCACAGCGGCTCTTGACGGTTCCTTTAAGCTACTAATATACTCGGAGTTCGCGTAATTAGAAATATTATTATGGCCGTCAAGACCATCGAATGGAAAAATGATCGCGTGATCATGCTCGATCAGCGCCTGCTGCCGCATCGAGAAGTGTACCGAGTCTGCCGCGATTACCATCAAGTCGCCAGCGCGATCCGCGAAATGGTGATTCGGGGCGCGCCGGCGATTGGCGTCGCGGCGGCGATGGGAGTGGCGTTGGGTGCACTCCGGGCGCCGTCCAAGACGTTCGATCGTGAGTTCGAGCGGATTCTTCTGGTGCTGGGAAAAACCCGCCCCACTGCGGTAAATTTGTTTTGGGCGCTGCAGCGCATGCGTCACGTTTACGCGGAAAAGCGCAGCCAAAACGTCGACGTCGTCAAACGCGCGCTTAAAGAAGAAGCGCAAAGGATTTACCTAGAAGATATTGCCGCCAACAAGCAGCTGGGCAAGTACGGCGCCGGGCTTTTGCGCAATGCCAAACACATCATGACCCACTGCAACGCCGGGGCTCTGGCTACCGCGGGTTACGGCACGGCCCTCGGCGTGATCAGGGCGCTCAAAGAATCCGGCAAGGAATTTGAAGTTTTCGTGAATGAAACGCGGCCGTTCCTGCAAGGCGCTAGACTAACCGCGTGGGAGCTCAAAAAGGAAAAGATCCGAACGATATTGATTACCGACAGTATGGCGGGTTATCTAATGCAAAAAGGCAAGGTGGACGCCGTCGTGGTGGGCTGCGACCGCATTGCCGCCAATGGCGACGTGGCCAATAAAATCGGCACGTACATGATCGCCGTGCTGGCGCGGCGCCACGGCATTCCTTTTTACGTCGCCGGGCCGACGTCGTCCATCGATGCGGATTGCGCCTCTGGAAAGGATATTCCCATCGAGCATCGCGACGCCAGAGAAGTGTCGCATATTTTCGGCAAGGCGCTGGCGCCGAAAGGCACTTACGTTCTCAATCCTGCGTTCGACGTGACCGCGCAGGAGCTGATTACGGCGATCATTACGGAAAAGGGAGTGATTCATCCTCCCTATCAGCAAAATATCCGTACCCATGTCTGTCATTGAAAAAAGCCACGAGCTGGAAGCTTACTTCCACGATGCCGGTAAGCCGCGGGAAAAATGGCGGGTCGGCACCGAATACGAAAAGGTCGGCATTTACCGGGCGACGGGGCAGGCCATTCCTTACTTTGGCCGGCTCGGGGTCGATTTTATTTTGCGCGAGCTGATCGAGCGTTTCGGCTGGGAGCCGGAGGAACAGGACGGCAACATCATCGCGCTGACGCGCGACAAAGCGCAGATTACGTTGGAGCCCGGCGGACAGATCGAGCTCAGCGGTGAACCGTGCGAGAGCATCCATTGCACCTATGCTGAATTCAACCAACATATCCGTGAGCTGTTGGAAGTGACGGAGCCGCTCGGCATTATCTTTCTCGGGCTCGGCATGCAGCCGGTCAGCCGCTTGGAACAAATCGAGTGGGTGCCGAAGCAACGCTACCGCATCATGGCGCCGTACATGCTCAAGGTCGGCACCCTGGGCCAGCGCATGATGAAGCAGACTGCCACGGTGCAAGCCAATATCGATTACAGCGACGAGAAGGACGCGATGGCGAAATTCCGCACGGGCATGGGGCTTGCGCCCGTGCTCATTGCCATGTTCGCCAATTCGCCGATCTGCGACGGTGCAATCAACGGCTACCGCAGTTTTCGCGAGCATATTTGGACCGACACGGATAAAAGCCGCTCGGGCCTGCTCAGGTTCGCCTTTGCGCCGGAGGTTTCCTTCGCGCATTACACCGAATACGCGTTGGACGTGCCGATGTATTTCATCGTCCGCAATAAAAGCTATATCGATATGACCGCGGTGACCTTCCGCCAGTTTCTGACTTCCGGCTATAACGGCGAGCGGGCGACGATCGAAGATTGGAACGATCATCTGACGACCTTGTTTCCGGAAACCCGGATCAAACGCTACATCGAGGTCCGTTCGGTGGACAGCCAGCCGCCGGAGCTGATGCCGGCGCTCTCGGCGCTGATCAAGGGCGCGTTTTACGACGCCGATTGCCTGCAGGCGGCGTGGGATCTGGTGAAAGGCTGGAGCTGGGACGAGCGCATGCAGTGTTATCTCGACTCCCATCGGGACGCGCTCGCCGCGCGGATTCGCCGCTATGCGCTCGTCGATCTCGCCAGGGAATTGTTAGAGATCGGGTGGGAAGGATTGCGCCGACAAAACCAAGTCAACGACCTCGGCGAAGACGAAACGATTTATTTAAAACCGCTCAAAGATCTCTTGTCTCAAGGCAAGTGTCCTGCCGACGTCCTGCTGGAAAAGTGGGAAGGGGAGCTCCATCACGACATCAAACGGTTGATCGCCTATAGCGCTTATAAACGACCGTAGGTTTCGTCGACGAGACGCCGGTGATTCATTGCATTCAGCCGGGCGGCGATCTCATCACCGGCTATGCCGGTAAAACCTTTCAGATAACGGCGTTTGAGTTCGGTGATTCTTCTGTAGCTGTTTTCCACTTGCGCGCGCAACGCCGGATCTTTCTCGGCTTCATCGCAAAGAAATTCCCATGTCTGAACAGCTTTGGGCAATTCATGGCAAAACAGTAACGCGTCGATGCCGGCGCGGAGCGCGAGCACGGCTGCTTCGTTCAGCGCGAAATTATCACGGATCGCCTTCATCTCCATGTCGTCGCTGAAGACGACACCATCGTAGCCCAACTGATGGCGCAGCAAACCGGTGACGATCGGTTCGGAAAGCGTTGCCGGCAGTCTCGGGTCGAGAGCGTTATAACGCACATGAGCCGTCATGAGGGCTTGGATTTTGGCCGAGCAAGCGTGGGCGAACGGCGGCAGCTCGACGGTTTTGAGCGCGTCTAGAGATTTTTCCACCACCGGGAGCGCTAGATGCGAATCTGTTTCCGTGTCGCCGTGGCCGGGAAAGTGTTTGCCGCAGGGTATGATCCCGCCGTCACGCAGCCCGCGCATCCAAGACGAGCTTATATCGATGACTTGCCCAGGTTCCGCGCCGAAAGCGCGATCGCCGATGATCGGATTCGCCGTATTTGAATTCACATCGAGCACCGGGGCGAAATTAAGGTTGATTCCGACCAGGGCCAATTCCGCCGCAGTTGCACGGCCACAGCGATAGGCCAGATCGGGATTCCTTTTTGCGCCGATCAGCCCCGCAGGAGGGAAATGAGTGAACGGTGGCGGTAGGCGATGCACCCGCCCGCCTTCCTGATCGACGGCGAGAAACGGCGGCTCGTTCGGCGCTGTGTCCCAGAGGCTTCGGCACAGAGGAGAGATTTGTTGCGGCGCGCAACAGTTTTCCCTAAATAAAATAAAACCGCCGAACCCATATTCTTCAAAGATCAGTTGTTCATCCCGGCTCAAGCTTTCTCCGCAGCAGCCGACGATAAACATCTGAGCGAGCTTTTGGCGCAGCGCTTCCACGATTCTCGACTATAGCACAACCTAGACAATTTTCCGGTCAGCGTGTAGATTTCACTGATTCGGATGGCGAATGCAAAATATATAGTCGTCGAAGGGCCCATTGGCGTGGGGAAAACCAGCCTGGCAAAAATCCTCGCCAATGAGTTCCAGGCGCGCACGGTCTTTGAACGGGTCGAAGACAATCCGTTTTTGCCGAAATTCTATAAATCACGCGAGACTTATGCCTTTCAGAATCAGACTTTCTTCCTGCTCAACCGTTATCAACAGCAAGTGGAGCTGGCGCAGCAGGATCTGTTCAATCAGAATACCGTGGCGGATTATCTCTTCGCCAAAGACCAAATCTTTGCGAGCCTTACGTTGAGCGCCGAGGAGCTGAATCTTTACCAACAAATTTATGCGCTGTTGAATACTCGGGTGCCGAAACCTGATTTGGTCGTCTATCTTCAGGCGCGCCCCGAGGTGCTTTACAAAAGGGTTAAAAAAAGGGATAAAAAATACGAGCGAGGCGTAACCTTCGAATACTTGAGCGAGGTGGCACAGGCGTATAATCAGTATTTTTTTCACTACGACGAGACGCCGTTGTTGGTGGTGAACACCTCCGAGATTGATTTCGTGTCGAGCAGCAAGGATCTGGCTGACTTGGTCAAGGAAATCAATAGCATGGGTTCGGGGACGCAGCATTATATACCGCTTGGATCCAGGTAAACTGGACTGAGACGGATGCCAAGAGGCGATTTTTCGGGGAGAGAGAAGCGGCTCTTCCCGCCCGCGTTGGCCTTCCGGTTTTGTCCGGAAGGCTTTTTTGTTTTGGGAGGGCGTTATGGGCGATAAGATCACCGTACCCCATATCCTTAAAATGAAGCAGCGCGGGGATAAGATTAGCTGCCTGACCGCCTATGATTACTCTTTCGCGCGGATTCTCGACGACGCCGGCGTGGAAATGCTCCTGGTCGGCGATTCGCTTGGCTGCGTTGTTCAGGGGAATCATAATACCTTAGCCGTGACGATGGATGAGATGATTTACCACACCCGTCTGGTGGCGCGCGGGTGCAAGCGCGCGCTGGTCATCGGCGACATGCCGTTTCTTTCCTACCAGGTGAGTCAGGAGCGGGCGCTCGAGAATGCTGGCCGGTTTCTTAAAGAAGGCGGCGCCGAGGCGGTGAAACTCGAGGGCGGAGAGACGAGGCGCGAGACCATCGACGCGGTCGTGAAGGCGGGCATTCCGGTGATGGGTCATGTCGGTCTCACGCCCCAGTCGGTGCATCGCTTCGGTGGCTACAAGGTTCAGGGCAGAGAAAAAAGCCGCCGCGAGGAGGTCTTGCGCGACGCCCAGGCGGTCGAAGATGCCGGCGCGTTCTCCGTCGTGCTGGAAGGAATGCCGCTCGATTTGGCGCAGGAGATTACGGAGCGCTTGACGATTCCGACCATCGGGATCGGCGCCGGCATCCACTGTGATGGACAGGTGCTGGTGATCCACGACATGCTCGGCTTGTTCGATGATTTCACGCCGAAGTTCGTCAAGCAGTATGCCGATCTAAAAAAAATCATACGAAGCGCTGCGAAAGATTTTATCGGCGAGGTGAAAGAGAAGAAATTTCCCACCGAGGAGCACTCATTCCGGTAAGAATGGGGAAATGGAGTGATGGAGTGTTGGAGTAATGAGAATGGAAGCAACACTCCATCACTCCAATACTCCAATTTGCTTTCGTGTATGCAGATCATTGAGTCCATATCCGCCATGCGCGAGTGGGGCGAGAGCGAGCGCCGGTATCCTCATCGCATCGTGCTGGTTCCGACGATGGGGTTCCTGCACGAGGGACATCTATGTCTGGTGCGCGACGCCAAAAGACGCGGTGATCGCGTGGTGGTGTCAATCTTCGTCAATCCGAAACAGTTTGGACCGACCGAAGACTTCGCTGCGTACCCGCGCGATCTTGAGCGCGACGTCGGCTTGCTGGAGAAAGAAGGCGTCGACATTCTCTTTCATCCTTCGGTCGAGGGCATGTACCCAGCGGGGGCGCAAACCCATATCGAAGTGGAAAAACTCAGTCTGTCGCTTTGCGGCGCCGCTCGGCCGGGGCATTTTCGCGGCGTCGCCACCGTCGTCGCGAAGCTTTTTAATATCGTGCGGCCGCATGTGGCGATCTTTGGCGAGAAAGATTACCAGCAGCTACAAGTGATCCGGCGCATGGTGCGGGATTTGAGCATGGACGTCGAAATCGTCGGTCACCCGACCATTCGCGAAGCCGACGGCCTGGCGATGAGCTCACGCAACGCGTATCTTACGCCGGAAGAACGGCTCGCCGCGGTTTGTTTGTCCCGGTCGCTTTGCAAGGCAGAGCGATTGCTGCGTCGCGGTGAAACTTCGGCGCAGGCGCTGCTCAGCCTCGTTCGGGGCGAGTTGGAAAGGGAGCCGCTTGCAAGAGTTGAATATGTTAAACTCTGCGATGCTGAAACTCTCGAAGACATGGATAGAATCGCCGACTTGGCTCTGCTGGCTCTGGCAGTTCGATTTGGCAAGGCACGCTTGATCGATAATCGCGTGCTGAGTCGTTAGGAAGGGTTGTGGCGGTGGCGGACGAGGGAACGACAAAAACCAAATCTCGCTGGAGCGATAGCCTGCGCCGCTATTTCCTTGCCGGGCTATTGGTTTTTCTGCCGCTGGCGATCACCCTTTGGTTTATCGGCTGGGTGATCAATTTACTGGACAGCGTTTTGGCGGTCTTGCCGGACGCGCTTCATCCCAATTCCTATCTTCCCTTTGCGATCCCTAAGCTCGGCGCGGTCGTCACGCTGCTGATGATTCTTTTTCTCGGCGTGCTCACCCGCGGCGTGGCGACGCGGCGCTTTCTCGCGGCTTGGGAAAGTGTCTTTATCCAGATCCCGGTGTTTCGCGGCATCTATACCGCCGTGCAAAAGCTGGTTCAGACGTTTCTCGGCCAGTCCAATGCACAGCGCCAAGTGGTGATGATCGAGTACCCGCGCACCGGCGTCTTCACCGTCGGCTTCGCCATGGGGCGCGCCTGGTCTCATCTGGAAGAAAAGAAGAATGCCCAGCTCGTCAACGTGTTTGTGCCAACGACGCCAAACCCGACCTCCGGTTTTTATCTGTTGGTTCCGACCAGCGAGGTGACGCCGCTCAATATGACGATGGAAGAGGCGCTGAAACTAATCACATCGAGCGGTCTGATCATGCCGGACGACAAGACTAAATTTAATGGCAAATAAAAAATCCGCCGCGCCCGGCGAGAAGCTCGTCTGCGTCAACCGACAGGCACGGCACAACTATTTCATCGACGAGACCTACGAAGCCGGGCTCATCCTGCTCGGCAGTGAGGTAAAATCACTGCGCGACGGCAAGGCAAATCTTGTGGACGGCTACGCCCAGATCCGTAACGGCGAAGCGTTTCTGCTGAACACGCATATCAGTCCGTACGCGGGCGCGAACCAGTTCAATCACGAGCCGACGCGGATGCGCAAGCTCTTGCTCCATGCCCGCGAGATTGAACGGCTGACGGGCAAGACCAAGGAGCGCGGGCTAACCCTGGTCCCGCTCAAAATCTATTTCAAAAACGGCCGCGCCAAAGTCGAGCTCGGCTTGGCGCGCGGCAAAAAGCTCTACGACAAGCGCGAGACCCTGCGCCGCAAAGTCGCCCAGCGCGAAGTCGAGAGGTCGATCAAGTCTCGGCACTAGCTGGTGCTAGTGCCGGTTTCAAAGTTCCAGGTTCAAGGTTCAATGTTGGCGACACGCGGGCGTCAAAATCCGGATAGATTGAACTTTGAACCGCGCCATTCACAACGGCTTGAACCGAGCGTAGCGGTTGAACGGCTTGAACGATTTGAACGTCATCTCGTCCGAGGACGGTGCGTTCAAGTTCACCGGTGAACTGGAAACTCGAGACTCAAAACGCTAGACTGTGATCTAAGGGGGGCGATGTGGTTTCGACGGGGGTAGGAAGTCAAAGTGGCATGCCGGGGTTCTGTTCACCCGTTAAACAAACAGATCTGCAAATTTAAACGCAGACAATTTTGAATACGCCCTAGCTGCCTAATCGCAGCTAGCGTCTTACCGGCTTTCTCCCACGGGGTTGGATAAGACGTCATTTAGTGGGATGGGCCGATTCTCCTGCCGGAGGAGATGAGGCTGAGATCCAAACCGGATAGCTCCGAAAGACCCAGCCGTTGGGGGCTCGAGGAGCGAGATCAAAACAGCGGCTAAGCATGTAGTCATATTTGATGGAAGACCTTCGGACGGGGGTTCGATTCCCCCCGCCTCCACCATTTACTCTTCCGACGAATTCCAAATAAGTCCACAAACCATTGTAAGTTACTATATTTGTAGTATATAGTGTCCGGCATGGTCCGATGCCGTCCCGCTACAGCTGCCCCATATTGGGGGCAACTTTGGGGGCAACTGGCTGACCTGGAAATGGAGTTGCCCCCACATGCCGCTGACAGACGTGTCCATTCGCTCAGCGAAGCCTAAGGAAAAACCCTATAAACTATTTGATAGTGGCGGGCTTTATCTTGAAATAAATCCCTCTGGCGGACGGTGGTGGCGTTGGAAGTACCGCTTCGCCGGCAAGGAGAAGCGGCTTTCCTTCGGGGTCTATCCGGATGTGACTTTGAAGATGGCACGTGAGGAGCGTGACACTGTGCGACAGCAGCTTGGCGCTGGCATCGATCCGGGGGAAGCGCGAAAAGCAGAAAAGATCGCACAGGC
>DASWCL010000051.1:0-9021 GCA_036390135.1 Binatia bacterium
TTTCTTTTCACCAGCCACGCGGTGGCGCGGAGGGCGTCGCTGGCGAAGGCGTCGCGGCTGTGGACACCGTGGATGAATTCGACCCGTTCGCATCGCCAAAGACGACCGCGTACTCGCCTACGTTATTGGTTCTACATGTTCGACCCGCTCCCTTTGCCATGACCGAAGGACAAAACTTTTACCTTGCGCTAACTAAAATAGCCCTACCCCCTTGAGCTTACGGCACACCAACTGCGCGGAAATACCAACCAACAGAGATTTTGCCAGGCTCAATTAGAGGACAATTTTTAACCTAGTATCGCTCCAACCTTCTCGGCACGCGCCGACGATTCATCGATGGCGCGTTGTAAAAGGACTTCCAGCGAAAGTGTCGGTTGAGCTACCACAAACATCTGGTAGGAAAACAATGAAGGGAGCAGTCGAATACAAGCCTTGTTTACAGCCAGGAGGAAACGGCTTGTCAGCCCACTGCCGAGCGCAACGGGAAAAGGCGCTGGGATACCGCGCGATTTGGAAATCTGAAACCCGCGCTGCTCAAGCAATTGGCGGAGCGCCGAAAACGTAAACAGCCGGGTATGCGTCATGTCGAGAATACCGCGCTTGCCGTAGTTGAACTGGCCCAACAGCAGCATCAACCGTATAATTACAAAGCCGACGTTAGGCGTGCTGATGATCAATTGCGTATTAGTGCACTGCTTCATGGCATCGCGCAGGCGGTCGAAAAAAACTTCCGGAACATTCAGGTGCTCGATCACGTCAAGAAGCAATACATAGTCGTACTCCGCGATATTCACGTCGGGGACGCCTGCATTGAGATCATGCTCGATGAATCGGCTCAATTTGACGTTCGATGCCAAGGGAAATTTATCCACGCCGGTGGTCTGGCACCCGCGCTCTTGCTCCAACAATGCGCTCATGTAGCCGCCCGCGCAGCCGAGATCGAGCACTTTTGCTCCCGCCGGCACGATGCCTAGAGTTGCCGTGTGCGGGCTGTCGAAACCTATCTTGATCTCGTAGTGGGCGTTGGCCTCGCGTCCCGGCGCACAGTCAAACTTGCTGTCGTAAAATATGTTCCACTCATGAATCCGCGATTTGAGCGTGGCTTTGAGAACCTTCCAGGCGTATTGAATTCCATTGACATGACAGATTTCATCGCCGTAATAGGTCGGGATCGGCAGCTCGCGCACTCGCATCCCCGCTATCAGCAACTGAATAATGATTTCGGTGTCGAAATGAAAATCGTTGGTATTGCGGTCAAACGGCACCCTCTTGAGGGCGGCCACCGAGTAAATCCGATAGCCGGAATGAAACTCGCTGAAATGGGTGCGCAACAAACGGTTTTGGCACCAGGTGAGGATCTTATTGCCGACGAATTTATAGAGAGGCATACCGCCCTTTAATGCCGCGCCTCGGCCGAGCATGCGCGAGCCAAACACCGCATCGGCCATGCCCTGGCTTAGCGGGTTCAGCAGTTCCGGAAGGGCTTCCGGTGCATACTGGCCATCGCCATGAACCAGCGCAACAAAATCGAAATCGTTCTTGATCGCGTAGTGATAGCCGATTTTCTGATTGCCGCCATAGCCCTGATTGACCGGATTGAAAAGTACTCGAAGCGGCAAAGCCAATGAACCGGTCGCCTTGACTTGGTGACCGATCTCGAAGGTGCGATCGCGGGAAGCGTCGTCGATAGCGAGAATCTCGACTTCATAGTCTTCCGAAAGGCTGGCCGGAATCCGCGAGAGAACGCTCTCAATCGTGCGCTCGGCATTGTACGCCACCACAAAAACCAGCACGCGAGGCTTCTTCTGATTTGTCATGGTCGTGAACCGATACGAATTGCGATGCGAAGACCTATGTCTTAGCAACTGACTTCAAACGCTCCCAAAAACTACGCCGAACCGCCAATACAAACTTTCGCTAACGGACCGAAGACCGGGCCCGGGCCGTCGGATAGGTGAAGCCGCCGATCAAGCGTTTTCACATTATCGTTCAAGTCACGTTTCCGAACAAATAGAGCTCAAATAGAGTGCCGGACAAACCGGTACCTGGAGATTGAGAAGAGCTACAATCCCAGCACATCTTGCATGTCGTAAAGCCCGGGCTTGCGCTTGGCGAGCCACTGCGCGGCGCGCAGCGCGCCGCGGGCGAAGGTGTCGCGGCTGTGAGCACGGTGGATGAATTCCAATCGTTCGCCGATGCCGCCGAAGATCACCGTGTGCTCGCCAACGATATCGCCGGCGCGTACAGAGAGCAGCGCGATTTCTTTCTTAGTGCGCTCGCCGACGATGCCTTTGCGGCCATTGATACCGATTTTGTCAAGATCGCGGTCGAGCGCGTTTGCAACCGAACGCCCAAGGGCCAGCGCTGTGCCGCTCGGCGCGTCTTTCTTGAAGCGATGATGCGCTTCGATGATCTCGATATCGTAATCATCGCCGAGCATCTTGGCGGCCTTACCCAGCAATGAAACAAGAACGTTGACGCCCAGGCTCGTGTTCGCCGAGAGCAGAGTGGGCGTGCGCCGCGCGATAGTTTTGATTTCCGCTTGCTGCTTCGGCGTGAAGCCCGTGGTTGCGATCACGATCGGCGCATGTTTTTTGGCGGCGCTGCGCAGAAACCCCAAGGACGCTTCGGGGTTGGTGAAATCGACAATGACATTGACGGGTTTCAGCGCGGTGTCGAGCTTGCCCGTGACGGGAATCCCAAGATGGCCCGCTGCGGATACTTCGCCGGCGTCTTTGCCGACCCTCCCGCCGCCGGGCTTATCGATCGCCGCAATCAGTTTAAAGTCGGCGGATTGTTGCATCGCCCGGACGACGGCGCCGCCCATTCGGCCGCCGACACCGCAGACGATAATTCCAAGCGCCATGAAATTTTTAAAGAAGGCCGAATTCCGTCATCGCCTGTGTGAGCCTCTTCAAGTTACCTTCAGCCATCGGCGTGAGCGGCAAACGGAGATCGCCGCCGCACTTGCCCATGAGCGACAGCGCAGTCTTGACGGGAATTGGATTCGTCTCAACAAATAAACTGTGGATCAGCGGCACGAGTCTGAATTGAAGCTCGCGTCCCTCTGCCCAGTTGCCTTTCAAACAAGCTTCCGTGAGCAGTGCGGTTTCTTTCGGCGCGACGTTGGCAACCGTCGAGATGACGCCTTTGCCGCCCAGCGCCATCAAAGAAAAAATCAGCGTGTCTTCACCGGAATAGACTGCCAAGCGATCGCCGCACAAGCGGATCACGTCGATAGCTTGATCGACCGAGCCGGTCGCTTCTTTCACGCCGGCGATGTTCTTGATTTCAGACAGGCGTGCCAGAGTTTCCGGCTCGATCTTGGATCCGGTGCGGCCGGGAATATTGTAAATGATGATCGGAATGCCGACTGCCGAGGCGACTTTTTTATAGTGCTGATAGATGCCTTCCTGCGTAGGGCGATTGTAATACGGCGAAATCATTAAAGCGCCGTCGGCGCCCGACTTTTCCGCCTCGCGCGTGAGGCGGACCGCTTCTTCGGTGGAATTGGAACCCGTGCCGGCGATGACCGGAACGCGTTTGTTGACCGCTTGGATCACCGTACGAATGACTTCGTCATGTTCCTGATGGCTGAGCGTCGCCGACTCGCCCGTGGTGCCGCAGGGCACGATGCCATGGGTGCCGTTCTGGAGATGAAAGTCGATCAACCCTTCGAGACTTTGCCAATCGACGCCGCCGTCTTTAAACGGCGTGACCAATGCAACCATCGAACCGGTAAACATAGCGCTATCTCCTAAGCGATCTGGACGGTGCCGTGAAACACTTCTGCCGCACCGCCCGTCATATAGACGCGGTTATTGTCACGCCATTCGATCAACAGATCGCCGCCTTTTAGATGAATCGTGATCTCGCGCTCGGTCCGCCCGGTGATCACGCCAGCGACCCCCACGGCGCTGGCGCCGGTGCCGCAGGCCCAGGTCTCGCCTGCGCCGCGTTCCCAGACGCGCATCTTCACTTCCTCCGGGCTGATGATCTTGATAAACTCAGTGTTCACTCGCTTGGGAAAGAACGGGTGATGCTCGAAGCGCGGCCCGATCTTTTCCAGATCGAGGGCGTCGACATCGTCGAGATAAATCACACAGTGCGGATTGCCCATGGAGATGCAAGTGACTTCATACGTCTTACCGTCCACCGTCAGCGGCCGGTTTTTGACCTCGCCGTCGGCGTCGACGGGAATCTTTCGCCCTTCAAGGATCGGCTCGCCCATGTCGACTTCGACCAACTCGCCGACGATCTTTGGCCGAATAATGCCGGCGAGGGTTTCGACTTCGAGCTCGCGCTTCTGCGTGATGCCATGATCGTAAACATATTTGGCGAAGCAGCGAATCCCGTTGCCGCACATCTCCACTTGGCCGCCGTCGGCGTTGTAGATCTCCATCTTGAAGTCGGCGACCTTCGATGGATGCACCGTCAACAACTGGTCGGCGCCGATGCCGAAGCGACGGTCGCAGAGCTTCTTAGCGATCGAATCCAAGTTGTCGATGTTCTTTTTCAGGCAATCGAGGAAAACAAAATCATTGCCTGCGCCGTGCATCTTGGTGAATTGCAATTCCATAACGTTCTGAATTCTTGAACTCTTGAACCTTGAACTTTTGAACGATCCTATTGTAGCGAGGTGGGAATCATTTCGCCATGGATCAAGTCATCCAAGCTCTCCCGCTTGCGTACAATGTAATATTGATCGCCGTCGACCAGCACCTCGGGGGGCTTCGGATGGGAATTGTAATTCGAAGCCATGGTGAAACCATAGGCGCCGGCGCTCATCACCGCCAGCAAGTCGCCGCGCTTGGGCCGCGCGATCTCGCGATCCTTGGCGAAGAAGTCACCGCTCTCGCAGATCGGTCCGACGACGTCGGCAACAATCGTTTCGGCTTGGGTTTCGAGCACGGGTTGAATCGCTTGATACGAGCCATACAGCGCCGGACGGATGAGATCGTTCATGCCGGCATCGACGATGATAAATTTTTTCGTCTCGGTTTCCTTGAGGTACTGCACTTCGGTGAGAAGAATCCCGGCGTTGCCAACGATGACGCGGCCAGGTTCGAGGATCAAAGTGATGTCTAATCCTTCGAGTCCCTCAATGATCGCCTTGGCGTACTCGTCCGGTAACGGCGGCGTTTCGTCGTGATAATTGATCCCAAGACCGCCGCCGAGATCGAGATAACGGATCTGCGCGCCTTCTTTTTTCATCTCGCCGGCAAGCACGCGATCCAAATACTCACGCACTTTCGCCAAGGCATCGACGAACGGGGTCACCGATGTGAGCTGCGAACCGATGTGACAGTCGACGCCGACGACGTCGACGTTTTTTAATGAAACGGCTTTCCTGTAAGTCTCGAGCGACTTCTTGATATCGACGCCGAACTTCGCTTTTTTCATGCCGGTTGAAATGTAGGGATGGGTTTGTGGATCGACGTCGGGATTGACGCGCAAGCTGATCGGCGCCTTTTTGCCGATGCCGGCGGCGATTTCGTTCAGCGCAAACAGCTCTTCCTCCGATTCGACGTTGAACATCAATATGCCGGAATGGAGAGCGTATTCGATTTCCTGCTTTTTCTTGCCGACCCCCGAAAAGACAATTTTTTTCGGGTCGGCGCCGACTTTCAGCGCGCGGAAAAGCTCGCCGCCCGACACGATGTCAAAGCCGCCGCCTTCCTTCGCGAAGCAGCGCAACAGCGCGAGGTTGGAATTGGCCTTCACCGAAAAACAGACGATATGGCGAGCCTTGGCGAAGGCTTGATCGAAAACCTTGAAATGGCGCTTGAGCGTCGCGAGACTATAGACATACGCCGGCGTGCCAACTTCTTGCGCGATGCGCTTGAGCGCCACGCCCTCGGCAAACATTTCCCCGTTGCGATATGCAAAATGGTTCATCGATCACCCCGTGCAACTTCGACTTCATTGGATGGCGCGCTCAAAGAACCGTCCAACAACTGTGACGAAACCCGATATCGGTAAATCGCCTTTGGCCCCACCTCCTGATCGTCATAGCGATATTGTTTTTCCTTGACGAACTTTTCCCGATCTTCGACGTTCACCGTCGTAAGCTGGCGGTACGGTACCGGGCAGTCGGGGCAGCTTTGCGACACTTCCTTACGAAAAATGACGAAGCTGGCAAGATCCTTCATCGGTTTGCCGTCGACATACTCCGTTGGCCGCGTCCAGGTAAGGGTGACGCCTTTGGCCTCAGACCGCGCCGTCAAGTTGGTAATCGTCCTAGGCGCCGCGAGCTCCGGCGCGCGCGGATCGCCCTTCTTGCCGCATGACGAAGCCCCGGCAATGAGCATCATGACGATGACAAAAAGTCCTTTCATCTAGCTCCTCAATTCTTTTAAGCGCTGCACCACGTTGCGCCGCGCCGTGCCGCCTGCGGCGCGGCGCCGGCCGACGGCAGCTTCGGCTGAAAGGTATTTAAATACATTTTTTTCGATCCTGTTTGAAAAGCGTTTTAGCTCCGCCAACGACAACTCTTCGATACGTTTACCCTGGGCAAGGCAAAATTGCACCACCTTGCCCGCGACTCCATGAGCTGCGCGAAACGCCATCCCGCGTTCGACCAAATAGTCCGCCAAATCGGTGGCGTTCATGAAACCGTCTCGAACCGCGTTCTGCATCCGCTCGCGGCGAACTTTCACGCCGGCGATGAGCTCGCTCATGATCTTGACGCTCGCTTTCACGGTATCCACCGTGTCGAAGAGCGGAACTTTATCCTCCTGCAGATCCCGGTTATAGGCGAGCGGTAGTCCTTTCATGATCGTCAGCAAGGCTTGCAGATGGCCAAACACCCGCCCGCTCTTGCCGCGAATCAGCTCGGGCACGTCGGGATTTTTTTTCTGCGGCATCATCGAGCTGCCCGTGCAGTAACCGTCAGGCAGCTCAACGAAGCCAAATTCCTGGCTCGACCATAGGACAAATTCGTCGGCGAGCCGGCTCAGGTGGACAAACAAAATCGAAGAGTCCGCTAAGAACTCGAGGAGAAAATCACGGTCGCTGACGGCATCGATGCTGTTTTTTGAGATCCGCGGAAAGTCCAAAAGTTTGGCCACGTACTTCCGGTCGATCGGAAAAGTTGTGCCCGCCAAGGCGCCCGATCCCAAAGGCAAGACGTTAGTTCGCTCCCAGCAATCGGCAAATCGTTCCGCGTCCCGTTCGAACATATCGATATAAGCCAGCAGATGATGCGAAAAAAGCACCGGCTGCGCGCGTTGCAGGTGCGTGTAACCGGGCATGATCACGTCCAAGTGTTTTTCCGCCGCCTTCGTGAGCGCTCGACGCAACTGCTGCAAGCCTGAGATGATCGATTCCACTTCGTCGCGCAGGAAAAGCCGCATATCCAGCGCCACTTGGTCGTTGCGGCTGCGCGCCGTGTGCAGTTTTCCACCGGCGGAGCCGATGCGCTCGGTCAGGCGCCGCTCGATATTCATATGAATATCTTCGTCCGCATCCGAGAAGGTAAACTTGCCGTCGTCGATTTCGCGCTCGATGGCTTGCAATCCACGGACAATCTTGCGCGCGTCCCGGGGCGGAATGATGCGTTGTTTGGCGAGCATTTTCGCGTGTGCGATACTGCCCATGATATCATGGCGATAAAGCCGCACATCGACTGCCACCGACGCGGTAAACGCTTCGACCGTGTCCGCCGTGCCGGTCGCAAAACGTCCGCCCCAAAGTTTGGTCTTTTTTATTTTGGCGCGCGCCACCGTCATCCTCGCTTGGCTTTGCGCAAGCGTTGCAAGCGCAACCGCAACGCATTCAAACGAATAAATCCTTCTGCGTCTGCCTGACGATAAACTTGATCCGCTTCGAATGTCGCTACGTCGGGATCGTAGAGTGAAGAGTCCGATTTGCGCCCGACCACCGCGACGTTGCCTTTATAGAGCTTCAGGCGCGCCCGGCCGCTGACGTTGGCCTGCGAGGCGTCGATCGTCTTTTGCAAAACCTCGCGCTCCGGGGCGAACCAATAACCGTAGTAAATCATCTCGGCATAGCGCGGTATCAAGGAATCCCTGAGCCGCATCACCTCGCGATCCATGGTAATCGACTCGATACCGCGGTGCGCCGCGTGCAGGATCGTGCCACCGGGAGTTTCGTACACCCCCCTGGACTTCATGCCGATGTAGCGGTTCTCGACGATATCGACCCGGCCGATGCCATGCTTGGCGCCGATATCGTTGAGGCGCGCGAGCAGATTGGCCGGCGACAACTTGTGCCCGTTGAGCGCCACCGGATCGCCGCGAAGGTAATCGATTTCCAAATATTCTGGACGGTTCGGCGCTTGCTCCACGGACCGGCACCAGACAAACATGCCCGGCGGCGGCTCTTTCCAGGGATCTTCGAGAATGCCGCCTTCGTAGCTGATGTGAAATAGATTGCGATCTGTGCTGTACGGTTTGGACTTGGTCACCGGCACGGGTATGCCATGCTTGCGCGCGTAGTCAATCAAGGTCGAGCGCGCATTGAGATCCCAAAGGCGCCACGGCGCGATAACTTTGATTTCCGGCTTCAGAGCATAATAGGTCAGCTCGAAGCGGACCTGATCATTGCCTTTCCCCGTAGCGCCATGTGAAACGGCGTCGGCTTTTTCTTTTACGGCAATGTCGATCTGTCCTTTGGCGATCAGCGGCCGAGCAATCGAAGTTCCGAGCAGGTACGATCCCTCATAAACCGCGTTGGCACGGAGCATCGGAAAGACGTAATCCTTGACGAAGGTCTCGCGTAGATCACCAATCACAACCTTGCTGGCGCCGGTCGCAATCGCTTTGCGCTTGACCGCTTGAAGATCTTCGCCTTGGCCTAAGTCAGCACAGAACGCGATCACTTCACAGCCATATTCTTCTTTGAGCCAACGAAGAATGACCGATGTGTCCAACCCGCCCGAGTATGCCAGAACAACCTTTTTGACGCTCATCGTGCTGCTTACTTTCCTCTGACCTTGCTCATAGGTAATTGCCGTTTACCGGAAGACTTTGAACCTTGAACTTTTGAATCGTTGAACCC
>DASWCL010000052.1:0-7294 GCA_036390135.1 Binatia bacterium
GCGATCGTCAAGTCGAGAATTTGCCGGTTGCTGGCCGTGCTCTTGGCGATGTTTTGTCCCTTGAGTTTTTGCAGGTACGCTTTGCCGGCTTCCGCTCCCATCGTATTGAGAACGACGCCGATAAATATCGGCGCGCCCGAGCCACGGCTCGTCGACCACATCATCTGCCCTTTCCAGCGCGGATTGAGCAAATCCTCGTAAGTTTTCGGAACTTCGTTCGGCTTCACCATCTTCGTGTTGTAGCCGGTGGCGAAGAAATACAGATTGGTGGTGCCCCAATAGCCCTGGGGATCCTTGAGTTCGGCCGGATATTCCGCGAGCACCGGCGAATAAAATCGCTGCAATAAATTTGCCCGCCGCACCATCGTCGGCGATACCGTGCCATCGATGATGTCGACGTCGTATCGCTTGGCCTGATATTCCGCGAACATCTTTTGCACCAAGCGCTCGGCGTTGCCGCGAAAAAATTCGACCTGAAGGAACGGGTATTCTTTTTCGAACGCTTCCTTCACCGGGCGAACGACCTGATCGACTATCAGCGTCGTATACCAGGAAATCTTGCCTTCCTTTTTGGCGCCTTCGACGAGAACTTTTTGCCGATCGGGCTTGTTGTAGAGTGCCAACTCCTCGACGCTTGCCGCTTTCGCGATCGGCGAGAATCCCATGTTCAGCGCCAACACGCTGATGGTGCCGAGAATGATCAGGCGTTTCGACCTAGCCATGCGCAATTCTCCGTGGAATTCAGTAGGAGCTTCATCTGAGGCGAAGCTATTCTGAGCCTTTTCGCTTGTCAAGGTAACGGCGCGTCGAGTTCAGCGCAAAAAATTGCTCTCGAAGTACTCTACCCAGGCATTGCCCTCGTTCAATTGGGAATCGGGCGTAAAATACAGCGCTCGAGTGAACCGCCCGCCGCCCGGTTTGAGATCGGGCTGTTTGGCGGGGACTTTTGGATGAGACGGCAAATAGTTGACCGCCTGAAAGACCTTCTGTCCTTTCTCGGAGAGAATGAAATCGATTAGGAGCATGGTCGCGTGCGGATGCGGCGAGCGCGTCACGGGAGAAATCGTATTGATCGTCGCCGAGGCCGGCTCCAACGCGTACCAATCGACCGGCGCGCCGGCGATTTTACTGATATGCGCGTGATGATTGAAAATATGCAGTGCCAGCGGATATTCGCCGGCGATAACCAAGTCTAACAATTGCCGATTGCTGGCGGTGGTCTTGGCGACGTTTTGCGCCTTGAGTCTCTGCAAATAGGCTTTGCCCTTTTCCTGGCCCATGGTTTGCCAAACGTTGCCGATGAACATCGGCGCGCCGGAACCGCGGCTGGTCGACCACATCATCTGCCCTTTCCAGCGCGGATTGAGCAGATCTTCGTAGGTTTTGGGCACTTCATTGGGTTTCACCATGCGCGTGTTGTAGCCAAGGGTGAAGTAATAAACGTTGCTCACTCCCCAATAACCCTGTGGGTCTTTTAGCTCCGCCGGATATTCCGCGAGGTGCGGCGAATAGAAACGCTGCAAGTAGCCGCCCTTTTTTACCATCGGCGCGGTTACGGTGCCGTCGACGATGTCCACTTCGTAGCGCTTTCCCTGATACTCTGCGAACATCTTCTGCACCAGCCGTTCCGAGTTGCCGCGGAAATATTCCACCTGGACAAACGGATATTCTTTTTCAAAGGCTTCTTTGACCGGCCGCACGACCTGATCGACGATCAGCGAGGTGTACCACGACACTTTGCCCTCTTTCTTCGCGCCCTCGATCAACATCTTTTGCCGGTCAGGTTTATTGTAAAGGGCGATCTCATCGATTGTAGCCGCATGGCAATTCGTCATCGGTACTGAAGCAATCAGCAAATAACCAAGACCGCTCAGAAGGATTAGGGTGATTTTCATGCTGCACCTCCGCGAATATCCTATGCCTCATCACCGCTCTCGAAGAATTCGTTGGTCACTTACCGCTTCTCCTGAATCCCGCCGCATTCAGCTGTAGCGCTTCTGACTAATGCAGGATCGTGTCGGCAAATTTTCCGGCCGGCACTCGCACGTTGGTGTACTTATCTTCAAGATGGTTTCGCACGCGATTGTATTCCTGCACCGTCAGCGCATCCTTAGCCGCCGAGATGCCCAGGTCCTTGAGCCATTGGGTATTAACGTCGAGCCGCCGCGTGCCGTTCTGCATGATTCGACCGTACCAATCCTGTCCCTCTCGGCTCAGGAACCAGTTGATGAATACCTTCGTCGCGTTGACGTGGGGCGGATCCTTAATCACACCGAGAACGCCGAAGGCATTGCTTGCCGGCAAGCCTTCTTTCGTTACCGGCGCGGGTTTGATCGGCAGACCGGCTTTGACAAACGGCTCGGTTTGACTGCGGCCCAAGCCGAAAGCCAGCGCGACTTTTCCTTTCGCTAAGGCATCGGCGAGCTGGCGCAAATCACGAGTCAAGAAAAGATCCTGTTCGACCAATTTTTTTAGAAATTCCTCGCCGCGCTGTTCCCACATGAACGACCAGATCGATTGGCCGGAGCTCGGCACGCGCGGATCGCTGAAACCGATTTTTCCTTTCCACTTCGGATTCAAATAATCGTCGAAGGCGCGTAGCTCCTGCGGCTTCGCCAAGCTCGTGTTGTACCAAGTGCTATGTGTGCTGACGTCCGCGAGAAAGGAGTAGAGAAACTTATTTGTCTTCAAATTGTCCTCCCAAATGTGACCGCCCCACCACAGTTTCGGATCTTTGACTTCAGGAAGAATCCAGAACGACTCGATCGGCTCAAGCATGCCGTCGTGCGTGAGGCCAGCCGCCGTGCCGGTGCCGCAGATGATCGCGTCGAAATAATTGACTCCCGCTTTCTTCTCAGCGGCGATGCGGCTTGCGTTCTTCGGCCCGGGCGCGGAAATAAGCTCCGCGTCGAGGCCAAACCTTTGCTTTAACAAAGGCTCCAACGCAGTCCGTAACTCTGTAGCAGGAGGAATCGCCAGCACGATCTTGCGTTCTTTTTTCGCCTCTTCGACGGTCTTATCCCATTCCGGCGGTCGTTTCACCTCGGCGGCCGCGGCTTCGCGGCAACTCATGAGCCCTAACACGCCCGCCAAAATCAGGATGTTCAAGGTCTTTGTCATGCGAGCCTCACGCTGCAGAATTCTTTGGGAGAGCTGTAGGTGAAAACCCCATCGCGTGTCAAGGTGACAATTCACGCAGGTGATGCGGGTTTGCTTGACACTCAGCTGCGCTGTGGCTAGAGCAATGAGGCAGGAATTCAACCATGCTAACGCGATTCGTCGTTCAACGCAGAGAGCGCTTTGCCAACGGTCACGAATTTCCCGTCACGGGACCTTACGAAAAACTCGTCGGCAAAGTCTATGGTGAAGTCGATCCGAAGACTCGGCTGAATAAGATGATCGTCAACCTCGACAAGGCGCCGCGCAATCGTCGCAGCCGCGTTGAATATTCCGGCAACTTTTGTATCTTAAAGCCGCTCGACATGGCGCGAGGCAATGGAAAAATATTTTTCGATGCGCCCAACCGCGGCAGCAAACGTCTGCTTAGCTTTCTCAACGATGCGCCGGCGGCGAACGATCCGAGCACTCTCGCGCATGCCGGCAACGGCTTTCTTATGCGCCAAGGCTACACCATTATCTGGTGCGGCTGGCAGGGCGATTTGATACCGCTCAAGAACTGGCTTGTGCTCAAAGTTCCGGTCGCGACGCACAACGGTAAGCCCATCGTGCGCAGGGTGCGCACCGAGATCGTCGTCGATGAGAAAGGCATCAAGTCGCAGCCGCTCAGCGCCGACGAGCGGGTAAAAAGCTATGAAGCCGCTTCACGCGACAAGTCGCGAGCAACGCTTACCGTGCGCGAGAAATCCTATGGCGGGAGAATTCCGGTTCCCTCGTCGGAGTGGAAATTCGCCGCGTGGGTAAAAGATGGGCGCAGCGGCAAAGAAATCGTAAAGCCGAGCAGTAGAGATCTTTACCTTGGTTCGGGCTTCAAGCCCGGCCACATTTACGAGCTCATTTATCAAGCAAAAAATCCCCTCGTGCTCGGTTTGGGGTTTGCCGTGGTGCGCGATCTGATTTCCTTTTTGCGTTACGCGTCGAGAGACACGGTCGGCAAAGCGAATCCTCTGGCGTCAAGCAAGAAAGCTACCGCAATTCGCTACGCCTACGCCTGGGGCCGCTCGCAGAGTGGCCGCTATCTCAGAGATTTCATCTATCACGGCTTCAACGAAGACGAGGCGCATCGAAAAGTCTTCGATGCTGTGGCGCCTCACGTCGCCGGCGGCGGCAGGTTGTATTTGAATTATGAGTTCGCCCGGCCGGTCACTTCATCGCAGCAACACACCAACCAACTCGACCCAGAGCTTTTCCCCCACGCTTACAATATTTTGAAAGACGCTCAGAGCGGCAGACGCGACGGCATTCTCAAACGCCCGAAAACCGATCCCTATGTTTTTCATACGCAAACTTCGACGGAGTATTGGCAGAAGCGCGGCTGTCTGGCGCATACCGATGGCAAAGGAAATGATCTTCCGATCCGCGACAATGTGCGCATCTACGTTATCGCCAGCGCGCAGCACAACAGCCCTTTCGGCTCGGAGCCGGTGAAAGAGAACACTCAACTTCAAATCAACCCTTTGCCGGCTGGCGACGTTTTGCGGGCATTGATGGTCGCCATGGATCTTTGGCTAACGAAAGGCATTCCGCCGCCGCCGAGTCGCTACCCGAGCGTGCGGGATCGCACGCTCGTTTCACCCAATCGGAAAAGTACCGGCTTCCCGAAGATTCCCGGCGTGCACTTTGCGGGTCTGCACAATCGCCAGCTCTTTCTCGACTACGGTCCGAACATTCAACGCGGAACAATCGACGTCCATCCACCGAAGGCGGTCGGCAAAGGCGCTTATAAAGTTCTCGTGCCGAGAGTCGACCGCGACGGCAACGACATCGCTGGCATTCGCTTGCCCGCCGTGCACGTTGCGATGAGCACCTACACGGGTTGGAATTTACGCCCACGCGGTTTAGCCGAAGGCGAGCTGTCAGGATTGCTCGGCTCGTTTATCCCGTTTGCCAAAACCCGAGCACGCCGTCGCCAGCTTGGCGACCCGCGACTTTCCTTGCAAGAGCGCTACAAGGATCACGCCGACTACGTCGCGCGCGTCAGTTACGCGGCGCGCGCGCTAATAGAGGAAAGATTTCTTCTACCTGAAGATGCCGCGCGAATCATCGCGCAAGCGGCGAAAAGCAAAACGTCCCTTGATAAAAGGAGTTGATGTCCCAGGAAACGGTCTCTTCCTTGACCTCTGGCCTGTCACCTATTTCTGTCCGTAAAGCTTCTTGATAAACCCGCTCTTGTCCAACTCGGAAATGAAGCTCGGGTCGACGAATTCTTCGGGCTTGTGATTTCGGATCTCCGGCCGGGTTTGCGCCACGTAATCGTAAGTCGGTTCCAGTCCCTTGGTGATCGGATAGGGCGCGGCGATGAAATCCTGCTTGAACATATTGTACGAGCCTTCCAGAAACTCCGGATCGGTGGTCCTCACGTATTTCGTCAAGACTTTCAAGCTGAACTCTTTATTCTGCTTGTGAAACGCGATGGCTTCGACGTGGGAACGCACGAAGCGCATCACGGTGTCGCGATCCTCGCGAATGGTTTTGCGCCGAGTGACAACGGAGGTCGTCGGAAAGGCGATTTCTTTTCTAGCGTCGATCAGTACGTGGTATCCTTTGCGTTCCGCCTGCACGTCGGCGGGATAGGCAACGTCGGCGCCGTCGATGGCGCCGGTAAGCAGCGCCTGCAGCCGCTCGGCGTTGGTGCCGATGGAAAGCCAGGTAATCTCGCGGTCGGGATTGACGCCGTACTTGCGCAGCGCGTAGCGGAACAGAAAATCGCCGAGCGAACCGATGCTCGAAGTCGCGATCTTCTTGCCGCGCAGATCTTCCGGCTTCTTGATCTCCGGTTTGACCACCAATTTGCTGCTCGCCACAGCGATGGTATGCGCGACGTTGACTAGGTCGGCGCCGTTTAGATCCGCCAACATGACTTGCGGCAGCGCCACCGGCGCGGCGAACAAGCTGCCGCCTAACAGCGCCTGCGAACTCTGGCCCGATCCGCGCAACAAAATGATTTCAACGTCGAGGCCGTTCTTCTCGTAGATCCTCGCTTCTTTAGCCAGCCACGGAATCCACATGGACGCCGTCAACGCGGTCATGCCCCAGGTAATTTTCTTCAGCGGCCGTTCCTGGGCGCGATTCACTGCCGGCAGCAGAAGCAAAGCGATAAATGCGAGCAAAATACATCGCTGTGTCCGGTGCAGAATCATCAAATTATCAATTGTCAATTTTCCATTATTCATTTCGATTCGTACAGCTTCTTGATGAATCCGCTCTTGTCCAACTCGGCGATGAAGCTCGGATCCATAAACTCCTCCGGCTTGCGCCCGCGGATCTCCGGCCGAGTCTGCGCCACATACTCGTAGGTTGCTTCGAGTCCTTTCATGATTGGATACGGCACCGGAATGAAATCTTGCTTGTAGGTGTCGTAGGAATTTTCCAAGGTCTCTCGGTCGGTGATCTTCAACTGTTTGCTCAAAACCCGTATGGCAAATTCCTTGTTGTTGCGGAAGTAAGCGATCGCTTCGACGTGCGCCTTGATCATGCGCATCACCGTGTCGCGGTCTTCGACGATGTTCTTGCGCCGAGTCACGATGGACATCGACGGGTACACGACTTCCTTCCTGGCGTCGAATAAAACTCGAAACCCTTTGCGCTCTCCCTGCACGTCGTATGGATAAGAAGCTTCGGTGGCGTCCACGGCGCCGGAAATCATTGCTTGCAAGCGTTCCGGCGGGGTGCCGATGGCAAGCCAAGTGACTTCCCGGTTTGGGTCCACGCCGTTTTTGCGCAGAATATATTTGAAAAGAAAATCTCCCAGCGATCCGAGGCTCGAGGTGGCGATGCGCTTGCCGCGAAGATCTTCCGCTCTCTTGATCTCCGGTCGCACCAGCATTTTGGTTTGCACGCCGGGTACGGTGTGCGCCACATTGACAAGATCGGCGCCGCTCAGGTCCGCCATCATCATCGTCGGCAGCGCCACCGGTGAAGCGAAAATACTACCGCCCAAGAGCGCCGCTGAAGTTTGCCCTGAGCCGCGTAAGAGAATCAGCTCCACGTCGAGTCCATGTTTTTCGTAAATCTTGGCTTCCTTGGCAATCCAAGGAATCCAATTTCCGCCGGAGAGCGAAGTCACGCCCCAATTGATCTTTTTGAGAGGTCGATCCTGTGCCACGCTCGTCGAATG
>DASWCL010000053.1:0-33358 GCA_036390135.1 Binatia bacterium
TCATGGAAGTTGGCGCCGGCGTCACTTCGGTCAAACCCGGCGATAAGGTAATTCCACTTTACATCCCTGAGTGCGGCGAGTGTAAGTTTTGCAAATCGGGGCGCACCAATCTGTGCGGCGCTATTCGCGCAACCCAAGGCAAGGGCTTGATGCCGGACGGCACTTCACGCTTCACCGTCGGCGACACGACGATCCTTCATTATATGGGCACGTCGACATTCTCGGAATATACGGTGGTGCCCGAAATCGCCCTCGCGAAAATCAATCCGACCGCACCGCTGGATAAAGTCTGCTTGCTCGGCTGCGGCATCACCACCGGTATCGGCGCGGTTTTGAACACGGCAAGAGTACGGCCGGGTTCGATTGCCGCCGTGTTCGGTCTAGGCGGTATTGGCCTGAGCGTGATTCAAGGCCTCGTCATGGCCAAAGCGGAGCGAATCATCGCCGTTGACACCAATCACGCGAAGTTCGACATGGCGAAAAATCTCGGCGCCACGGACTGCATCGTGCCCCAAGCAGACGGCCGGCCGGTTCAAGAAGTGATCATCGACACGACGGATGGCGGCGTGGACTATTCGTTTGAATGCATCGGCAATGTCAAAACCATGCGCGCCGCGCTCGAATGTTGCCACAAAGGATGGGGCGAATCGATTATCATCGGCGTCGCCGGCGCGGGCGAGGAAATCAGCACCCGGCCGTTCCAGCTGGTCACCGGAAGAGTCTGGCGCGGCTCTGCCTTCGGCGGGGTCAAAGGGCGCTCGCAGCTACCCGGTTACGTGGAAAAATATCTTGACGGCGAAATCAAGCTCGATCCGATGATCACCCACGTGCTGCCGTTGGAGCGCATCAACGACGCCTTCGAACTCATGCATCAAGGTAAAAGCATCCGCAGCGTGATAAAATTCTAATTGCGCCGACGCATTTTCGCGACACTGACTTTCGAATCCGCAGAGTTGGCGCGCCGGCGCCAATTCGGTGAAGATTTGCCGCCATTTCGGCCGATATTTAGCCGTCAAGCGGCTTGCAGTTTCGGAAATTTCTTTCTATAAGAGAGCCCTAGCGGGTCTTTCCGGGCCGCAGCAAAAATTCCGCGCGACAGAATTTGTGAGAAAGGAACGGCGATGAACAAGAAGATCAAATTTCGCGTCAACGGCAAAAGGGTCGAGGGGGAAGTTCCGACCAATCGCCTGCTCATTGATTACCTGCGCTACGATCTTGGCTTGACCGGCACAAAAGAAGGCTGCAGTGTCGGGGTATGCGGCGCCTGCACCGTGCTGATGGACGGTGACATGATCAGTTCGTGCTTGACTCTGGCCGTCATGGTAGACGGACACGACATCACCACCGTGGAAGGCTTGGCGAAGAACGGCGAGCTGAACCCGGTGCAAAAAAGCTTCATCCAGTACGGCGGGTTCCAGTGCGGTATCTGCACCCCGGGGCAAGTCGTCGCGGCGACGGCGCTGCTCAAAGAAAATCCCAAACCCAACGAGGACGAAATCAAAGATTGGATGATGGGAAATCTCTGCCGCTGCACCGGCTACTACAAAATTATCGAATCGATTGAGAAGGCTCACCAATTCGCCAAATAACAAGGACACCCTCATGATACCCTTCGAATATCGCACCCCGAAAAATCTCAAGGAAGTTCACGCGACGCTGAAAGAGTTCGGCTCCGATGCCAAGCTCATCGCCGGCGGCACGGCGTTGGTGATCATGATGAAGCAGCGGCTGGTGCGGCCGAGCTGCCTGGTGAGCCTGCGTTCGGTGCGCGGCTTAAACGGCGTCGAGCTCAAAGACGGCGGCATGAAAATCGGCGGCTTGGCGACGCATCGCGAAGTGGAAAGCTCGTCTTTGCTGCGCCGTCGCATACCGATGCTCGCGGAAACCTACCACCACGTGGCAACCCTAAGGGTACGCAATATGGCGACGGTCGGCGGCGGCCTCGCTCACGCGGATCCGAACCAGGATCCGCCACCGAGCTTGATCGCGCTCGGCGCAACCGTGAAAGCGACTTCGGCCAATGGCAGCCGCGTCATCCCACTCGACGAGTTTTTTAAAGATTATTATGAAACCGTGCTCAATCCAGACGAAATCATCACCGAAGTGATGGTGCCGAAGATCGCTCCCAATACCGGCGCGGCTTACCTTAAGTTTTTGCCGAGGACCGCCGACGATTATGCCACCGTATCTGCGGCCGCCGTATTGACTCTTGATAAGACGAAGAAAACCATCGCCGATGTGCGCATCGCCCTCGGCAGTGTTGGCGTTACGCCGATTCGCGCCACGGCCGCTGAGGCGGTGTTGCGCGGTCAGCCTTTGAAGGCGGACGGGTTTGCTGAGGCCGGCGAGAAGGCCAAAGAAGCGGTCGATCCGGTGAGCGATTTCCGCGGCTCGGCGGGTTATAAAAAAGATATGGCCGCAGTGTTCGTGCGGCGGGCGCTGGAAAGAGCCCTCGCGGATATTCGGCAGCAATCGAAGGCCAAGGCGGCACCGAAACCGAAACCAGCAGCCAAAAAGAAAGCCATCAAGAAAGGTAAAAGACGGTGAAATTCAACCAGACCGCACAAATTCCCGTGGCGCGTGAGCCGTTGTGGAATTTTTTGATGGACGTACCCAAAGTGGCGAAGTCGCTGCCGGGAGTTGAATCGGTCAACAAGATCGACGACACCACGTACGAGGGCGCTTTAGTGGTCCGCGTCGGCCCGATTAAGTTAAACTTACAAGGAAAAATTATCCTTGAGGAGCAAAACAAAGACGCTTGGCGCGCCGCCTTGCGCGCGGAGGCCAAAGACCGCATGGCGGCCGGTGCCGTCAATGGCAAAACCAGCATGACCCTCAAAGAACTCAGCGCCAACGAGACCGAATTGACGGTCGAGACCGATGTCAATATTTTGGGCAAGATTGGCGAATTCGGTCAGCCGATCATCCGCAAGAAAGCGGACGCCATGCTGAAGGAATTTGTCGAGAACATAAAAAAACAGTTAGCTGGAAAGTGACGTCGAAGAGGGTTCGTCGGTGCTCTTGCCGGCGTCGTCGGAAACTAAATCCTTCCCCGTGAATCTACCGAGAACGCGATTGTAGCAGTCCCGAGCCAATCTTTTTCGCCCCGCCGAGTTATCCGCGTAACGGAAGCATTCTATTTTCGGCTGGATCGTCACCAACACCTCGACGCTGCGGCGCCCGAGCAGATTCCAAAAATGCGGCGCGAATTCCATGTCGCCGTACCAGTAAACGAAGTCGCGATTCACCGCCGTCACCGGCTCTTCGTCAATGGTTTTATAGGTGATGGTCGCCGGCACGATGATCGACCGGTTGCGCAGCGGCGCACCGAACGGCACGGTCTGAAAGGGCAGCATTTTTTCGCCGTTGGTGGACGTGCCTTCGGGAAATAAGAGTATATTCGCCTCTTGCTTGAGCTTTCGCGTCATTTCTTCGATCAGGAAACCGACTTGGTCTTTTCTCTGCCGGTTAATAAAAATCGTCCCGCAAAGCACGTTCCATTGGCCGACGACCGGCCAGCTTTTGACTTCCCGTTTAGAGACGAAAAGGATCGGGAAGATGCTAGCGAGCACGATGCCGTCGACGTAGCTCACGTGGTTGGCGATGATGACGTAGCCGCCTCGTTCCAACTGACCTTCATCGCCCGAAACCGTAACTTTGATGTTGAGAATCAGTCGGAGCAGCAGAGTGTAATTTCGGTTGAGCCGACTGATAATCTTCCAGCGATTGGGCAGCCCGAGGATCGACACCCAGAGATGCACGATCGCCACCAGGACGAAAAAAACCGCCCACAGAGACAAAAATGCGGTTAATTTAAGCAGGCGCATCGCTCACCTTTAGATCTGTCAAGCCGAGCCGTTTCAGATACTCGCCTTTCAAGGTGCCGAAATCCAGGAGTAAGAAAAAATCGGCGGTGCCGAATTCGTTATCCAATGCCGGCGCGCCGCAAACCAAGGCGCCAATACGGAGATAGCCCTTGATCAAACTCGGTAGTCTCTGGAACAGCGCTTGTTCATCGGTAAGCCGAACCTGCTTGATCCCTTTAAACGCGCAGTTTTCCACCGGAGCGACTCGATAAGCCGGTGGCGCGTAATATTTATTTTTAAGCAGCGAAAACATCGCGCTGACCTCGGCAACGTCCGTTGTGTAAAGGCTGCCGCAGCCGAAAAGATAGCGCACGTTATGCTTTTTAACCTGTTCGGCGATCGCTTCCCACATGAGCGGGATGAGAGCCCGATCCCGAAAATCTTTGCGCGCGCAGGAGCGGCCGAGCTCTAGCAATTCCCCGCCAAGCGCCTTAATGCGCGACAAATCAAATTCTTTCTCGGAATAAAATCCGATGTGTTGGCGCGCTTGAGAGCCCCGCAATAAACGATAGGTGCCGACGATGTCGCCGCGTTTGAGCTCACGCACGATCAAATGATCGCAGTAGGGATCGAATTCGTCGACGTCCAACTCACGCTGGTAAGAAGCTTTCAGTCCTTTGTTGAGCTCCAGATTAAAAACTTGGAAGCGGAGACGCTGCGCTTGTTCGATCTCGCTCGGTTCCGTGGCGATTTTGACTTCGAAGTCAGCCATTCAGTGAGACGGTAACACATGCGCCGCTCTTTGAAAACTCAGCGCCGTAAATTGACTCATGGGCGGCGTCAGCGGTGGCGCCATTGTGGCTGCCGCTTTTCAAGAAACGCTCTGACCCCTTCTTCGACGTCTTCGGTCGACAGCAATTCCGCGCAATATACCTCCTCGGAGCGTTTGAGCGCTTGATCGAAGCCTTCGAGTGACAACTCGCGCAAGCCTTTTAACGCGACGCGCAAAACCGCTCCGCTTTTCCCCAAGAGTTCGTCAACAAGCGCCTGGACGCCTTCGGCGAATTGATTCGCCGCCAGCACTCGATTGATTAATCCCATCGCTTGGGCTTCGCGCGCGGAAAAACGGCGGCCGGTGAGGATCATCTCAGCTGCGCGGTGATAGCCGATCAAATGGGAGAAGCGCGCAAGCGCGACCGGCGGGTAGCAGCCAACGAGAATTTCGGGAGTGGCAAACGTGCTCTCTTCGGTCGCAACGATCAAGTCACAAGAGCTCGCGACTTCGCAGCCGCCGCCAAGACAAACACCGCGAACCGCGGCAACCGTGACCTGAGGTAATGACAAGAGCCGGCGAATGACACCATGGACGACATCGAGCATCTCCGGAACTTTTTCTTTTGTGTGATCGCGAATGTCGACGCCGGCGGAAAACGCGCGCTCCCCCGCCCCCCGAAGGATGACCACGTCAGTTGAAGGGTCGCGAGCACAATGGGCCAGTGCCTGATCCAATTCGCGCATGAGCGCCAGATCCAAAACATTCAGCGGCGGGCGTTCCCATGTGATCGCGATGCGCCGCTCTTTCTTTTCGCAGGTAACCAGCATGGTTTTGCCACCTCTAATTATCTTTGTGGGGAAGAATCTGCCACAGGTCTTCCACAAAAGGTGATCTTTTTCATAGACCATGCTCGGCGCGCTTACAAGCAACAGCGCCGCTGAAAATTTGACAAAAGCGACGCCAGCCTCTACACTTGTGGCTCCCAAAGGAGGGGTTCCATGAAAACTACGCGTTCCCTAGTGATCAGTCTTCTAGTGGTTTTTGCCTTCGGCACAAGAGTGGCGTCGGCGGCGCCCGACGAGTACGATGACAGCCAGTCGAATCCGCTGAGAATCATCGCGTATCTGCTGCATCCCGTCGGCTGGTTAGCCGAATGGACGCTGTTCCGGCCGTTCCATTTTATCGTCAGCGCAACCGAGCCGCAGGAAGCTTTTTTTGGTCATTATCCCCACCCGCCGATTATAGCCGAGCCCCAACAGTTCCATGATTATGGGACGGTCAAAAAGGTGCCGATGAATCCCATCCCTGGACCGGCCCCCGAGGCTGCAGCCCCAGTGACCGCTGAAACCGTAAAGGTCGTCGAGGTGCCCGTGGAAAGGCTGGTCGTGAAGGACGTGCCGAAAGCCGGCGAAGTCGAAAAAGTAGTTTTCCCCGCGGTCGCTTTTCGATTCGATTCTGCTGAGCTCACCGAGCTCGGCAAAGGCCAAGTGTATTTAGCGGCGCAGCGGCTCAAAGAAAAAGCTGATCTGACCGTAGTGATCGAAGGCCATACCGACGCGGTCGGCAATGATGGATATAATCAAAAATTAGGGCAGCGCCGGGCCCAGACCGTGATGAATGAGCTTTCGGCGCAGGGGATTGACTCCAGCCGCATGTCGGCCGCAAGCATCGGCGAGAGCAAACCAATGATCAATCAGGACGCTCAATGGGCCCGTGCGGTCAATCGCCGTGTGGAGTTCCAGGTACAGGGAGCGCGCTGAAAACAGAAAGGATATTTGGACTTAGCCCGGCCTGCTCCACAGGTCGGGCTTTTTTTTCGTTCGTGAACTGTCAGAATGTTCACCAGTCCCGATGGCGTTATCAGAGATGGCCTACAATCGTCGCGACAGCTACTATAAGAAAGCCAAACAGGAAGGCTACCGCTCGCGCGCCGCATACAAACTCCTTGAACTGCAACAACACTACCATCTCCTCAGGTCCGGCGATGCGGTCGTCGATCTAGGCGCGGCGCCCGGTGGCTGGCTTCAAGTTGCGGCAAACGCGGTCGGTCAGAACGGCATCATCGTCGGGGTCGATTTACAAGCGATCCAGCCCTTTCACGAACGGAATATTGCTTTGCTGCAAGGCGATATGACCAGCGCCGGGATCCGGGAAAAAATCAAGACACTCTTGCATCGACCAGCGGACTGCGTGCTTTCTGACTTGGCACCCAAATTGAGTGGCATTCGCGACGCCGACATGGCGCACTGCTTGGAACTGAGTCAAATTGCACTGGAAACCGCGGTCGAATTACTTCGGCCGGGCGGTGCCCTGCTGATCAAGGGTTTCATCAGCAACGATTTGCATACTTTTACTGCCGAGCTCAAAAAGCATTTCTCTGGCGTACAGCGCACCAAGCCGGAAGCGACACGGCAAGGTTCCTCCGAGTTCTATTTTGTGGCGCGAGGGTTCATCCCGAGAGTCGGCGCTCCCATGTGAACGAGGGCGCTATGTCCTCGCCGATTATCATGTCGGAATTCAGACAAGATCCAATCACCGGCCGTTGGGTCATTATCGCTTCGGAACGGTCGAAACGGCCGCGCCATGACGGTCGGCGGGACGATCAATCACATTCTCTGCCATGCCCTTTTTGTGCCGGCAACGAAACCATGACGCCGCCGGAGATCTGGGCGCATCGGGAAAATAATACACAAGCCGACACGCCCGGCTGGAGTGTGCGCGTGGTTCCCAACAAATATCCCGCCCTCGAAAGCGGCGGCCGGTGGAGCGCTGGCGACGACAGCCTTTATAGATCCCAGGCGGGGTTCGGTACGCACGAAGTAATCATCGAAAGTCCTGATCACGTCGTCGACATGGGGGCGCTCAGCGCCGAGCAATTCACAAAAATTCTGCGCGCCTATCACCGGCGCACGCGCGAACTTCAAACCGATCCACGCTGGCGCTACTTGCTGCTTTACAAAAACCATGGCGCGCGCGCCGGCGCGACCCTGGAACATATTCATTCTCAGTTGATTGCGCTCCCGGCGGTGCCGAAAGAAGCCGCCGATGAATTGAACGGCGCCAAGAAGCATTTCCAATCGACGGGCCGTTGCATCTATTGTGAGATCATCCAACGTGAAGGCGAGCGCCACGAGCGTCTGGTGTCACAATCCGAGCACTTCATTGCAGTCTGCCCATTCGCGCCGCGCTTCGGTTACGAAACTTGGCTTCTGCCCAAGAATCACGTGGCGGCCTTTGAGCAAAGCAGGGAAGAAGATGTCACAGCGCTGGCCCACGCACTCAGCGATCTAGTTTCTCGACTAAACCGTGCCTTGAACAATCCACCATTCAATTACGTCATTCATTCAAGCCCGCCGCAACAAACCGCTCTGCCATACTATCACTGGCACATCGAAATCATGCCGCAGCTCACTCGAGCGGCGGGTTTTGAGTGGGGCTCGGGAGTGTATATGAATTCGATCACCCCGGAAGACGCAGCACGCTTCCTGCGCGATGCGGCGCCAGGTTGATGTTCGACGAGGGCGATTATTCGACGGTCACGCTCTTGGCGAGGTTGCGTGGCTGATCCACGTCGGTGCCGCGGTGCACGGCGATATAATAAGCCAGCAGCTGGAGCGGAATCGTCATCACGATCGGCGTGAGATAGTGCGAGGCTTTGGGTACCGTTAAGATGCGATGTCCAGCGATTTCGCTTGTGGTCTTGGCATCGTCGGAGAGGACGACAACCTTGCCGCCGCGCGATTCGACTTCTTTAAGATTGCTCACGGTTTTTTGAAAATAACGATCGCGCGGCGCCAATACCACCACCGGCATCGCTTCGTCGATCAAGGCTATCGGTCCATGCTTCATCTCGCCTGCCGGATAGCCTTCCGCGTGGATGTAAGAAATCTCTTTGAGCTTGAGCGCGCCTTCGAGCGCGATCGGATAGTTGATCCCGCGGCCGAGATAGAGGAAATCCCGACTATGCATGAGATCGCGCGCCAGCTCTTTGACTTCGCTTTCAATCTCCAAAGTCTTTTCGATCCAGCTCGGCAGAAACATCAAATCGCGCAACAACTTTCTCGCCTCCGCCGGTTTCAGCTTGCCGTTGAGCCGCCCCAACGCCACCGCCAAGAGATAAACCGCCGTCAATTGAGTCGTGAACGCTTTTGTGCTCGCCACGCTGATCTCGGGCCCGGCGTGAGTGTAAAGCACGCCGTCGGATTTGCGTGGGATCGACGAGTCGATCACATTGCAGATCGAAAGGATCTTGGCCTTCTTGGCGCGGGCAATTTCGGTGGCCGCTAGCGTGTCGGCGGTTTCGCCGGATTGACTGACCATCAGCAGCACCGACTTCGGATCCATCAGCGGCGAGCGGTAGCGAAACTCAGAACCGTAGTCGACTTCGGCAGGAATGCCGGCGATTTCTTCGAGCATGAACTTGCCCACAAGACAGGCATGCCATGCGGTGCCGCAGGCAACCAAATGAACCCGTTTGATCTGTTTAACCCCGCTCGCCGTCAGTTTGATATCTTCGAGCGCTACCTGACCGTCTTTGAGGGAGATTCGTCCGCGAAACGTATCGGCCAACGCGCGCGGCTGATCGTGAATCTCCTTGAGCATGAAATGCGCGTAGCCGCCTTTTTGCGCCGCCACCGCGTCCCAGGTGATTTCCTTGACGGGGCGGTGAATCGTTTTTCCTTTGCCGTCGAGCAAGCGATAGGAGCCGAGAGTAACTTCGCCAATTTCGCCGTCTTCGAGAAAAGTCACTTTGCGCGTGTAGTCGAGCAGGGCGGGAATATCGGAAGCGATAAATGTCTCTCCCTCGCCCCAACCGATGACAATGGGCGTCGAATTTTTTGCGACGATCAAGCGTCTGGGATCCCGGCGATTCAGAAATAATAAGGCATAGGAGCCGTGAATTTCCTTTAGCGTGCGGCGCACGGCTTCGAGAAAATCCACGCCGCGCTCGATCTTTTCCGCCACCAAATGGGCGACGATCTCGGTGTCGGTCTCCGAGCTAAAGTGAGTGCCGCGCTTGGCAAGCTGATCTTTAAGCTCAAGGTAGTTTTCGATGATGCCGTTGTGCACCACGACGACGTCTCCGGCGCTGTGCGGATGCGCGTTGGTCTCCGACGGCCGGCCGTGGGTCGCCCAGCGCGTGTGACCGATGCCGACCGCGCCGGTCATCGGCTCGCGCCGCAACATTACTTCAAGATTGCTCAACTTGCCTTCACAGCGGCGGATCGCGACCTGACCGTCGTTTAACACGGCGATGCCGGCGGAGTCGTAGCCGCGGTATTCAAGTTTTCTGAGACTTTCCAGAATCAGCGGCGCAGCTTCTCGGTGCCCGATGTATCCGACTATGCCGCACATTAACTTTTGTTCCCTTTCATTTTTTTACGCTTCTGCTCGGTCCAGCCTTCGCGCACGCGCTCCTCACGGTCATTGAATACCAAAGCTCCCGCGGGAACATCGTGGCGCACCGTGGTCGCAGTCGCGACGTAAACATCGTCACCCAAGGCGATCGGCGCGACCAATGTGGTGTCACTGCCGACCTGCACGCGATTGCCAATGGAGGTCCTATATTTTTGAAAGCCGTCGTAGTTGCACGTGATCGTGCCGGCGCCGATGTTGGTGTCGCGGCCGATGGTCACATCACCGAGATAGGTGAGATGGTTGGCTTTGGTACCATCGCCAACCGTGGCCGCCTTGGCCTCGACAAAATTGCCGATGTGAACGTTGCAGCCGAGATGGGTTCCCGGACGCAGATGGGCGAACGGTCCGATAATAGCGCCACGGCCGATGCGGCTTCCCGTCAGCACGACGGAGAATTTCAAAAGAACTTCATCGCCGATCTCCATATCGGTAAGAAAAGCGCTGCCATCGATCTGACACCGTTCGCCAATAATCGTCTTCCCCTTGAGATGGGTGTTAGGACCGATCACGGTGTCCTTGCCGATGGTCACGCCTGCTTCGATGTAAGTGGTATCCGGATCTTTGAGCGTCACTCCGGCCGCCATCCATTTTTTGTTGATTTTCTCGCGCAAATTCTTTTCCATGAACGCAAGCTCCTCTCGGCTATTGATCCCCAACATCTCCCGGGCATCGTGTACTTGAACACTTTCTATAAACTTTCCTTGAGCAAGACCCACAGAGACGATATCCGGCAGATAATATTCGCCCTGCTGATTGTCGTTCTTAACGCCGCGCAACGCGGCAAAGAGAAATGGTGCCGAAGCGACGTATATGCCGGCGTTGACTTCGTAAATTGTTCGCTCTGCTTCGGTGGCGTCTTTTTCTTCGACGATGCCAGTCAGCGCGCCCTGGGTATCGCGCAGAATACGCCCGTAACCCTTCGGTTCTTCCAATTGAGCAGTGAGCAGAGTCACGGCGGCACGCCGGCTGCGATGGCGCTCGACCATCATGCGCAAGGTTTTTTCTTGAATCAGCGGCACGTCGCCGCTCAATATCAGGATGTCGCCGCGGAAGCTGTTAAATTGTTCCTTCGCACACAAAACAGCATGCCCCGTGCCGAGTTGCTTTTCTTGAACCACCCAGCGGACGTCTTCTCCCGTATAAGCCCGCTGCACTGCGTCTGCGCCATGCCCAATGACAACCGCCACAATGCTCGGATCAAGCCGGCGCGCAGTTTCCAAGGCGTGAAGAAACAGTGCTTTTCCGCCAAGGCAATGGAGCACCTTCGGCAGCCCCGACTTCATCCGGGTACCCTGCCCCGCTGCTAGTATAATGACTCCAAAATCCTTCATCTTTTCCACATCGAAGGCGAAAATTAAGATTATAATGCAACTGCGGAATCAATCAATGAGAAGGTTTTCGATAGGTGCGCTTGCGCACAAAAGGGATCGCCAGAGCGGCGCAGGATTTATTGTAGATTTCCATGGATCGCAAAGGCACCCGGACAGCTCCAATGAAAGGAATTGGCGTATCATGGCTGCATCACCGCGTGATATGAAAAAAGCTATTTAAACTTAATGTCAGGTAAGTTATTCTGCGCCCATTGGAGCAGTTCTGATGCGAGAAAAAATCCAGACGCCGGCAGAACCATCGCCCGCCGAGACGCAAACCGAAGAAAACTGGTGGGACTATTGCCCCTTGTGCAACTCGAAGTTAGTGAATCAAAAGTGCAAGTACGTTTGTCCCAATCCCAAATGTAATTTTTTTATGAGCTGCAGTGAATTCGACCTCTAAATGAGCGCGGAATCTCGAGTAACGGTCAACCCAAATCCAATAAGGTAAAGAAAGAAGCATGTCGAAAACCGCCGGCATCGTGATCATCGGCAACGAAGTTTTGTCGGGCAAGACCCGCGACACTAACTCCTATTTTTTCTGCGCCGAGCTGCGCCGGCTCGGCGTTGAGGTACAAAAAATCTCGACGATCCAGGATGAGATCGAGATCATCGGCCGCGAGGTCGCTGAGTTTTCCAAACGATTCGATTACGTTTTCACCAGCGGCGGCGTCGGACCGACGCACGACGATGTTACCATCGATGGCGTCGCCCACGGTTTCGGCCTCAAGGTTGTCCGTCACCCGGATATTGAGCGGCGCATGCGCCAGCGCTTCGGCGATCAAGTGAACGACGCGCGGCTCCGCATGGCCAACGTGCCGGAGGGCGCCACGCTCTTGGCGACCGAGGCGCCGTTCGCGGCGATTGTGAAAATTCGCAACGTTTACATTTTTCCTGGCATTCCGAAGATCCTCGAGGAGCGCTTTCACGCGATCAAAGAGATGTTTCGCGATGCGCCGTACTACCTCAAGAACGTTTATGTCAGATACGGCGAAGGCGTGATCGCCGCGATCCTCAACGATCTGCTGGTAAAATTTCCCGAGCTCATGCTCGGTTCTTATCCGGTTCTCGACCTGCCGGATTACAAAGTCAAAGTCACCCTGGAGTCGAAAGACTCGAACTACCTCGATCAGGCGCTGCAAGCTCTCGTCGCCGCCCTTCCCGCGGATGCGGTTCAGCGCATCGACTGAATAAAAGTTAATGGCCGATCAATCGCCCTGGGGGGTTTTGGCGCCATATAAAAAGGCGCCGCTGCCGCCCTTGCCGAGCATGCTGAAGGCCCTGGGGCCGGGGGTCATTTTCATGGCACTGGCGCAAGGCAGCGGCGAGCTTATCTGGTGGCCGTACATCATCGCCAAGTACGGACTGAGTTTTTTGTTCCTCTTGTTGCCGGCGTGCTTACTGCAGTTTCCCGTCACCTACGAGATCGGCCGCTACACCGTGCTCACCGGCGAAAGCGTCTTTCAGGGCTTTATTCGTTTACAGCGACACTTCGCGTTTTTTCTCTGGATCTTGATGACCCTGTCGTTTCTTTGGTTCGGCGCCTTCGCCGCCGCCGGCGGCACGTCGTTGGCAGCCCTGACGAATTTTCCCGCCGGTTGGTCGGCGCGCGGCCAAACACTTTTCTGGGGCTATGCTTCGATGTTCGTGTTCCTCGTCGCTATTCTGCTCAGCAAGGTCATCTATCAGCTGGTGGAAGCCTTCATGTGGGGCGTCGCGCTACTCACGTTGGTGGGGTTGCTCTGGGCGAGTGCTAATATCGAAGCCCTGCATGCGCTGCCGGCTTTCGTAAAGGGTTTGTTCGTGCCGGATTTATCCATGCCGCGGCCGTGGGATTCCGCAGACGCGACGAAGTTATTGACAGCCATAACGTTTGCCGGCCTCGGCGGTTTCTGGACACTTTTTTATTCTTACTGGGTGCGCGATAAGGGCGGCGGCATGGCGCACTACATGGGTAGGCTCACCGGACCGATTACCGGCAAAGCCGAGGCCATCCCGTCTTCGGGCTTCACGCCGGGTAACGACGAAGGGCTGGCGCATGTGCGCCGCTGGCGGCATTATTTATTCTGGGATATCAGCATCGGCATCGGCGGTAACCTGCTCACGACGCTGATGACTTGCTTGCTCGCCTACGCGCTGCTCTTTCCCAAAGGACTGCTGCCCCAGGGATATGAACTGGCCGTGGTGCAAAGCCGATTCTTCGAAGTGAGTTGGGGCGTGCTCGGTCGATTTTTGTTTCTCATCATCGCCGCAGCGTTTCTCTCCGACACCTGGCTCGCCACGGTGGATGCCGTGAGCCGGATCCATACGGATTGCCTGTTCGCTTTTTTTCCCAAATCCCAATCGATCTCTGTGCGCACGTGGTATTTAATTTTTCTCTTTTTGCTCACCGCCGTCACTTCCGCCACCATGGGCGCCGCCGAACCCGGACCGCTAATTTTGATCTCCGCGGTCATCGGCTTTGTCGGCACGGTGCTATTTTCCGTGGCGCTGATCTTTCTCAACCATGTCTATTTGCCGCGCTATCTTCCCATCGCCGCGCGGCCCGGACGCCTGAACCTGATTTTTCTCTGCGTTTCTTGCCTCGCTTATCTCTTGCTCGCTATCGCCTACTTGCTAACGGTCACGGGAATAGTGAAATAAGAGCTTGCCGCTCGATATACGGACGAGCGCTGAAGGTCATCGATAACGTCGCTGCTACTTTCGCTTGCAGGTGGGTTTGCGTGAGCTTGAAGGTTTGCCGTGCGGGGTCAATCCGACGGATTACTTCAGAGCACTCAGCGGCTGACCGGTTTGAGTGCCGATCCAGACTTCGCCGCCTTCGAAGACTTCTTTTTTCCAGATCGGCACGGTCTTCTTGATCTCTTCGATGGCAAAACGGCTGGCGGCAAACGCCGCGTCGCGGTGCGCTGATGAGACGACGATGATCACGCTCGCCTCGCCGATTTGCACCGGGCCGAGACGATGCACGATAGCCATTTTGCAGATCGGCCATTTTTTCTTGGCGTCGTCGCCGATGCGCGCGAGTTCTTTTTCCGCCATTTCCGGATAGGCTTCGTAGTCAAGCGCGATGACGTTGCGTCCCTCGTTGTTGTTGCGCGTCGTGCCGATGAAAGGAACGATCGCGCCGGCCTCGGGATCGGTGACATAGGCGACCAGTTCATTTAAATCGATCGGTTGATTCGTGACGCGAAACATTGCCGCTCACCCTCCACTCACCGGCGGAATAAAAACCACTTCGTCTCGGTCGGACAATAGATGTTCGAGGCCGACATAATTTTGATTCACCGCATACAAAAGACGGATACCTGGCACATCGAGCTTGGGATAGTCCTTTTGCAGCTGGCGCCAAAGTTCGCCGACCGTGCTGCCCTCCGCGATTTCTTTTGAGACGTCCGCGACCCCCGCGCGCTCGCGCAGGATCGCGAAAAATTTCACACGAACTTTCATTGCCCTTGGACTTGGGAAACCATGTGTCGGATCTCACGGAGGATGAGTTTCTCCATCGCTAACATGACTGCGGCCTTCGACCCCGGCAGCGAAATCAAGATTTTACCGCGTGCGCTGCCGGCGACGGCCCGACTCATCATGGCCGCCGAGCCGATATCTTGATAGCTTAAGTAGCGAAAGATCTCGCCGAAACCGTCGAGTTTCTTTTCCAAGAAACGGTTCACCACTTCGTAAGTTCCGTCCCGCGGCGCGATTCCAGTGCCGCCGTTGACAATTACCGCATCGACATCGTTCCGTGCGAGCACCTCGTTGAGCAGAGTCTCGATCTCCATCGGCTCGTCTTTGACGATTCGATAGCCGATCGTCTGATGTCTGTCATCATCCAAGAACTTCTTGATTGTCTGCCCGCTCGTGTCGCTCGTGTCATCTCGAGTATCGCTGACGGTGATAACGAAGCAGCGAATGCTTTCTTTGCCTCTTTCTCTATGCTCGTGAACAGCCATCGTTGGTCTCCCGAAAAATCTCAGCTCGAATCATAGCAACACCGAACGGTAATTCAAAGGTCGGCCGAACCCATCGAATCGACCAACGAGCCGTTTTGCGGCGTGCCAGTGAGTTGCCCGCGCACTGTTGGCCGACTATGATACCTAGCAATGCTATCGCCCTTCTCGCTATACATCCATATCCCCTACTGCGTCAGCAAATGTCCCTACTGCGATTTCAACTCGCACGTCGTGGCACAGATCCCGGAACAGAGCTATACCGATGCGTTGCTGCGCGAGCTCGAGTTCTTCAGCAGTCGAGACGAATGGCGTGGCCGAACCGTGCAGAGCATCTTTTTGGGCGGAGGCACGCCGTCCACCTTCGAACCCCAGAGCATCCGCAAGCTTCTCACTTCGGTCGCCGCAACGTTTTCCTTTGAGTCCGATTGCGAGATCACCCTGGAGGCGAATCCCGGCACCGTCGATAGCGAGAAATTCTTCGGCTACCGCGCCGCCGGCGTCAATCGGATCAGCGTCGGCGTGCAATCGTTTCAGCCTAGGCTGCTCAAGTTTCTCGGCCGCATTCATTCCGCCGACGAAGCGAAGAGAGCGCTTCGCACGGTGAAGCAGGCCAATTTCGACAGCTTTAGCTTCGATCTGATCTACGCCAATCCTGGGCAAACTCTTGTAGAACTGGAAGCAGATATTGACACGGCGCTGGAGTTTCAACCGCCGCATCTCTCCGCCTACAATTTGACCTTCGAAGAGGGTACGCCGTTTCACCACGAGTATCGCTCAGGAAAAATGGGCAACTTAAGCGAAGAAGAAGAGATCGCCATGGCGGAGCTGATCGAATCGAAGCTGGGCAGCGCCGGAATGAATCGCTATGAAATTTCCAACTACGCTCGACTTGGTCAGCGTTCGCGCCACAATGTGAATTACTGGCGCGGCGGCGACTATCTTGGCCTCGGCGCCGGCGCGCACAGTTATCGAAGAAATTCCGACGGCGTCGCCGGTCAACGCTGGAGTAATGAAAAAAATCCGGCTAAGTACATGGCGCAAGTAAGCGAAACTCATCTGGCGATCGTCGATCGTGAAGCGATCGACCGTGAAAAAGCCGCCGCGGAGTTCATGTTCCTCGGCCTAAGAATGACGGAAGGCATACCCAGCGAAAGCTTCCGCCGAAGGTTTGACCAAACTCCGATCGAATTCTACCCGCAGATCAAGTCATGGATCGACGCAGAATTATTAGAGGAGCGAACCGGATCCCTGCGTTTCACGCCCAAAGGGCTTCTGCTCGCCAATTCGATCTTTGTGCATTTCATGTAGGTCTAATGGTAAATCAAATCGTCGGACCTCGGCGTATTCGCAGTTTATCCAAGAAATCCTGGAGGATACTATGACAGACAATGGCCTCGACAAGATTCGCGTCGACCACATCGGCAGCCTGGTTCGGCCGGCAAAATTAAAAGACCTGTTCGCCCGTTACGACCGCGGGCAAGCGACCCGCGAAGAATTGACAAAAGCGCAAGACGACGCCATCCGCGAAGTAATCCAAAAACAGGAAGCCCACGGCTTTCCGGTCGTCACCGATGGCGAGTTTCGCCGCCACAATTTCCAGGAAAGTTTCTCTCAGTGTGTCACCGGTTTCGACGTGCCAAAGAATATTTCGCTCTACTACGAAAAACGCGATCTCAACGAAACTCCACTCGAACGTGCCGAGCAGAATTTCGACGAAGCCGGCCCGGCGATCGTCACTCGCCGCTGCGCGGTCGAACGGCTAAAGCTCACACGCAATTTGCCGTTGACGGAATACCGCTACGCCCAAAGTGTCGCCAAAGTCCCGGCAAAAGTCACGGTGCTGGGTCCTGATCGAATCGCCCAACGTTTTAAATGGGAAGAGTCGCTGAACGTTTACAAAGGCCTCGATGACTTTGTCGAGCATGTCGTCCAACTCGAACGCCAGATCATCGCCGACTTAGTACAGGCGGGTTGCAAGTACATTCAAATCGACGCGCCGGGTTATACAGCGTACGTCGATAAGATTTCCTTGGACAGAATGCGCTCCCGTGGCGAGGACCCGGAAAGAAATTTCCAACGCTCCATCGATGCCGACAACGCGCTCATCGAAGGCTTTCCCGGCGTGACCTTCGGCATCCACATCTGCCGCGGCAATGCCCGGACAATCGACCCGAAAACCGGCAAACTCGTGCCGCAATGGCACCGCGAAGGCTCCTACGACGCCATCGCGGAAAAACTATTTAACTCCCTCAAGCACCAGCGCCTGCTGCTCGAATACGACAGCTACCGCGCCGGCACCTTCGGCCCTCTGCGGCTTGTCCCAAAAGACAAAATCGTCGTTTTGGGTTTGGTCTCCACCAAAAACTCCGACATGGAAATCGTCGAGGATTTGAAACGAAGGATCGACCAAGCGAGTAAATTCTTACCGTTAGAACAACTTGCCCTCAGCCCGCAGTGCGGCTTTGGGGGAATCGATTCAAAAGTTCTCAGCGAAGACGAGATGTGGAAAAAACTGGATACGATTGTCAAGACGGCAACGGAAACTTGGAATTAGACGTAGCTAGGAATCGGTGGGCTCCATCAGCTATTCAGCCGCACCTCACTCAACCATTCTTCATGCACATCCACCCAGATCGAATCCTGATCGTGGCACGTCGATACTTCTCTTAAGTCGAACCTGACGGTGTAAAGTGGGTTATGGATGCCGCGGTGGTCTCGGATGTTTTCCAGAATTCCATGCACCGATCCGATGACGCCGCGCTTGCCTCTAATATATTTCGGTGTGCGCGGATTGCCGGTGGGATTTTCGACGGCGACCATAACCGGGTCGCCGATTTTGAATTTGCTGCCGGTGGATTCCACGATTGTTCTCAATCCGGCCGGACTCTGGGCGCCTCCGCAGTCGCTCCGAATCTCTCCGCTTCTCTTTGCTGCGCCGGTTCCATGGCGCATCCCGCGCCGATCAAGCTATCGACGGTGACTAGCTTTGCCAACTCTTCTTCCGACATCCCTTCCGTCCGGGCAGGGCGTTGTGGCAGAACAAAATAACGCACGTCGGAAGTGCTATCATAAACTTGAATTTCTTTACCGGCAGGAACATCCAGACCAAACATTTCCTTGATGCACGCGCGCGGGTTCTGCACGATATTGGTCCGATAGCTCTCGTGCTTGTACCACCACGGCGTGTCTCCGAGGATGTCGTACGGATAGCAGGAGCATAGGGTGCAAACGATCACGTTGTGGACCTTGTCGGTATTCTCCACAACGACCAATTTGCCTACTTTGCCCTGATGCACACCCATTTCTCTGAGAGCTTCCCTACCCGTCGTTAAAAGCGCCTGCTTGAATTCCGGATCGCTCCACGCCTTGGCGACGATCACGCCACCGGCCCACGGGCGTTCTTCATGGAGCTGTTTCCAACGCTGCTCCAACTCCTCGCGGGTCGACCAGCCGCGCTGGATCAGCGCTTGGACGAAGACCTCGAGTAGCTCCTGATAGTCCTTCAAGTCTTGCTCCAGATTTACCATGCGCTCTGCAAGAGTGCCGTGATGTTCTTTCTTCTTAATTTTAAAAAAGTCATCGTAGTCACCGCGCTCTTTGCGGTTATCTTCGGTCACCATGTCCATAGCTTCAACGGTACGCGCTGAAACAAGGGCGATGCCTTTCACGTATTCATCGAGCCATTCTTCCAGGTAGCGTACGCGGGCTTCGAGGTTTTTTCCCTCCGCCTTTCGTGGCTTGAAGAATTGATTTTTGCGCTTGAGAGCGACGCGGGCCTTGAGCAGGTCGGGAAATGTCACCACGTTGCGCCGCAGTAAATAGAAAATGCGCGGCTCGAAACGCTTGGCGCGGTAGTACTCCAGATCTTCTTCGACGGCGCGAATATGCGCCTCGAAGTCGTGCATGTGTCCTTCGAAAGGCTTGTGTGAATGTCCATGATCGCCTGACATGAGATCCTCCGATGATCCGTGAAAAACGCGGATCAATGCGTATCGAAGATTTCTTGGAATTCTTTCAGTTTTGCTTTGGTCGCTTCGGTCTCCGCCACGGTCGGTTTCGCCGGATCTACGGCGGGTGGCAAGCAACCGAGCTTCATCAGGCAAGCCATCAGCAATAACCGCGCTTTGGTCGCCGTGAGATTGCTTCCCGCGATCGCCAGCGGGTCCCTTTTCGGATCCACGAAGCCGCCGGCGTTGCCGCGGCCGACTTTCACGACCGGCAGGCCGCTGAACGTCGCGCGCTTCAGCGCCGCATCGACCGCATTGCTCATGGCGCCGAACGGCGCCGAGCCTTCAGCGAGGAATCCAGCCAGCGGCGCATGGCGCAAATTCTTCTCGATTCGCGCTAGAATATCGACTTCGCTGCTCGCATCTCCCGAGGTATCGTCCTGCAAGTAGCGCGCATGCTTGACGATCGTAACCGTGGGAATAGCCGTCGGCAACAAGTCTCCCGCACTATCTTTGATCGTAACCGCAATCGTACCAACCTTTGAACCTTCAACCCTTGAACCTTGAACCTCGCCCGGCAATCGGGTGAGATTTACCTGTGAATTATGCGTATGCCGCTTGACCGGCTTGAACGAAAACTGCGGCGCGCCCGGATGACCCATCCGTCCAATGATCCCGCCATGGCCACCGGTGGCGACGTAGCCGCCAGGCCGCGCGTCAGATTTCTGCACATCGCGCGACGTGAAAATCTGCTCGTCTAGGATGGCCACCGCGCCGACACAATCGCGCCCGTTCTCATCCGCCCAAATCCGTGAGGTGATGTAATTCACCGAATCGACGATATTGCGGTCGCCGTCGTTGGCGATGGCGCCGTGCGGGCGTTGAGAGGAATTTCCACAAATCGGCAGCGACGTATCGATCAGCAAGTTCAGCCAGAAGGTCGTCTCTTCGACAAATGGGCTGCCTTCCAGCCAAATCGCGCCAAGATATTTGCCGCTTGCAAGAGCATGTTGAACGACGTTGGTCACGCGGGCCAGCGCTGCCATCGGCGGTTCTTTGCGCAAATAACCGGGACGATAGGGGAAAAAATCTACGCCGCGAATCTCAGGTGCGATATCGCCGTCGCCGATATCGGTTCGTTCGCCGGCGCGGCGGCCTGTGGCGTAGCCGCCGGACGGCAACGCGCGGTAAAAATCGAAGTCGGCTTTTTCGGTGAGCAGGCAACCCCAGCCCTCATCGGAAATACCCAAGCGATCTATCTCATCGAAAAGACGCGAGCCGTCGGGAAAAAACGGCACGCGGCAAAGTTCACCCGGCGCGTTTTTTTCCGTTGCGTCCAGCTCCCAGGCTTGCCCGTTCACTTGGCGCGCCATGTAAGGTAGGGGATACAAACCATCTTCAGGCTTGAGCGTGACCTCGTAAACGGGTTTGTCAGTTAGACTGATTCGTTCTTTGTGAAAGACGCCGGCGGCGTCGAGATAGCCGTCCGGCGGCGCGTAAAGTTCCGCGGCGTCACGTTCCAGGGGATGAGCGCTAAATTGCTCGATGTAGACAGTTGTCGGCGCAGCTAATTTCTGCGCCCGAAGGACATCAAAACGCATCGGCGTGCCATCGGCGTGAGTTCTCAGCGCTAAGCCATATTTCTCGCGCGCCTTGTTGCTGGTCACCAGCGGCTCAGTGTTCTGGATCGTCGCCGTCGGCCCGGAGAAAACCGCGATGCGAGGTTTGGCACTGCTAGATTCAGTAGCCATAATTTATCTCGGTGGGAGAAACAAATGAATTACGATCGCCGCAGAGTCTATTTTAGTTCGTAAGGAAGTTGCTTCGGACCGTAGCCTTGCCAATACTTGTTCATCGCTGGATCATATCGGCCTTGAAGAAACCCTCCGGCTTTTTCCGCGCGCACGATAATCGCCACTGTGCGTTCGTCACCGCTCTCCTCGGCGTGGATTTCATAGGGCGACACCAGATCGATCTTGCCTGCGCCGACCTTCACATTAACCGTCTTGCGGATTTCCGCGTAGTCGGGCTTCGATCGATCATCGACGCGCTCATATCGTTCTACCGTTTCGGTACCGTCGAGCACCCCATACAACGTCCAATTGTGCGCGTGATCGTGAATCTGCGTTCTGGTTTTCGGCGCTTTGATCAAGCCGTTGATCACAAACTTATAATCGGGATCTTCGTAGAAAAGTAAATTTTCCGCACGCTCGCTGCCTTGTGAGCAATCGGGCCAGGTCTTCGATTGCTCTTTAAGCGCTGGATTCGCCAGTAGTTCCTCAAGCAACGGCGGCATCTTCTGCCAGCGTTTGGCCGAGTCGGATTCAACGGCAAATAGCGCGCGCGTGGCGTCGATAAACTTTTGCACTGCAGACTGCGACATAGAATTCTCCTTCGAAGGGTTTTGCAAATTGCGCTACTGAAATCAGTATTAATCCTTCGGCCAACGCGCCGTCAAGCTTGAAAGACCGGCCAGTCATTTCGCCAAAACAAAAAGGCTTCGGAAGTGATCGACCTCCGAAGCCTTCAGGAATAATCGGAATTTGCGAACTACGTTCCGTGTGACCAAGAAGACAGATACTTTTGCTGTTCCTTGCTCAAACTATCAATGCGAATGCCCATGGACGACAACTTCAATTTCGCCACCCAATTCTCCACGTCGATCGGCACGTCGTAAACTTTTTGGGTAAGCTTCGCGTGGTTTTTCACCGCCCACTCCGAAGCGAGCGCCTGGGTCGCAAAACTCATGTCCATGACCGAGGCAGGATGCCCTTCCGCCGCGGCTAAATTCACCAATCGCCCTTCGCCGAGCAGATAGATCCTCTTGCCGCCGGGGAACACGTAAGCGTCGACGAAGTTGCGCACGTTTTTTTCCACTTTGCTGGAAAGTTTTTTCAGCGCCTTGAGGTCGATCTCGATATCGAAGTGACCCGAATTGCAGATCACCGCGCCATCTTTCATCGCCTTGAGATGATCCTCGGCAATCACGTGCATATCCCCGGTCAGCGTGATGAAGAGATCGCCGATGCGCGCCGCTTCTTTCATCGTCATCACTTCAAAACCATCCATTGCGGCTTCGAGAGCCCGTACGGCGTCGACTTCGGTGACGATGACCTTGGCACCCATGCCGCGCGCGCGCGACGCGACACCTTTGCCGCACCAGCCGTAGCCGGCGACAACGATACGTTTGCCAGCGATGAGCATGTCGGTCGCGCGAATCACGCCGTCGATGGTCGACTGACCGGTACCGTAACGATTGTCGAAGAGATGTTTGGTCGCCGCGTCGTTGACCGCGATGACTGGAATTTTGAGTGCGCCGTCTTTTTCCAGCGCGCGCAGGCGAATCACGCCGGTTGTCGTCTCTTCCATGCTGGCTATCAAGTTGGATGCCAAATGCGCATAATCCGTGTGCAGCAGCGACACCAAGTCAGCGCCATCGTCCATGGTGACGACAGGTTTGTGGTCGAGTGCGGCTCTAAGGTGGCTGTAATAACTTTTATTGTCCTCGCCTTTGATCGCGAAAACCGGAACTTTGTCGTGTTTCACGAGAGATGCCGCCACATCGTCCTGCGTCGACAACGGATTCGATGCACAGAGTAGAACGTCTGCGCCACCGGCTTTGAGAGCCTGCACCAAATTCGCTGTTTCGGCCGTGACGTGAAGACACGCCGAAAAGCGCATGCCGCTGAGCGGTTTTTCCTTCCGGAACCGTTCCTTCACTCGTTCCAGCACCGGCATATCTTGACCGGCCCAGAGAATCCGTTTGCGCCCGCCGTCGGCGAGGCGCAGATCTTTGACGTCGTGTTTCTTTCCCGCCATCGTAACCGCTTCCTCCGCTTTTTTTTTGGAACTAGACCCGACCCGCGGCTTTTTTGAGATCCGCCGCCCGGTCGGTTTTTTCCCAGGTAAACAGCCCATCTTCCGGCGTGCGGCCAAAGTGTCCATAGGCGGCTGTCGGACGATAAATGGGTCGTTTGAGATCGAGAGCTTGAATGATGCCCTTGGGGCTGAGATCAAAATTGTCCTGGACGATCCTGGCGATTTTTCCTTCGGGGATCACGCCGGAGCCAAACGTATCGACGAGCACCGAAACCGGTTGCGCGACTCCGATCACATAAGCGAGTTGGACTTCGCAGCGCTGCGCCAACTCCGCGGCGACGATATTTTTCGCGACATACCGCGCCATGTAGGCCGCGCTACGGTCAACTTTGGACGGATCTTTGCCGGAAAAAGCGCCGCCGCCATGGCGCCCCATCCCACCGTAAGTGTCGACAATGATTTTTCGGCCGGTGAGACCACAATCGCCCTGCGGCCCGCCGACGACGAAGCGCCCCGTCGGATTGACGTGATAAACCGTATCCTTGTCGAGGTATTCCGGGGGGATGACGGCTTTGATGACGCCTTCGATAATAGTTTCTCTGAGCTTGCTGTATTCGACTTCGGGGCTGTGTTGCGTCGAGATCACGACGTTTTTGACTTTCACCGGCTTGCCGTCGCGATATTCTACGGTCACCTGGGATTTGCTATCGGGCCGGAGAAAATAAGCTTCGCCGCCCTTGCGAACTTTCGCGAGGTAGTGCACCAAGCTGTGCGCCGTCTGGATCGGGAACGGCATCAGCTCCGGTGTTTCATCGCAGGCGTAGCCGAACATCATGCCTTGATCGCCGGCGCCCTGCTCTTTGTGCAAACCTTCGCCTTCCGTCACGCCCTGGGAGATATCCGGCGATTGCTGCTCGATCGCGGTCAAGATCGCGCAGGTATGGCCGTCGAATCCCATGGCCGAATCGGTGTAGCCGATTTCGCGCACCACTTCGCGCACGATATCGACGTAACTCACTTTTACACTGCTGGTGATCTCGCCAGCGACGACAACCATACCGGTCTTGGCGAGACTTTCGCAGGCCACACGGCTATTGGGATCTCCAGCTAAGTGAGCATCGAGAATCGCGTCCGAAACCTGATCGCATAGTTTATCCGGATGACCTTCAGAAACGGATTCGGATGTAAATAAAAAGTCTTTACCAGCCATGGGACGACCTCCACCGGCGTGAAAATAATCAATTCTGTATAACGAATACGAGCGGGGGATTCAACCTTACTGGTTTTCGTTGAAGCGGTTGTCGATCAGTTTTTCGATGGCCTTGATGACCCTTTCTGCATCGTCGCCCTGGGCTTCGACTAAAATCTTGCTGCCTTGGGGCGCTCCCAATGTCATCACACCCAAAATGCTTCGGCCATCGACCGTTTGGCCGTCCACGGACAAACTGACCTGCGCTGAGAATTTGTTCACCGTCTGCACGAGCAAGGCTGACGCGCGGGCATGCAACCCGAGCTTGTTTTTGATTTCGATGGTTTTGACGACTTTGCTCATCCGGTCACTTGTCAATGTCGCGGTGCTTGATGTGGATGCGAAAGTTTCCGTCGCCGAGTCTTTTTTGTAATTCTTCCACCAGGACGACGGAACGATGTCGGCCACCGGTACATCCCAGAGCCAGAGTGAGACTGCTTTTGCCTTCGCGCTCGTAGAGCGGCAGGGTAAATTCGAGCAAGGCATACAACCGATCAAGATACGCTCGGGTTTCTTGATCACGCAACACGAAGTCACGCACTTCCGGCTCGAGTCCGGTCTTGGCGCGCAGCTCATTGACGAAATAGGGATTCGGCAAAAATCGCACGTCGAGGATCATGTCGGTATCATGGGGAATGCCAAACTTGTAACCGAACGAAGTGAAAAACAAAACCATACGGCGCGTCTGCGGCGCTTGGCAAAACTGTGCCTCCATCTCATTTTTGAGCTGGTGCACGTTGAAATCGCTGGTGTCGATGACTTTGTCGGCCAGAGCGCGGATCGGTTCCAGCGCTTTTCGTTCACGCGAAATACCGTCCAGGATCGAATCTTGGCCGGCGAGCGGATGGGGCCGGCGCGTTTCGCTGAAGCGGCGCAATAATACGTCGTCCGATGCGTCGAAAAACAAAACCTGAACGTGATGGCCGGCGGCGCGCACGTCGGCGAGAACCTGGGGCAAGGCCTGCAAGAACCGGCTGCCGCGCAAATCGACGCCGAGCGCAATGCGCCGGATTTCCTCTTGGTAGCCTTGACAGAGGTCGATGAATCTCGGGATCAGCAGTGCGGGAAGATTGTCGACGCAGAAAAAGCCGTTATCTTCGAGGGCGCGAATGGCGAAGCTTCTGCCCGACCCCGACAGACCGGTGATAATGACGATGTCCAACCCGTCGGTCATGGCGAATCAAAACTTGTCATCCTCTTCGGAAATAATCGCGTAAAGTTCCTGGCTCGAGCGCCCGGCCATGAGGCGGCGTCGAAAGACTTCGTCTTTGAGCAGCCGAGAAATCCGCGCCAGAGCCTTTAAGTGGTCCGCCGCGGCGTTTTCAGGAGCGATCAGGACAAAAAACAGGTGCGTCGGCGCGCCGTCCAGAGAGGCGAAATCCACTCCCTCGGCGCTGCGCGCGAACACTCCCAGGACTCGCTCTACGCCGGCAAGCTTGCCGTGCGGGATCGCCACTCCTTCGCCAATCGCCGTGGTGCTAATGCGTTCCCGCTCAAGCAGCACTTCAAGCACTTTCTTTTTGTCCAACTGATGACACGACGCCAGCCAGCCGGCCATTTCTTCGAGCGCCGCATTCTTGTCGCGGCTGGCGAGGGTTGGAATAATCGTTTCAGTGTTGAGGAAATCGGTAATCTTCACGCGTTTGGCTTTCTTCGCTTGAGCTTGATCTTTGCCTTTTGTTTTTTGATCTGTCGTTCGATCTTATCGATCGCCAAATCGATCGCCGCGTAGAGATCTTCGTGCTGTTCTTTGCCCAGGATAGTCGCTCCATGAGTGCGCAGTTCGACTTCCGCCATCTGGCATTCTTTCGAATCCACCGCGAGAATCACATGGGCATCCAGAGGATGGGAAAAATACTTGCCGACTCGGTGAATCTTTTGTTCGGCGTAGCGCTTCAAAGCCTCGGTCGGCTGCGTATGACGAAAGGTCACCGAAACTTTGATCTCGCTCATCGGGTCGCGCTCTCTCCTGGAAATTATTTGCGCCAAAATGGCTGGCGGCGTTTCGAGGAGGGTAGAATGCCCATCGCCTCGCGATACTTGGCCACGGTGCGACGGGCGATTTCAATCGAGTCGCCCGACAAAGTCGCCGCAATGTGCTGATCGCTGTACGGTTTGCGCGGATCCTCGGCGGCGATGATGCCGCGGATTTTCTCCTTGACGCTTTCGCTTGCCACGTCTTCACCGTTGCCGCCGCGCAGGCCGCTCTGGAAAAAGAACTTGAGCTCGAAGAGCCCCTGGGGGGTATGAACGTATTTATTGGCCGTGGCGCGGCTCACGGTAGATTCGTGCATGTCGATGTCTTCGGCGACGTCGCGCAACACCATCGGCTTCAGATGGCTGACTCCATGGTCAAGAAACTCCAGTTGAAATTTGAAGATGCTCTGGGTCACTCTAAACAGCGTCTGCTGACGCTGCTGGATGCTCTTGATCAACCAGTGAGCGGCGCGAACCTTTTCCTGCAGATATTGCCGCGCTTGTTCTTCTGCCGCGCCTTCTTGGCCGGCGAGGCGGCGATAGAGCGAGTTCACGCGCAGCCGCGGCACCCCGTCGTCGTTTAGAAATATCACATATTCGTCGCCGATCTTCTCGACAAAGACGTCGGGCAATACCGTTCTAACTTCATCCTGCTCGAAGCCGCGCGAGGGTTTGGGCTCAAGAGTGGCGATGAGATGGGCTGCCTCGGCAATTTCGTCGATGCTGACCAGCAAATCCTTGGCAAGCTTTTCGTAACGTTTGGACTCGAGGAAATTCAAGTAATTGGCAACGATTTTCGCCGCCAAGCTGTCGCTCAAATGCAGGTTCTCCAGTTGGATCAATAAACACTCGCGCAGATCCCGCGCGGCGACGCCGACCGGATCGAAGAACTGGATGCGTTTGAGCACCGCTTCGATTTCCTCCGGGCTGCTTTCGGTGGCGTTGCAAATATCTTCTCGGCCGAGCACGAGGTAACCGTTCTCGTCGAGGTTTTGAATCACATGGAGACCGATCGTTGATTCCCGCTCGCTGATCTTGGAAAGCCGCAGCTGCCAGATGAGGTGATCTTCCAACGTCGTCTTTTTCGTCAGGCTGTTTTCCCACGACGGCGGCGAGTCGCCATCCTCCGACGTTGCTTCGGCGGTCAGAGAACCATGAATCGAATTGGAGTGGGTGTCGAGATATTCCTGCCAATCCAAGGTGCCGATCTTATCGACGGCGGAAAGCTCGCGGTTCAGCACCAATTCGGCGGGGTCGCTTCCCGCGCTCACCGGGGTTTCGGTTCTTGGTTGTTCCGCACTGCTCTCGGCTTCCTCCGTGGGTCCTTCTTCTAGCGCCGGATTTTCCTGCAGCTCCTTGAGCACCATCTCTTCCAATTCCACCCGGGAGAGCTGCAACAATTTAATCGCCTGCTGCAGCTGCGGGGTCATGACCAGCTGCTGCGTCAGTTTTTGAACTTGTCGAATCTCAAGAGCCATAGTTAGAACTTAAAGCCTTCTCCCAGATAAAATTTGCGCGCTTTTGCGCTTGCAGCGATCGTTTCAGGCGTGCCTTCTTCGAGGATCGTGCCTTCGTTGACGATGTAAGCTCGATCACAGATTCCCAGCGTTTCCCGAACATTGTGATCCGTAATCAAGATCCCGATGCCGCTGTTGATCAGCCGGCGGACTATTTTCTGAATCTCTGCAACGGCGATCGGATCGATCCCCGTAAACGGCTCATCGAGCAACAGAAAAAACGGCGAAAGCACGAGAGCGCGCGCGATTTCCACGCGGCGCCGCTCGCCACCCGAAAGCGTAAACGCCTTATGCGTCGCCAGGTGATTGATCCCGAGCATCTTCATCAATGCCTCAGCGCGCTCCTCTTGTTCCGCGCCATTCAAATCCAAGGTCTGCAGGATCGCCCGTAAATTATCAGCTACCGTGAGTCGACGAAACACCGACGACTCTTGGGGAAGGTAACTGATCCCAGCTCTCGCCCGTTGATAGATCGGCGCTCCGGTGAGATCTTCATCATTCATAAACACGCGCCCTTCGTCGGGCTGAATTAAACCGACCAGCATATAAAACGTGGTCGTTTTACCGGCACCGTTAGGACCGAGCAAGCCGACGACTTCACTGCCTTTCACCTCTAAACTAACGCCGTTAACGACCCTTCGTCCACCGTATGATTTCGCGACCGAGTCCGCTCTGAGGACGCTCATTTTTGCTTGGCATCCCCCTCCTCCCGACTCTTCAATTCGTCCGGAAATATGGTCGCCTGAACTCTAATTTTGCCGTCGCCTTCCGCGACGGCCTTATCTTGATCCATAAAGTAGACGACTTTGACACCGCTCACCTGACTGTTGCCTTGGCGCATCACCGGGCTTCCGGTAAGTGTCACGGTCTTGGTCTTATCATCGAACACAGCTTTGTCGCCGGTTGCCACCCGATTGCCCTGCGTGGCGTTCACCTTTCCCTCAGCCACGATCTGCTTCATCTGTTTTGTTTCCGGATCGATATAGGCAGTGAGAGTCTCACTGCGCATGGTCATCTCGGCTTGAACCGTAACGACGCGCCCTTTGTAGGTAATGGTATTTTTCGTCTGATCGGCTTCCATCCAGTCGGCCGTGATATAGATCGGATCTTTCTTGTTGATCTCAAACGGTGTGGAGCCCTTTTTACCCGCGTCTTTGGCGGGTGCGGCCGCGCCCGCCGCCATACCGGAGAAAATCGCGAGCGAGTAGAGAACCACCGTCGAGCCGAGCGTTGTACGGATCACATTATCCCTCGATCTGCGGCTTGGAGCTAGCACTATTCTTTTTCTTCGCCAACGTCTCGGGCTCGATCCTGGTTTTCACCGCGTGCACGAGGCGAATCTTTTTGCTTTCTAATTCTACTTCCATGCGCGCGCCTTCCAACGCGATCCCTTCCCCCACGACCGTGGTGTGGCTCGGCAGAATGATCTGATCTTTCGCCGGCAAGTAATTCGCTTCCTCCGATTTGAGCACGTAACCTTGAAACGTGACTTGTACGCCGCCGTGAACCTCCATCCTCTCCAGCTCCTTTTCGTTGAGGTAAACCAGCGCTTCGTCGCCTATGGTTTCCGCAACGTTCCCTTTCTTATCGTAGTAGTAAAACCTCGGCTTCTTAACGACTGTTTCCTTTTGCTCTTTGAAGTAATTCGCTTCCTCGCCGAACAGGTCCCAAACCTTGCGCCCGTTTTCGATCTTCGCCCGGTGGAAGTCCTTTAATCGAAGTGCCGACTCCGGAAGGTAACCTAGAGCCTTAACCGGCGTCGATTTGATATCCTTCTGCACGCGCCGCATTATTTCCGTCACCTTGTAGGTCACACCGGCCAACGAAAGGAAAATTGCCAGCAAAAGAATAGATCGTCTCGCTCTGCGCATAAACACCCAGTTACATGCAAAAATACCACTCTTGACGAATGCTGTAAAGCGTTCGGCATGAAAATTGCTTTTCGAGATTCTCTACAGTCTAAGACAATCCGCTCATCAGTGTGGCCCATTTGCCTTGGGCTTTGAGTAAAAACTCTGCTAACTCACGGACCGCACCGCGACCTCCGGCCCCCATGGTGACCAAATCAACAACCGAGTGCAGCTCCCTCGATCCATCCGCGACCGTGACCGCCAGCCCTGCTCGGCGTAGGGTGGGCAGATCAACCACATCGTCACCCATGTAGGCGACTTGTTCGTCTTGCAGACCGCGTTCGCGTTTGATCTCGTTGTACACGTCGAGCTTGTTACGCACGCCTTGGTGCACCAGGCGAACGCCAAGCTCCTTGGCCCGATGGCGCACGCTCCGGGAAGAGCGCGCCGTGATGAAGCCGACGTCAATTCCAGAGCGCAGCAGCAGAGCGATCCCTTGCCCGTCGCGAACGTGAAATTGCTTGGTTTCCATGCCGCGTTCGTCGATGATGATGCGACCGTCGGTGAGCACGCCATCGACGTCGAGCAAGAGCAATCGAATGCTTGCTGCCTTTTTACGAACTGCGGCAGGGATACGTTTCACGGGCGCGACTAGATGCCGGCTTTAAAAATATCGTGCAAGTGAATGACGCCGATCGGCTTCTGAGTGCCATAGGCGAGCACAAAGAGCGAGGTAATTGGCCGCGGCAGGTTTTCTTCCATTCTGATAAGTGCTTCCGACGCCAGCGCATCTTGGGCGATCGTTTGCGGTTTCGCCGTCATCACTTCCTCGGCGCTTTTGCTGAAAATGTCATTGCCGTGCGTTTGTAGTCCGCGACGCAGGTCGCCATCGGTGATGATGCCGATCAAATGTCCCCGCTCATCGGTGACTCCGGTGATTCCCAGGCGTTTTGCGGTGATTTCAAACAGCGCGTCCTTGATCGGTGTGACTCGCGTGACCATCGGCAACTCGTCACCGCGATGCATCAAATCTTCCACTCGTAACAACAGTCTCCGACCCAAAATTCCGCCTGGATGACGCACTGCGAAGTCTTCCTCTTTAAAACCTTTCTCTTGCAGCAACACGACCGCCAAGGCGTCGCCGATCGCCAGCGCGACCGTCGTGCTTGCCGTGGGCGCCAAGCCGAGCGGGCATGCTTCCTCTTTGACGCCGACGTTTAGGACAACATCTCCGGCTCTTGCCAGAGTCGAATCGACATTGCCGGTCATGACGATCAGCTTAAGGCCGAGATGCTTGAAATGAGATAGAAGCTTCAAGATCTCGTCGGTTTCACCGCTGTTGGATAGGGCGACGATCACGTCGTCTTTCATGACCATGCCGAGATCGCCGTGCAGCGCATCACCGGAATGGAGAAAAAAAGACGGCGTCCCGGTGCTGGCGAGCGTGGCGGCAATTTTTCGGCATATCAGGCCGGATTTTCCCATGCCGGTGACGACAACCTTGCCGCAGCAGCCGTGCAGCACTTCCACCGCGCGTAAGAAATTTTCGTCGAGCCGATCAATGAGAGATAAAATCCCATTGGCTTCGATCCGCAGCACGTCCGCGGCGCGCTTGAGAATGTCGCCGCTTTTCATCGTGGGTTTCTTTCCTTAACCAACGAGTCAATCTGCTTGACGACCTTGAGCAAGCTTTCGAAATTTTCCAGGGCGAGCGAATTTGGCCCGTCGCTCAGCGCGCGGTCAGGATCTTCATGAACTTCCATGAAGAGCGCATCGACGCCCGCGGCCACGCCGGCGCGGGCCAGCGCCGGAATATATGTGCGTTCGCCGCCGGAAGCATTGCCGAGACCGCCAGGTAATTGCAGGCTGTGGGTCGCGTCGAAGACCACCGGATAACCGAGCTCGCCCATGACGACCAGAGAGCGCATGTCGGAAACCAAATTGTTGTAGCCGAAGGAAGCGCCGCGCTCGGTGAGGAGAATTTGATCGTTGCCGGTGGAACGGATCTTCTCGACGATGTTACGCATGTCCCAGGGGGCGAGAAATTGGCCCTTTTTCACATTAACGATTTTACCCGAATTTGCCACCGCCACGATGAAATCGGTCTGGCGACAAAGAAAGGCCGGGATTTGGAGAATGTCGGCAACTTCTTTAACCCGCGCGACTTGATCACTTTCATGCACGTCGGTAAGGATCGGCACGCCGATTTTCTTTTTCACGGCGGCGAGAATTTCCAAGCCTTCTTCCAGCCCCGGGCCGCGAAACGAATTCAGCGATGATCGATTGGCTTTGTCGTAAGAAGATTTGAATATGTAAGGAACACCCACCCGATCCGCTTTCTCCTTAAGCGCCGCGGCATGCCGCAACGCCGACTCTTCGCTTTCAATGACGCAGGGGCCGGCGATCACGGCAAGCGGCAATCCGCCACCGAGTTGGAGCTTTTCCATCGTGATGATTTTGGACGTCATCGGGCAACGAATCGATCGCTCGTCAAGTGCGGACGATTTTTATCCGGGGCACTTCTGCAGCCGCCTTGCGATTTTCGATCGCTGCCTCAATAAATCCTTGGAAAAGCGGGTGACTCGCCATCGGCCGCGACTTAAACTCGGGGTGAAACTGGCAGCCGAGGAACCAGGGATGTTCTTTGAGTTCGATGATCTCGACCAAGTTGCCGTCCGGTGACAGGCCACTTAAAACCATGCCACGGGCAGCGAATTCGGCGCGATAGTTGTTGTTAAACTCGTAGCGATGGCGGTGACGCTCGGAAATGTTTTCTCGACCGTATAATCTGGCGGCCAGAGTCTCGTTCTGCAGCGCGCACGGGTAACTCCCCAAGCGCATGGTGCCGCCTTTGCTGTCGATCGATTTCTGTTCCGCCATCAAGTGAATCACCGGATGCGGCGTCTGCAAATCGAACTCGCTGGAATTAGCGGCCTGCAGGCTACAAACATTGCGCGCGAACTCGACCACGGCCATTTGCATCCCTAGGCAAATGCCGAAGAACGGGATGCGATTTTCACGCGCGTAGCGGACCGCGGCGATTTTACCTTCGCTGCCGCGATCACCAAAACCGCCGGGAATAAGGATGCCATCGGCCTGCTTGAGCAACGCCTCGGTTCCTTCGTGCTCCATTTTCTCCGCTTCGATGCAGTCAAGCTCGACGCGAACTTCATTGGCGATGCCGCCGTGCACGAGCGCCTCCAGTAAACTCTTGTACGATTCTTTGAGGCTCATATACTTGCCGACGATAGCGATGCGCACGGCATCCTTTGGGTTCTTCAAGACCTGCACCACTCGTTGCCAGTTTTCCAGATGCGGCGCGCCGGTCCAGATATTGAGCTTCTCGACCACCCGCTCATCGAGACCTTCTTCATGGAAAACCAGCGGCACTTCATAAATCCACTCGACGTCTTTAGCGGTGATGACTGCGTTTTCTGCGACGTTACAGAAATGAGCAATTTTCGTCTTTATTTGTCTATCGAGAATGCGATCCGTACGGCAGAGCAAAATATCCGGCTGGATTCCAAGGCCCGTCAGCTCCTTCACGCTATGCTGCGTCGGTTTGGTCTTGAGCTCGCCGCCGCCGGTGATGTACGGCACCAGCGTCAGATGAACGTAGAGCACGTTCTCGCGACCCCAATCCCACGCGATCTGGCGCACCGCTTCGAGAAACGGTA
>DASWCL010000054.1:0-15891 GCA_036390135.1 Binatia bacterium
CCATTACCGATATCCGTGTTCTTAATGGCAACCCAAAAAACCAGAGCGACCAAAACAACGATCAACGTGTATTCGACCAAGCCCTGGCCATCCTCTTCAACGAGCAACCGTTTAAAAAGCTCTCTCATATGGTTTCACCCCCTTTCATATTCACCAGTGCACGCACACAATGCGCCTTCGTGGTCGGCACGTTCATGGGTGCCAAACTCGCCGGCGCCTCAAAGGAACATTGACCGGCTTCTCCAGCGGCAAACCTGCGTCGCAAAACGCCTTGTGTATTGAAGCGACCGCGCCCGGGCAATGACCGGCATAGAGCAACAAATTCCGAGCTTCAGTTTCGTCGCAGCTGAGAATGGCATTGCTGCCGAAAAGGTTCAAGTGAATAGCATTCTGGAGAATCAATTTAGAGCGTGAGCCTGGAGGAATGGATTGTTTGAGACAATGAAAGCTTTTGTCGTCAAGAAAAATTTTGAGAGTCATTAGCAGCGCAGTGGATCAGTTTTTATTTTCGTCGTTCTCTTGCATCTTTGGCGCGCATAATCATATAGACAAACGCGACCACGACCAAAACGAGAAAGCTAACGGTTAAAATCAGCAATGTGGTCACAAAAGCTGCATCACTCCCAGCTGCCCCAGCTAACAGTTCACCAGAGCACGGATTGTGCCCTAAGCTCGGCAGGACTTTGGAGAAGTCAGGTCAATACGCGGGAGTTGAAGGTTCGGCAACTTTGCCTGTTAGGGTTTTCGCACACAGGAATTAGGTCAAACTGGCGAGTGACGATCATCACGACGGAGATTTCTGATTACCTCTAGTTGTCGCTCAGCGCCCGCAATGCTTATTTTAGACTACTCAATTGCCTCTCTCGATCCATGTAACAATCGTCTCGGATTACTGCCTTAATCGGTAGCACTCTTCAATTAAGTTCCTACTCTCCTCGAAGTAACGAGAAATTGAAATCATGTGCTGGACCTCCCCTTTTGGCTGGCGGTTATGTTGGGCTGAAGTGCGCCCATTCCACTGCATCTTGGGCGGCAATGAATAGGCAGGTGTCAAGACCAACATAATTACTTTTGGCTAGGGTTCGGGCTTCCCGTCGTGCGGCCCTGGTAGGACAAGCTCAAACGGTGCTCTGCGTGCGGGTCGATGATTTCTGTGTGAACTTTTTGAGATATTGCGTCAGAACAATCCTAGCGGCGGTGATCATCCGGGGGGGATGATTGCCTGTAATACGCCAGCATTGCAGAAGTGGTGGGATGGCAAGGGGCACCACGCCCGGTGAGATTATTTTTTCTTCCGCTTCTGTTGCTTGGGTTTGAGAGGACCGCTTATGCCCTCCTCTACGGCTTCTCGCGCCAGGCGCTCAAACTCAGCACGGCTTAGTTTTGGCGGGAATGCTAATGGCTGGCCTAGATTCCACTCAGTAGTGTTGCGCGGCGATTGTCTGGTTTGCTTCCTTGCCATGCGATCATTATTGCATGGCTACAATAGGGTTTGGCCTATATATTTTTATATTTTGAGGGCGCGGTGGCGGGATTGTCCCCAGTTCCACTCATTTCGGCTATGATTTCCTGCAGACTTTCGATCTTGGCCACTCTTTCGAACCCGAACCGCTGCAGATTAGCCGACAGAGAACCCACCAGCGGTCTTTTGTAGCCATCCAATTCACCAGCGCTTTAGGATTGGTTCCGGCCTTCGGATTGTTCTGAATAACGCCATCGATGGTGTTGTTGAAGGTGACCAACAGCACATCGCTCGCGATGATCTCCGCCAGCACGCGTATGGCAGTGCTGATCTGCACTTCACCGCCCTTGTCGGCAAGTAAGCCAGCCAGATTTCCGTGCGGACGTTCTGCTCGTCTGAGTCAGCGCGCCGTCGACGCGGCGCTACGATATGCCGGCTAAACCGTGTCTGAAAGCGTTCTGGTTGCCTCGTGAGCCGGACGGGAAACCATCTCAGATACTCAAAAGTTCCATTACACACCTCCTCTGACATAAGCACTGCCGCTTTCCTGACAGATTCACTTTGCCACAGTCGACAAAAAGTCTAAAATCGATCTGGAATCGAAATTTCAGCAGCTGAGGAGGTTCCTGACTCATGCCTTTCAGGTCAGAAAAGATGCGTATCTCAAGGAGCGACTCCAGCGGCTACTATGCCCGGGCACTGCGAGCGATCGGCCAGGATCTCACCGAACTATTTCCGCAGCAGTTGGATATTGAATATCATGGCGGCAGCTTTGCCGTTCGTGTTCGCTGCGACCGCAAATGGGCGGAAAAAAGGAGTCCCCCCGTCGAGAAGACAGGTTTGAAGAACCTGTTTCACAAACTCGTCACTTATCGACTCGAGAAGCGGGCCGAAGATGCCGAAATCGCAACTATCGAGCACAACTATGGTGCAGACGAGATCGGAGAGTTGGATCGAGCCGGATTTCGCCTGCGCACCCAGGCCGGCAAAGTTCCCGCTATCAACAACCTGGGGGAAGCGCTTCGAACCATCGGCAGAATCCTCGATGCCGAGGGAGGCCAGCTCGTTAGGATATTTAGAGACCAACGCCACGTCATCTTCGAGTACGTCGAGAAGAATGGCGCGATGCACAAAACGGAAATGACGCGATCGGAATTGTTTAAAATTCAACAGAGCTATTATGAGAAGCGGGACGGCTCCTAAAGTATCAAATCCGCTCGCCCGATCATTCTCACTTTCAAAACCAATCAAAGACAGTTGCAGTTTTGCTACGCGGGAGTGCTCCGGATCGCACTGACGCGTTCGATCGGGGTCGGATGCGAATAGTGGTAGGCCGAATACCAAGGATGCGGCGTCAGATTCGAGAGATTCTTGATCGTCAAACTGATCAACGCCTCTTCCATCGGTTTGCCGTCGTGCAAGGTGACCGCGGCGAAGCGATCGGCCTCGTATTCGTGCTGGCGTGACAAGACGTTCATCAGCGGGCCGAGAAAAAAGGTAAAGGGTCCGGATAACAGGCTGAACAGCACCAACGCCGCGTGATGACTTGGGGCCAAAGCAAACGCGCCGTAAAGCGGCTGAAAGTCTATCAGCCAGCTAAGCGCGTACAACCCGATACAGAGAAAAATCATCTGAACGATGAGCATGCGCCGGATATGTTTCATCTTGTAGTGCCCCATCTCGTGGGCGAGCACGGCCAGTGCCTGATCGAGGCTCATTTGCTCGATCAGCGTGTCGAACAAAACGATTCGCTTGGACTTACCGATACCCGTGAAATAGGCGTTGGAATGGGACGATCGCTTGGAGCCGTCCATAGCATAAATGCCGCTCGTCTTGAAGCCGACTTGCTCCGCCAACGCCAGGATCCGATCGCGCAACTCGCCCGCCTTGAGCGGTTCGAATTTATTGAACCACGGCGCGATAAACGTCGGGAAGATGACGATCATCAGAAGCTGAAATGCGACGATAAATGCGAGCGTCCAGATCCACCAAAAACTTCCCATCGCATCCATCAGCCACAGCACAACCAAGAGAAAGGGAATACCGACGAGTAAGCCGATGGCAAGCGCTTTGAGCTTGTCGGTGACATACAGCCCGATGGTTGTCTTATTGAAACCGAATTTGGATTCCAGGCCGAAAGTGGAATAGAGACCGGTGGGCAAACCGGCGATGGAAAATAGCAAGCCGACGGCTAGGCAGAAAAGAATTCCCTGGCCGTACATGCCCAATGAAAATCGCAGGGCGAAATCGCCGGCGAATCGATCGAGCCCACTCAGCACCCCGCTAAATAAAATCACGAGCGTTACGCCTCGGCCGTAAACTTCAGCGCAGCGTTCAAACCGCCCTTTCGCAAGCGTGTAGCGCACCGACTTCTCGTAATCGGCCGAGCTGATCTTGCCGTGAAAGAACTCCGGGATCTTTTTTTCTGCCCAGCGTGCACGGACATAGCGCAGGTTCAATTCGTTCAAAGTGAATTCGATAGCAAATTCGATCGCGAAGCAGACAAGAAACAGCGCGACGATAAGTTGTTGCATCTGCGCCGGCGGTCAATTTAACTAGGCAGAGGTTGTCGGTGATGGGCGACGCTGACTCAAACGGCGGGCACCGTCGACGTGCTGTACGAAAAAATCAGCTTGCCGTCGTTTTCGTCGACTTCGACTTTGCCGCCACTTTGCAGCCTGCCGAACAAGATCTCGTCGGCAAGGACCCGTTTGATCTCGTTTTGAATCAGTCGCGCCATCGGCCGCGCGCCGAAGGTCGGATCATAGCCGCGTTCGGCAAACCAGTGCCGCGCCCGGACGGTTAGCTGCAGGAAAACTTTGCGCTCGTTGAGTTGCTGATCGAGCTCGATGATGAACTTGTCGACCACCCGCTCGATATTTTCCTGGCTTAGCGAATTGAAGGTAATCATCGCGTCGAGTCGATTGCGAAACTCCGGACTGAACATTTTTTCGACGGCTTCCTTGCCCTTGCCGGCGTTTGACTGCACTCCGAAACCGAGCGGCGCGCCGCTCATCTCGCGCGCGCCGGCGTTGGTCGTCATGATCAAGACGATATTGCGGAAATCGGCTTTTTTCCCGTTGTTATCCGTCAAGGTCGCGTGGTCCATCACTTGCAGCAAAATGTTGAACAGATCGGGATGAGCCTTTTCGATTTCGTCCAGCAGCAACACGGCGTAAGGATTACGATTGATCGAGTCCGTCAACAACCCGCCCTGGTCGAAGCCGACATAGCCCGGCGGCGCGCCGATCAAGCGCGATACGGTGTGCTTTTCCATGTACTCGCTCATATCGAAGCGGAGAAACTCGATGCCCATGGTCTTGGCCAGCTGTTTGGCCAATTCCGTTTTGCCGACGCCGGTCGGTCCGGCGAAGAGAAAACAACCGATCGGCTTTTCCGGATGACCCAAGCCGGAGCGCGAAAGCTTGATCGTGCTCGCCAACGTATCGATCGCCGAGTCTTGGCCATAAACGACGAGCTTCAAATCGCGATCCAAATTTTGCAGCTGTTCTTTGTCGGAGCTCGACACGCTGCGTGGCGGGATCTTGGCGATTTTAGCGACCATATTTTCGATGTCTTTGGGCCCGATCGTTTTACGACGTTTCTCTTCGGGCTGGATTTTCACCGCTGCGCCAATCTCATCGATCACGTCGATCGCTTTGTCCGGCAGGCGCCGGTCATTGATATGCTTGGCCGAAAGCTTGACGGCGGCACGGATCGCGCCGCTGCTGTAACGCACGCCGTGATGTTTTTCATAATGCGGCTTTAACCCTTCGAGTATCTTGATCGCGTCTTCCTGGCTAGGTTCGGGAATTTCAATTTTTTGGAACCGTCGCGCCAGGGCCCGGTCGCGCTCGAAGTAGCTTTTATAATCATGATAAGTCGTCGAGCCGATGCATTTGAGCTCGCCAGACGCCAATGCGGGCTTTAGAATGTTGGAAGCATCCATGGAGCCGCCACTGGTCGCGCCGGCGCCAACGATCGTATGAATTTCGTCGATGAAAAGAATTGAGTTGGGATGTTTCTTAAGTCCGTTCAGCACGCCCTTGAGCCGCGCCTCGAAATCGCCACGGAACTTGGTGCCGGCGAGCACTGCGCCCATGTCCAGCGCGTAGATAACCGCGCTTTTAAGCGCGTCCGGCACCTCGCCGTCGTAAATCTTCATCGCCAATCCCTCGGCGATGGCGGTCTTGCCGACTCCGGGGTCGCCGACGTAGATCGGATTATTCTTGCGCCGCCGGCACAGCACGTGGATCGTTCGCTCGATCTCATCGTCACGGCCGATCAGCGGATCGATGAGCCCCTGGCCCGCTTTGTCGACCAAGTTAACGGTGAAGGCCTCCAGTGGATTCACCCGGCGAGACGGCCGTTCTTCGCCGGCCTCGTCATCGTCGGTCTGAGCATCCGGCTCCTCGTCCGTGGCGATCTTCGATACACCGTGGGAAACAAAGTTGACGAGATCAAACCGGGTGATGCCCTGCTCTTCCAATAGAAAGACCGCGTAGGAATCGGGCTCGCGATACATCGCGATCAGCAGATTGCCGCCGTTGATTTCTTTGCGCTCAGCCGATTGGGCATGGATCACGGCGCGCTGCAGGACGCGGTGAAAGCTTAACGTCTGTTGCGGTTCTTGGTCGCGTCCTTCGGGCAAGATTTCCATGCGACCGGCAAGGAATTCTTCCAGAGATTTGTTGAGCCGTTCGATATCGCCGCCGCATGCGACGATGGCGGCCTTGCCGTCCTTGTCTCTCAACAACGCGTAAAGCAGATGTTCCAAACTCACGTACTCGTGGCGCCGGGATTTGGCTTCTTTCAGCGCAAAATTGAGGGTTGCTTCGAGTTCTTTACTAATCATGTTAAGCCTCTTCCATCGTGCATTTTAGCGGATATTCGTGCTGGCGCGCCAAATTTTCAACCAGGGCGACTTTAGTTTCGGCGATTTCATACGTGTAGACGCCGGCCACGCCGATGCCTTTCTTGTGCACGTGAAGCATAATCTGCACCGCCTCAGTCTGCTCCTTGTGAAAGACATATTGCAAGATCTGCACGACGAACTCTTTAGTCGTGTAATCGTCGTTGTGCAGCAGAACTTTATAAAGGGGCGGGCGCTTGACCTTTTTTTTGGTCTCGGTGACCAAACCGTGATCAAATTCCGTTTCCCTTCGGCTCATAACTGATTTGTGCCCCCCAGCGAAAATAAATCTAACATGGCGTCGCACCGGCTCGCAATGTACCGCAGGCGACCGCGCCGATGCCGACATTCTTGTAACTCAACCCCTAGTGAGTGCTATAATGTTTTCGATGTTATAGCCACAGCAGCTGGTGGCGCGCTCAATCCGTCAATCAAACCGCAGGAGGTGCCCTATGCTTTCCAATCGGGTCAGTGAGATTATGACTACCCATCTCACCAAGGCGCCTGTGACCGCATCGATATTCCAAGTCATGGAAATGATGGTCACTGAGGATGTCGGCCGCATTATCATCACCGACGACGACGTGCCGGTCGGCATATTCACCGAGAAAGACGTCATCAAGAGGGTCGTCAATCCCAAGATCGACGCCCGCCAAAGCGTCGTTAAGAAAGTCATGACGACGCCGATCCGGGCGGTACGTGAAGAGACTCATATTGTCGATGCCTTCGGGAAAATGTATCGCGGCAAATATCGCCATCTGTTGGTGCGCGGCCGGCGCGGCAAGATTATCGGCATCGTCTCCATGCGCCGCATTCTCAATCTGGCGGTGGAACTCGGCCAAGGGCTGAGCGAGACAAAAACATTGGGCGATATCGCGACGCCGACGCTCACGACAGTTGATCAATCCGCTACGGTGCAAGAAGCGATCGAATTGATGAACACTCAGGGCGTCACGGCGGTCATCGTCACTGCGGCAGGCAAACCGAGCGGCATCTTTACCGAGCGCGACGTGCTCAAACGGGTGGCCACCAAGGAAATTAACGTTAAGGAAACGCCGATTAAGCAAGTCATGACCGCGCCGATCATTACCATGCCGCGCACGGCTTTAATCGGCGACGTCCTGGCTGAAATGTATCACCGCGATATCCGAAATATGCCAGTCAAAGGCGACGAAGAGGAACTGACCGGACTGGTGTCCATGCCGGAAATTCTGCAATTTGCGCGCGCATTTAACATCGATGAACAGGTTCGCCGCAGCTGGAAAGAAGTCGCCGAATATCTCGATACGGAAGATCAGTATACGCCGGGATAGAATCCGCTAAATTATTGTCTTTCAAGGCATATATGTTAGAATTTAGACGATAATAGTCGCAAGGAGGTTGCATTTTGGATACACCGTCTATCAACGATCTTAACATCTGCGTCGCCACCGAAAACGGTTCAGGAAGCGCATCTTCGAATAACATTCTTTTCAAGGCAATATTTAAAATGGGCATTCCCTGCTCATCCAAGAACATGTTTCCGTCGAACATTCAGGGTCTGCCGACATGGTATCAAATTCGCGCTAACGGCGAAGGCTATTTGAGCCGCAAAGACGTCATCGACGTGATGGTCATGTTCAACGATGCGACCGCAGCGAAGGACATTTACCGGGTACGCGATGGCGGTGTGATTCTGTACGACGATTCCACGCCTCTTGCGACAAATCTAAAACGGGACGGGGTTCAATACATCGGCTTCCCAGCCAATAAGCTTGTCGCCAAGCTCGTGCCGGCTTCACCGTTACGCGCCAAGCAGCGAAACATGGTTTACGTCGGTGCCCTAGCGTACCTTTTCGGCATCGACATGTCAGTCATTAAATCCGTTCTCGAAGATACTTTTGGCAAGAAGCCGGCTGTCATCGAATCCAATATGATCTGTATCGATGCCGGCTATCAGTACTGCAAAGAGCAAAATTATAAGCAAACCATCGCACGCCTCGAGCCGATTCCTAACGGTAACAAGGGGAAAATTATCACCGAAGGCAACACCGCGGCGGCGCTAGGCGCGATTTACGGCGGCGCGTCGGTGATTTGCTGGTATCCGATCACGCCTTCAAGCTCTCTCGCTGAAGCGATGGAATATTACTTGCCGAGATTACGCAAACAGATCGACGGCAAAAAACCCTACGCCATCGTTCAAGCAGAAGACGAGATCGCTTCCGCAGGTATGGTCGTGGGCGCTGGCTGGGCGGGAGCGCGTGCCATGACTTCCACTTCGGGACCCGGAGTCTCGCTCATGAATGAGACCATTGGTCTTGCTTACTACGCGGAAATTCCCAGTGTCTTTTTCATCATTCAGCGCGGCGGGCCATCGACCGGATTACCGACACGAACTCAGCAGGCGGATATTTCACTCATGTACGGGGCCTCGCACGGGGACACCCGTCATATTATCTTGATTCCCCATGACATGAATTCTTGCTTCGACTTCGCGCGTCAAAGCTTTAATTTCGCCGATCGCTTCCAAACCCCGGTATTCGTGGCCATGGACCTCGATCTTGGCATGAATATGTGGTCGTCTGATCCGCTGAAGTTGAATCAGGAACCTTTCGATTATGGCAAAAGGCTGGGCGCCGAACAGCTGGAAGAATGGACAAAAGTCGGTAAAAAATTCCGCCGCTACTTCGATCAAGATGGCGACGGGATTCCCTATCGCACCGTGCCCGGCAACCCACACCGTATGGCATCATACTTCACGCGCGGTTCTGGCCATGATGCCGACGCGCGTTATTCTGAGGATGAGCACGACTACAAATACATTCTTGACCGCCTGCGCAAAAAATTTGACACCGCCCGCAAGTTCGTTCCCAAACCGATCATCGAAAAAGAACGGGGCGTTAAGACCGGCATAATTTGCTACGGCTCGAGCTATGAGCCGGTGCGCGAGGCGCGCGACAGATTGAAGGCACGGGGACTGAGAACCAACCACATGCTGATTCGCGCCTTGCCGTTGACCAGCGAGGTCAGAGATTTTCTGGCGGAGCACGACACGATTTATCTCGTCGAACAGAATCGCGACGGTCAGATGGCGGCGATTATCAAGGATGAATCTCCCGAGCTCGGCGCCAAGATCGTCAGCGTGTTAATTTACAACGGTTTGCCGGCGACACCGCTCGAAGTCGTCAACCAAATTTTCGCTGCCGCCCAGTCGGCAAAAACTGCGTAGAGGAAAAGAAAATGGCAGAAGCAAAACTCAATCGTCTCAACTTAACGGAAAAAGACTACGACGGCGCGCCGTCGACCATGTGCCGCGGCTGCGGCCACGACGCGATCTCGGCGTCGGTGCAGCGCGCCTATTTTGAAAGCAGCATCGATCCGCGTAAGGTTGTCAAACTGAGCGGCATCGGCTGTTCGTCCAAAACCCCGGCTTATTTTTTAAGTCAATCGTTCGGCTTCAACGCCGTGCACGGTAGAATGTCAGCCGTAGCCACCGGCGCCAATTTAGCGAACCATACGTTGCTGCCAATCGGCGTCTCCGGCGATGGCGACACTTCGGCTATCGGTCTTGGCAACTTTTGCCACATGATGCGGCGCAACGTGAACATCACCTACATTATCGAGAATAACGGTGTTTACGGACTAACCAAAGGACAGTTCTCCGCCACCGCCGACGTCGGCTCGGTGATGAAGGGCGGCAAAGTCAATGACATCCCGGCGATCGACTTGGCCGAGCTGGCCATCACTCTCGGCGCGACTTACGTGGCGCGGAGCTTCTCCGGCGACCGCAAACAGCTCACCCCGCTCGTCCAGGGTTCCCTACATCACAAGGGGAGCGCTATTCTCGACGTCATTAGCCCGTGTGTAACGTTCAACAACCATGAAGGCTCGACCAAGAGCTTGAAGTACGTCAAAGGTCATCTAGATCCGATCCACGATCTTGACTTCATCCCGCCCTACGAGAATATCGAAGCCGATTACGATGAAGGCACCGATCACGAAGTCGAAATGCACGACGGCTCGCGGATTATTCTTCACAAGCTCGGCAAAGACTACGACCCCACGAATAAAGCGCAGGCCATTCAAGCAATCCACGGCGCCATCGCCGAAGGCAAGTTTTTGACTGGCTTAATTTACTACAATCCAAACCGCAAAGATTTTGCTGAAGAGTTGAATCTCTGCGATGTTGCGCTTTCGGAGCTCGGTCAAGACGAGCTACAACCGCCACTGGAAGCATTGGAAAGAATTAACGCGGATATGATGAAGTAAGTTCGCACCGAACTGTCGAATGAAAAAAGCCTGGCAGGATTCTTCCTGCCAGGCTTTTTAATTTGCACCGTCCGAACTCTTTACTGAGCACTACAATCCTACCGTCGGCTTCGTGGGCAGTTCCTTCCAGGTCTCCATAATTTCCGGCGACGACGCCACTAGACCAAAATGCCGCCGCATATTTTCAAGTGTGTTCAGATGTAACTTAGCTTCGTACGCTGCCGAGCAATCATCGATCATCGTGACGTAATAATCATACATGTATCCATCCCGGGCCGTCGTTTCGACACAAACATTGGTGGCAACGCCGCACACCAGCACGCTTTGAATGTTACGCGCTTTGAGCACGGTATTGAGATCGGTATTGATAAACGCGCTGTAGCGGTGCTTGATCACCACGCGTTCACTGGGCAACGGGGAAATTCCCTCATAAAGCTCCGCGCCCCATGTTCCCTCCCGGCAGGTGCTTAAGCCGCCTTTTTGCGACGTGCGATAGATCCACGAAGGAGTATCGGTCCACTCGCTGTGCGTTGTCCTGATGTACACGATCGTCAAACCCACGCGTCGGGCCTCGTCGATCAGTCGAAGCAGATTGGGCACCATCGCCATTGCGGCGCTAACGTCTTCTCCGCGCTTGGCGGCGCTCCCTTGTGGGCTAACGAAGTCATTTTGTACATCGACAACAATCATTGCCGCGCATTTAGGATCGCACCGTTCTTTCAGGCTCCTCAATATATCCACTATTTCTCCTTTGTCATCAGCGCCCATCGGAGCGCCGACAACTGACTACTGCGTTAATGATCGTGTTTTCGCTGCAAGCCGCCGTGCCCCATTGCCATAATGCCTGCGCGGGTGATTTTTTCTCCCGCTAATAAACGCGGTAAAAGCGCATCGAAAGCGGTAAATGGATCGTGAAGAACGCAACCTGAAAGTCCCATCACCGGAGTTTCGTCGAGATAGGCCATGACAAACATTGACCCGGGCAACACGGGAAAGCCGTGGGTTTCCACTTTAGCGCCGCTTCTGCGAATGCCTTCCGGCGTTTTGTCATCGGGGTCAACGGACATGCCGCCGCTGACGAGAATCACGTCGGCGCCAGTTCGCTTGGCTTCCTGAATATGCCCGGCGATCACGTCGGGGTCGTCGGGCGCGAGCTTTACCGATACGAGTTCGGAGCCAAGCTCGCTGACTTTCCTCGTCACCACCGGTCCAAAGCCGTCTTTTATTCTGCCGGTAAAAACTTCACTGCCGGTAACGACCAGATGAAATCTTTTCGGCGGCATCGGCAGCAACGTTACGATCGGTTTTTCGCGACAGATCGCTTCGGCTTTCTGGATCAGCTCTTCCTTGACGACCACTGGAATCGTCCGAGTCCCCGCAACGACGGTGCCTTCCTTCACGTAACGATCGCCCGGCAACGTGGCCATCATTAGATCGCCCAAGGAATTGAATCGGTAGAGCAGCTCGGCGTCGATCTTCAACAAACCCGAAATCGTCGCCACCAGATTGATCCGCCCTTCGCTCGGATCGGTCAATCTTAAATTCGCTCCAGCCGCGGCTTTTGCCAACCGTCGCGCCGCGTCCTCTTCATGCAGCTCATCTTTCTCGAGCTCCATCACGTAGAGATTACGCTTACCCACATCGAGTAATTTAGAAATATCTTCCTGGCGCACGATATGACCGCGACGAAACGCCGGTCCTTTGTGCTTGCCAGGAACGATTTCGGTGATGTCGTGGGCCAAGGGTAATCCTACGGCCTCTTCAACGGGTATGACTTTAAGCATTGCTGATTTATCCTCCAGAGACAAACCTTGCAAAGAAATCGTTTTAGATGTCCTATAAATTCATTTTTATCGAGAACTACGCTGGAAACCAAGAGGCAGTAGGTAGTGCATTCAGCGTCGCCATCAAGCCGTCGGCGAGATCAGTTATCGATCTATACAACACCGTGGGTCGGCCTTTACCCGACGTTACGCGAGTGAGCGCACCCGGAAATCATCGAAATAAACAAAGCTGTCGGCTTTGGACCAAACGCCGACAACGCGCCGCATAAGCACCTTCTGTAGCTCTGGGCAATCCAAGACCCTGCAAATTGCCGCACTCGATCACGGCCGGTGGAAACGAGTGCGAAGTCTCGTCGCTTCGCACCCACGAAGGTGCGCCGTGATCCGGCGTGAAGAATCAGGCCGTATCTTGTAGCCCTCGCGAAACTCGCCCAATCTTCTGAAAATGAAGAACGCCGCGGCGTGTGGCTCGTACACCGGGGCGCGCGCATGCATATAACATCACCAACCCCATGCGATCGCTCTCAGAATGGTGCGGACTCTGCTCATCAGCTTCAGTTCTCACGTGCTCGCGGGTGCCGGTTTCGCATTCACTCGAGTTCCGGCGCGCAATTCATCTGTACCGCGGACGGCAATCTGATCGCCTGGTCTCAGATCGCCAAAGACTTCAACCAGGTCTTTTCCGTTCTCGCTCATTGACGCGCCTCGTTTGACATCAACCCATTCCGTCACGCTGTCACGGATGCGAATCACGAAGCTGCGCTCGGTGGTTATGGCGATGGCCGAAGGGGGAACGAAACTTGATGGACGGGGTCTGCTAACCGGCCACACGACGTCGGGAAACATACCCGGCGCGAGCCGCATGTCCGGGTTACTCACGTCCAGTTCCACCGGCATCGTCCGTGTCTTCGGATCGAGCGCATTGCTGATCCGCTGTACAGTCCCGCTGAAGGTCTCGCCCGGAAAAGACGGGACGGTGAAACTTATCTTCGCGCCGGGCGCAATGCTGGAGATGTTTGCTTCAGGAACCGGCACGACGAGGCGCAGGCGAGTGACCTGCTGCAACCGCAGCATCGGTGGATTCGTCTGGCTACTCACCGGGCTGGCCAGGCTGCCCTGATGAACATTGCGTTCAGTAATGACGCCGTCAAAGGGAGCGGTGATGCGCAGGTAGTCTTCGATGTTCTGAGAGGAACCCGCCGCCTCACGTAGCGCGCGTTCGTCCTCTCCAATCGCCTTGACTTCCGCCTGTGCCGCCGCGTCGTTCGCCTTCCAGAGCTGGACGCGGGCCTGTCCGGCCTCGACCGCGCGCTGCGCAATCTCCAGGTCATTACCCGCGACGACGCCGGGGGTGGCCGACGCAGCTTTCATTCTCTGGTAGGTCGCCTCGTCCGCGGCCAACTTCGCTTCGGCTTCTAGGCGCTGCGCGCGGATACCGCCAATTTTGAACTGAGCTTCAGCGCGCTGCGACTGTGCGGCGCGCACTTTGGAATAGGCTTCGCCGCGCTGTGTGTCGAGCTCCGGGGCGCGCAACCGGGCGAGCAACTGTCCCTGCTTCACCTCCGAGCCGCGATCAACATTGATGACTTCGACGAAGCCGGGCACTTTGGCGTAAATTGCGGTGTCTTGATAAGCCTCTAATTCGCCGGGCAGACGAACCTGCTGGTTCAGTTCGTGCGATTCGACGGTGGTGACTATAACAGCCGGTATCTGGGCTAGGCTAGCAGCCTGTGGGGCCGTAGTCTCCGATTTCCGCCCACCACCGGTGTAGGCGCTCAGGCCGACGGCCGTTACCACTACGGCGAGACCGCCGATCATCCATTTGCTAGACATGTACTTCATCATTCGTTCTCCCTCGTTTGTTCATTCCCGGCTGATTCACTCACGTCGTCTTTCGGGTGCAGCGATACCGAAGCGCGGCTGGCGTTGCGTTGTACCATCGCAAATATCAGCGGCAATATCGTCAATATGGCTATCGTCGAAGCGCTCAGCCCGCCGATCACGGCCCGCCCCAACGGCGCAGTCTGCTCACCGCCCTCGCCGAACGCGAGCGCCATCGGAAACATACCCGCAATCATTGCGATGCTGGTCATCAGGATCGGACGCAGGCGGCTCGACGCTCCATTCAGCGCGGCATCAAATGCTGTCGCGCCTTCTTTCCGCGCCTGCTCGGCGAAACTCACAAGCAGAATCGCGTTCGCTGAAGACACGCCGACCGCCATAATCGCTCCCATAAATGACTGAACGTTGAGTGTCGTCCCGGTCAGCCAGAGCGAGACCGCCACGCCCGTCAGCACTGCCGGAATGCTCGAGAGAGCGATCAGCGCGACGCGCGGCGATTGAAAGTATCCGGACAGAAGCAGCAAAATTGCCACGATGGCGAGCACAAGGCCGGTGCCCAACCCGGTGAGCGTCTGCTGCATCGCCGGAACCTGGCCGCGCACGGCGACCGTCACGCCGCGCGGAGCATCGCCCGCGCGCTGGATCGCCGCGGCGACTGCACGCGCTGCACTGCCCAGATCTGTGCCTGCGATGTTCGCGGGGATCGTGACCATCCGCTGCTGGTTGTACCGATCATATTCGCCGACGGCCGTGCCATAACTGATTTGCGCCACATCGCCGACCAGAGTAGGTGAGCCGCTGAGGACAGGCACGCTCTCCACGTCATCAATCGAGGCAATGCGCGATTGCGGGATCTCGATCTGCACCTGATAGGCGTTTCCGCTCGCCGGATCGAGCCAGTAGTTCGGTTGAATAAAACGGCTCGATGACGTGGCTGCGACCAGAGAACCCGCGACCTGGCCGACAGTGACGCTGAGTTGTGCGGCGCGCTCACGGTCGACTTTAATGTTCACTGTGGGGTAGTCGAGCGGCTGGCCGAATTGCAGGTCGCGCAAGCTGGGAATCTTGCGCATCTCGAAGAGAATCTTGTCGGCAAAATTCCGATTGGCCGCGAGGTTCGGGCCGGTCACAGCAACTTCAATCGGCGTAGGCGCGCCGAAGTTCAAGATCTGGCTGACCACATCGCCTGCCTCGAACGAAAGCGCTGTGCCCGGTATTACTTCGGGCAACTTCTTCCGCAATCGCTCCTTGAACTCTTCAAGCCTGATGCCCGAACCTGGCCTCAAGGCGACCGTCAGCACGGCCTCATGTGGACCGCTGGTCCACAAATAGATCGTATTGATCGGATAGCTCGCCGGCTGCGTGCCAACAAAAGCGAGAGTGATGGCCACGTTGTTTGGCCCCGCTTCGGTCCGAATCGCGTCGAGCGCCTTGAGCGTAATCACTTCTGTGCGCTCAACGCGTGTGCCGATGGGCGCTCGCAGGCGAAGCTGAAATATTCCCGCATCAATATTTGGAAAGATGTCTGTGCCGAGATGAGGGCCAATCAGGGATATCCCCAGGCATGCGATCGATGCATAGGCGGCGATAATCGGCCGGCGCCAGCGCCAGGCGCGCGTGATCAGAGCTTGATATCTCTCCCG
>DASWCL010000055.1:0-23741 GCA_036390135.1 Binatia bacterium
CGAGATTAGTTCGAAGTATGACGTCACGCTAGTTGAGGGAGCCGGCGGCCTGATGGTACCGCTTTTACCGAGCTATACATTCGCCGACTTTGCACGTGTTGCAAAACTTCCAGTCTTGGTCGTCACCGCTAACAAGCTCGGCGCGATCAATCATTTGCTGCTCACATTGGAGCACGCCAGCTGTCAAGGTCTCAGCGTGGTCGGTTACGTGCTCAATCGGACGTCGAACGAAGTCTCACGCGCCGCGGATACCAACCGCGAGGCCTTGGTGAACTTGACCGCTGTTCCCTGTCTCGGTGAGCTGCCTTTCGTCGACACCGGCGGTTCAAAAACAACTATTCCGCGAGAATTATTTGAAAAGGAATTTGCCCTCAGCTCGATCGAACCTTTTTTGCTTCGTCAGTGAAAGGCACCCGTGCTCGAACGGATTTGCGAGGCACCGAAAGCGCCATGAACATGTGTCGTTTGATGAGAATAGTTGCGATCCTCTCATGCTTCGTCGCCCGGATTTCCGTTTACGCGGCGGACAAAGCGATCATTTCCTATAGTAGCCGAAGCTACGCGTTTCTGCCGGCTCAAGTGGCGGTGGCGAAGGATTTCTTCAAAGACGAGAATTTAGATCCGCTGCTGATTCAGATGAGAAGCCAGGTGACCGTGCCGGCGCTGATGAGCGGCGAAGTTCAATACACGCTGAGCTTTGGCAATATCATCGGCAGCGCGATGCAAGGCCTGCCGTTTAAAATTCTCGCCGTGCTGACCGATAAGCCGCTACACAATATTATCGCCCGGGCCGAGATCAAAAGCATCAACGACCTGCGCGGCAAACGCATCGGCACCCAGCGAATCGGCGGCTCCGATCACTTGGCCGCGGAAGCGATTCTCCAAGCCAAAGGGATCGACCTCAAAGAAGTCCAGTTTGTCACCCTCGGCGGCGATGAACCGGTGCGGGTGGAAATGATGAAAAAAGGCTTGGTCGACGCGGTTTGCATTGCGCCACCCGGTCCGGCGCGTCTCCAGCGCGAGGGCTACAATATTCTCGGCGGCCCGAAGGATTTGAAAATCGGCAGCCCGATTTCCGCGGTGGCCGTAACTGACACGCGCCTGAAGAACAACCGCGACGAAACCAAAAGAGTTTTACGCGCCGTTCTGCGCGGCCTGCGCTTCATGCATGAGCGGCGGGAAGAAGTGATCCCGATCATGGCGCGCTGGCTGAGCCAGAGTCCAGAAGTTGCCAGAGAATCCTACGACGCGATTTTGCCATCGTTTAGTCTGGCTGGCAGCACCATCGATAAAACCTATGAATTCGCCATCGAAGCGCGCAAGGCATCGGTTCGATCGGATAAATCGATTCCGCTCTCTCAGGTGCGGGATTTGACTCTGTTGAGAGAGGTGCAGAGAGAGTTAAAGCTGCAGTGATCAATTGAAAAAATACGATGGCCAGGGAGAACGTCAGCGTCCAAATAAAGTAACGCTCAACAGTTTAGGTGAACAACCGATTCAACTGATCACCATCTCGACTAGGCTACGGACTCCCGTCCCTCGGTTCCAAACTTTCGTAACCCCGGCATTCCTGCCCAACATCCCAGCGTCAGCAAAGCACCGAGACCACAGCCGAAGAGAAGCGCGCCCGGCGCGCCGAGCAAAGCGGCCATGAAGCCGATCTCGGCGGCCCCCACCGAATTCGCGCCTTGAGAAAACATGTTGAAAACAGCAAAGGCGCGGCCGCGCACGCGGTCAGGAGTTAACAGATGAAAGCTCGTCTGGCGCATCACGGCTTGCAGTGAGTTGGCTAGACCCAAGACGCCTAGGAGAAAAAGCGACAAACCCATTCGCGTCGACAACGCGAAAACTCCTAACGCCGTCGCATAAGACAGAAACGACCAAAGTGCGAGCTGTCCTTTGCGACGCACGTCGCCAAAAAACAGTATGCTCACAGTGCCGAGGACCCCGCCAATTGCCGGGGCGGAAGACAGCATGCCGTAACCCGCAGGTCCGACGTGAAGGATGTCCTTTGCGAAGATCGGTAGCAGTGGTCGATAGTAACCGATTCCGACGATGGTGAAGTCCAGCAAAACCATGGCGAAAACGACCGGTTCGGAAAAAAGAAATTTGAGACCGCCTAGAATACTGATCAGCGAGAATTGCTCACGCCCTCGCTCATCCACGGCTGGGAGATTGAGCCGGAAAATGGCGATCGCCGCGGGAACATAAAACAACGCGTTGAACAAATAGGCGTTACCCGTGTTCATCCACGCCAGACTCAGACCCGCCGCCATCGGCCCGAAAAAAAAAGAGCTCTGCGATACGCTGGAGTTCAACGAGACCGCGTTGGTTAGATGAGAGCGAGGCACCAAATGAGAGATCAGCGACATACGTGTGGGATTGAGCACTATGTTGAGCCCTGAAGTGAGCGCCGTGCCGACAAGAATATGCCAAACCTGGATGGCGCCGTTGAGCGTCAGGACGCCTTGCACAAGCGCTACCAGACAATTGCCGAATATCGTAATCAGCAATAGTTTTCTGCGGTCAAGAAAATCAGCGAGCGTGCCGGCAAACAATCCCAGCGCGAAGATCGGAATTCCTTGAGCGAGACCCGTAAGTCCCAACTGAAACGCTGACCCGGAAAGTTCATAGACTTGATACAGGTTCTGTGTCTGGCGCATCTGCTGCGCGGTGGTCGCGAACAGGGAGAGCAAAAAAATCAGCCGGTAACCGGGATAATTTAGCGAGGCCCAAGGTCGGTTTAATGCAGAGGCATCGGAGTGGTGCGCGCGATCATCGTCCATGAGCGAAAAATGTGCGCTTCCTACCTAGCGAGCCTCCGCATGACCTCGTCGTGGATAATCTTGATCGGCAATTTGTTCGCCGCCGCAAGGCGCCGGATGTCGTCATATTCCGGCGCCGCTCTTTTGCTTCCATTCGGCAGTTCGACAATCTTGACCGCCACTTCGCCGAATCGGGTTTTTACCTTCGTTGAATGTCGCTTCAAAATCATCCGCGTCACCGGATACGAGCGAATTCCAATCGTCGAGGTTTCCTGAAAAATTATCTCGGCAAGCTTTTCTCGATCGCGCGCCTCGGCGATGACGCAAAGCAAAGTCGCGGGCCGGTTCTTTTTCATCTGGATCGGCGTGAGAAAGACATCGCGCGCCCCCGCAGCGAATAATCGATCGATGACAAGATCGTAGAACTGCGGACTCATGTCGTCGATGTTGGTTTCCAGCACCAGCATCTTTTCCTGTTGCCAGGCCGCATGATTATCCCCCATGACCAATCGCAATAAATTAGGGCGGCTGGCGAACACTTTTTGCCCGGAGCCGTAACCGATTTTTTCCATCGTCATCGGCGGCTGATCGCCGAAACTATTTCCCAGGGTCCGAACGATCGCCGCGCCAGTGGGAGTGACCGTCTCGCTTTCCACGTCAATGCCGACGACGGGCAATCCTTTGAGGAGCTCAAGCGTGGCGGGGCCCGGTACGGGCAGCGGCCCGTGCATCGAACGAGTCACGCCGCGCCCTAACGGAATGCGGGAGAAAGCGAAAGTTTCAATTCCCAGCTCGTGGATACCGATCGCGGCGGCCATGATATCGACGATGGAATCCGTCGCGCCGACTTCGTGAAAGTGGACGTTATCGATGGCGACACCATGAATTTTTGCTTCCGCTTGCGCCAGACGAGTAAAGACCGCGATGCCGGTTGTTTTAATCTCGGTGGCCAGTTTGGCGCGCTTGATTAGATTGCGAATCTGCTTCCACGAGCGCGGCGATGTTTCATGCTCGGGGCAAATAACCTGAAATTGCATGGCGCGGATCGAATGGACAGTCTTTCTGACTGTGTTGAGCTCGAATTTCAGCGTCGGGATTCTTCGCAGTTGCGATCTAAGCTGGTTCAGCGAAAGGCCGAGGTCGAGGAGAGCTGCAACAAACATGTCACCGCTCACTCCGCCGATCAGATCGCCGTAGGCAACGCGCATCAAATCCTCGTGTTCGTGGAACGTGATCGTGAACAAAAAACACGAACACGGAACACGTTCATGAGGGTACTCACCATTCCCGACGCACTTCCTTGCCGCTGGTTTCGACGCGGATGATCTCGGACTTGAATGGTTTGCCGAGCAACGTGTCGATGAGCCAGTTGACGACCAGCGGGCGCGAGCGTGGGTTGCGGATGGAATGTCTTTCACCTTCGAAGACGTAGAGCAGTCTAGGCGCGGGAATTTCACTCATCAGCTCGTAGACGAATTTCATATCGCAGTGTTCGTCGTCTTCACCGGCGACGACCATGTAAGGGCAAGTGATTTTCGCCGTGACGCCGCGCAGCGACAGGGTTTTGGCGAATTCATCGAAGGCGGCTTCGTCGTCGTACCCCGCCATGTACATGTAATTGAGCTTGAACGTCGGCGACGACATATTGAAGATCGCATACTGACCCGGTTCCATGCACACACCGCTGACGGCGCAGGCTTTGAAGCGCTTCTCTTCGGCAACCACGCGCGGCGCCCAATAAGATCCCATGCTGGAGCCCATGACACCGAGGCGATCGGCGTCAATCTCCGGTCGGTTCACTAAATAATCGCACGCGAGCTTACCGGCATCGGCATAGTTGGACGCATTGCAGGTAATGCCGCCTTCGCGCGTCTCGCCTTGGCCGGGGCCGTCGATGGCAAGCACTGCAAAGCCGCGCTCCAGGAACGGATCGCCGCTCGCAGGGTTGTCTTCTTTCACGCCATCCATCCCGGGAATATACATGATGCACGGAACTTTCTCGCTGGCTTTTCTGCCCAGTGGTAGATGTAGGATTGCCTGGATATTTTTCCCGTCATAAGGCAACTCGACCCGTTCGATCGGTCGACCGGCATACTTGATGAACTTGTCATAGCAAGCGCGCTTTCGTTCCTGCCAGCGCATGCGCTCAGGGTTGCCATCTTCGTAAATCGCCCACATGGCATTGGTGTAGAAACAGGAGGCGATGTAGTAGTGATCGCGCGCTTCGGGAAAGTGGCCCGCGGCCTCGGCTTCACGGCCTTGCTCTTCCCGGCGAGCAGCGGCGCGACTAAACTCGCGCGGAAGATCGACGAATTTTTGAATTCTCCGGCAAACTTCCTGGAGATCTCCCTGCACGCCCGGCCCGCAGTTGCGGAGAATTTTGCCGGTGCGGCCTTGATCCCAGTCGATGCCGCGGGTTTGGATCACTTGATCAAGGAGCCAACGCTGTTCGCGCCAGCGGCGTACTTTTCTCTCGGTCTCCAGTCGCATGGTCATGGTTCCACCTCTGCCTTATGAGCTAACGTGCTTTAACGAATCGAACGTCGATAAATTTTCTAAGATCGACTTGCTTTAGTTGAGGCACGGAATCTGGAAGGCTTTCGCGCACCGCCGGCGATAACTGACCAATTTGGATCTCTCCGGCGAGCAATGCCTGTACGGCTGTCGTGCCGCCGCCTTTGAAACTCATTGATCGTGGTTTTCGCGCCCCGTCATTTGCGTCCTCCGAAATATCCGTTCATGAGAGCTAATCGGGGATTTTGGATCGGCGTTGACTCTAGTCAAAAAACAGTTTGATCGCAAACTTAGCGGCATCAAACCGGCCGACCACGCGTTTGATTATGCGCGGCTTTTGTGGTTATAAGAAAATATAGTCTTCTTCCAGCGTAACTACGGAAACTTAGGATGTTATTTGATTTTGCTAATGTCTTAGTGTTTACGGCATTAGGACTTGGGTTTGTGGGCGTCAACCTGCTGATCGGCAAGTTGCTGCGCCCCTCGAATCCCCAAGCCCGAAAGCTGTCGACCTATGAATGCGGCGAACCCGCGATGGGTAGCGCGTGGGTGAACTTTAACATCAGGTTTTACATCGTCGCTTTGATTTTTATCATTTTTGAAGTTGAAATCGCCTTTATCTTCCCCGTTGCCACGGTTTTTCGTCGCTGGGTCGAAGGCGGTGCGGGCGTATTCGCGCTGGTTGAGGTTCTTCTCTTTATCGGCATTCTTTTTCTCGGCTTGGTTTACGCCTGGGTCAAAGGCGATTTAGAATGGATAAAGAGGATCAAGGCCTAGTGCGTCCGGGAGGAACACGATGAAACCTCTAATAAATTCATTGCCAGAAACAGTTTTTACGACGAAAGTCGACGATATTCTCAATTGGGGGCGAGCCTCGTCCCAATGGTACATGCTGTTCGGATTGGCCTGCTGCGCCATCGAGTTGATGCAGACCGGCGGGCCGCGCGCCGACCTCGATCGTTTCGGTGCCGTGCCACGGGCAACCCCGCGCCAGTCCGACCTGATGATCGTCGCTGGCACGCTCACTTACAAGATGGCCAAGCGCACGAAGCTCCTCTATGATCAGATGCCGGACCCCAAATATGTCATCTCGATGGGCAGCTGTGCGAACTGTGGCGGGCTGTTTCAACTGGCTTACTCGGTTTGTAAGGGCGTCGATAAGATCGTTCCGGTTGATGTCTACGTTCCCGGCTGTCCGCCGCGTCCCGAGGCGCTCACCGAGGGATTGCTCCGAATTCAAGACAAAATGATGCGCGAGCGCTGGCTGGTTAGGCCGTCACGGCCGGTAGAGAATCGGGCCGAGGCGTAAAAAGTGGACGCAAAGGAAATATACGCGTCGCTGGAAAAACTATTTCCGGGCAAAGTCGGCGATCTGAAGGCCGATGTCTTCGATCCCTATCTAAGCGTAGATCACGCGGCCATCGTGGAGGTCTGCCGCTTCTTGCGCACCGCGGCGGGATTTCGATTTGAAGTCCTGTCCGATTTGACCGCGCTCGATTGGCCCAAAGAAGAAAAGATTCAGGTCGTCTATCATCTTTTTTCTTACACGCACAATCATCAGATTGTGCTCAAAGCTGATTTGCCACGAGACAATCCCAAAATCGCCACGCTGGAAAACGTCTGGAAGGTGGCGAATTGGTTCGAGCGCGAGGTTTACGATTTGTTCGGTGTCATCTTTGAAGGCCACACCGATCTGAGAAGAATTATGCTGCCGGAAGACTGGGTAGGTTTTCCGTTGCGCAAAGACTACGTCGAGCAAGAAGAATACGACGGTATCAGCACCCAGCGCGCGCCGCTCGTCGAAAAACTACTGCGGTAGAATCATTATGACCGAACCCGCACCTGCACAAGGTTTCTATACCGAAGACATGACCATCAGCGTGGGGCCGCAGCACCCGAGCACCCACGGCGTGCTGCGCTTCGTCGTCAAGACCGACGGCGAGGTGATCAGCGAGGCGATTCCCGATGTCGGCTACCTGCATCGTTCCATTGAAAAAATCGGCGAGAAAGTCACCTACCACGGTTACGTGCCGTACACCGATCGAGCCGATTATTTAGCCGCCATGTTCGCCAACCAGGCGTTCTGCCTCGCTGCTGAAAAGTTGGCGGGCACTGAAGTGACGCGCCGCGGCGAATTTTGCCGAGTGATCGCCTGTGAGCTCAACCGCATTGCCAGCCACCTGATCTCCGTCGGCACCTTCGGCCAGGATATCGGCGCCATGACGCCGTTCGTTCACGCCTTGAGAGAGCGGGAAACCATTAACAACCTGATGGAAGAGATCTGCGGCGCGCGCTTGACCTATAATTATATCCGCATCGGCGGCGTCGGTTACGACATTTTTCCCGAGACTTGCACCCGGATCGGCGCATTCTTAGATCACTTCGAGCCGATCGTCGATGAGTTCAACCGCTTGCTGTCCGGCAATAAAATCTTCATCGAACGGCTCGCCGGCGTGGCGGTGGTGAGCAAAGAAGATGCGTTTTCCTATAATCTCGTCGGACCGAACCTGCGCGGCTCAGGTGTTAAATGGGACATCCGGCGCGATATCCCGTATTCCATCTATCCCGAACTGGAATTCGATGTGCCCGTCGGCACGGCGCACGTTGGCGTATTGGGCGACAGCTTTGACCGGTACTGGGTGCGCATCCGCGAGATGCAAGAAAGCTGCAAGATCCTGTACCAATGTTTAAAGATGATGCCTAAAGGCCCGGCGATCGCCAAAGTACCCCGCAAATTCAGACCGCCGGCTGGCGAGTACTATGCGCGCGTCGAAGCGCCACGCGGCGACATGGGATTTTACGTGGTGAGCGACGGCAGCGAGTATCCTTATCGCGTCAGAATTCGCACCGGCTCGTATACCGCCATGAGCATCATCGACAAGCTCAGCAAAGGCATCATGGTCGCTGACTTGATCGCGCTGATCGGTAGTCTCGACGTCGACGCGCCGGAGATCGACCGCTAACGCGGTCTCGCGAATCATGCAATCCTACATTGACCAGCTCATTAAAGACGGCGCTTTTGCCGGCCTGCCGAAAGAAGCCGTGTATGCGATCGGGATGGTGCTCACCGCACTGATCGTGCTTTCCGTGTTCGTTGCGCCGCTTGCCGGGGTAACGAGCTGGCTCGAGCGGCGGGTGTGGGCGCGCATGCAGTCGCGCGTCGGGCCGAACCGGGTCGGACCCCAGGGAATTCTCCAATGGCTTGCCGACGGCATCAAAAATCTACTCAAGGAAGATCTGATTCCCGCCGCGGCCGACGCCAAGCTCTTTTCCCTCGCGCCGTACGTCGTGTTCATGGGATTTCTTTGCACGTTTGTAGTGATTCCGTTTGGCGGCGATCTCATCGTCGCCGATCTCAACATCGGCATTCTCTATATCTTGGCAGTAACCTCCCTTGTCGTCGTGGGCATTCTCATGGCCGGTTGGGCGTCGAACAACAAATGGTCGCTCCTCGGCGGCATGCGCTCTGCGGCGCAGATCGTGAGCTACGAGATTCCCGCCGGTTTGGCGTTGCTGAATATTGTGTTTTTGGCCGGGACGATGAGCATGCAGGGCATCATCAAGGCCCAAGGATGGGGTCCATGGGATTGGTTCCTGTTTAACAATCCTTTCACCTTTGCCGCGTTTTTCCTCTACTTCACCGCGGCACTGGCGGAAGGGAATCGCACGCCCTTCGACATTCCCGAAGCAGAGTCGGAACTTGTCGCCGGCTACGTGACGGAATACAGCGGCATGCGTTTTTTGTTTTTCTTCTTCGCCGAGTGGGGCAATCTCTACGTCATCGGCGCCGTGGCCACCACTTTGTTCCTCGGTGGCTGGCAAGTACCCCCGCTCGCCATCTTCGACCATCACCCGGTGCTGTTGGGCGTCACGCAGTTTGTGACATTTTTCGTGAAGGCTTATCTGTGGGTGTTCGTCGCCATGTGGGTGCGTGCCACGTTGCCGCGCGTGCGCGTCGATCAGCTGATGGCGCTCTGTTGGAAATACATGGTGCAGCTGTCGTTTGTCTGTCTGCTCGGCACCATCGGATTCATGTTCGTGCCGCACGACGTGCGCCGCATTGTCGGCGCGCTCACCTTGGGCTTTGCGCTGGCGACGATCATCAATTTCTTTCGGCGCGTCGTGTTTCAGGTTCGCAGCGCGAAGCCGGAGCTTTATTTTAAGCCGCAAATTTAGCTGCTGAGGGTTTATGAATGTCCTAAGCTATGGAAAAGATATCTGGCAGGCGATGAGCTCGACGTTCGAAGGAATGTCGATCACTTTTTCGCACCTGATGCGCCGGCCGATGACGATTCAATATCCGGACAAGATTCCGGTGCCGATTCAGGAAACCTTGCCGCGCCGCTACCGAGGCATCCTCGAAGTCGATATGGATATTTGCACGGGGTGCTTGGCCTGCGAAAGAGACTGCCCGATCACTTGCATCACGATCGGCATCGAAATGAACAAAGAAACCAAGCAGCGACAGTTTACCCACTTCGATATCGACGTGTGCAAATGCATGTATTGCGGACTTTGTTCCGAGGCGTGTCCGACCGGAGCGATTCGTCATTCACAAGAGTTCGAAGGTGCGAGTTACAATCCCGCCGGGCTGGTGCGTCATTTCGCGCCACAGCCGCAAAATCTCTATAAGCCCAAAAAAGGCGGAGAAACAGAAGCCAAGCTGATCACGAAAGTCGACATCGGACAGAAATATCTCGACGAGTTTGCGACGCCGGATGGAGGGGGGAGCGCAGCCGAGGAGTGACAGGCGGAGGAAATCTGGCGTCGGGCTATGTTGTTGCCCCACCCCTTGATCCAGATCGAATCTTCCGGTATTTGACCCAGAACGTCTTCAGTTTTCAGAGATCCCAATAGTTCGAGAAGTTATGAGTGTGTCGACGGCGGTTTTCTATCTAATCGCGCTCATTACGGTTGTTTCGGCCGGCATGGTGGCGTTTTCAAGGAACATTATCTATTCCGCGTTTTCATTGCTCGGGACGTTTATGGGCGTTGCCGGCATTTATATCTTTCTCGGTGCCGACTTTGTCGCCGCTGTGCAAGTGCTGATTTACGTCGGCGGCATCCTGGTTTTAATTCTGTTTGCCGTCATGCTGACGCATCGGATTACCGATGTCGAGGTGACCAACCGCGCCGCGGGGAGGATTCCTGCTCTGATCATCGTCGGTGCGCTCGTTTATCTCTTGATCGAAACCATCCGGGTCACCCCGTGGGTCAAAGCCAAAGAACTGGTTTACGCCGCGACGACGGCAAAGATCGGCGATTTATTTTTGTACACCTACCTGCTGCCGTTCGAGTTGGCTTCGCTGGTTCTGCTTGCCGCCATGATCGGCGCCGTGGTCCTGTCGCGCAAGGAGATCAAAGAGTAGCCATGTCACCGAATGAGCTCTCTTCGTATCTTATCATCGGCGCGATCGTATTTTCTCTAGGCTTATTTACCGTTTTGACTCGGCGCAATGCCATCAGCGTGCTGATGGGCGTCGAGCTGATTCTCAACAGCGCCAACATCAACTACGTCGCATTTTCTCATTTTAGCAGCGGTAACGCCGACGGTCAGATCTACGCTATTTTTGTGATCATGCTCGCCGCGGCCGAAGCGGCGGTGGGCTTGGCGATCGTGCTGGCGATCTTCCAACTCTTCCACACCATCGATGTCGAAGCGGCGGAGACGCTGAAAGAATAATTTTGGATTTTCGATTTTGGATTTTGGATTGAAGAAAATGCCAGATCAAATCGCTAGCGATATTTACGCTTTGTTCCGACAATCGAAAATCCAAAATCCAAAATGGGGCGGGCGGCTTTCTAGGGATTAAAAGTCAGGTGGAAACTCCTATACAGACAGATTTCATTCGCTGGATTGTGTTCCTGCCTCTGCTCGGCGCGATCGTCAATGGCCTGCTGGGTGCGAAAATCCAAAAGCGCCTGGGGAAAGGGGCGATCAGTCTTCTCGCCTGCGCGCCGGTTGTGATCGCGTTCGGTCTGGCGCTTTATAGTTTCCTCATTCTTAAAGGCCTCGAATCGGAAAAGCGCTTTCTCATCGACAATCTTTATCCCTGGATCCAACTCGGTTCGCTGAAAGTTGACATGGCTTTTCTGATTGATCCGCTTTCCGCCGTGATGATCCTGGTTGTCACGGGGATCGGCGGGCTCATTCACATTTACGCCACCGGCTACATGCATGAGGACAATGCCTTTTGGCGGTTCTTTGCTTATCTCAACTTATTCACCGCAGCGATGCTTACGCTGGTATTGGGCGACAGCTTGCTTGTCCTCTTCGTCGGATGGGAAGGCGTAGGCTTGTGCTCCTACGCGCTCATCGGCTTTTGGTACACCGATCACGCGAACGCCAGGGCCGGCAACAAAGCGTTCATCGTCAACCGCGTCGGCGATTTCGGCTTTGTCTTGGGCATGTTCTTGCTGTTCTGGACGCTCGATGCTCAGGGTCATGGCTCGCTCACCTTTCGCGAGATGGTGAAGTGGGCGCCTACCATTAAAGATTCCATGATCTGGGGAGTGCCGGTTATTACGTTGGCGACACTGTTTCTTTTTGTCGGCGCCACCGGTAAATCAGCGCAGATCCCGCTCTTTGTTTGGCTTCCCGACGCCATGGCCGGACCGACGCCGGTCAGTGCGCTGATCCATGCCGCGACCATGGTGACTGCCGGCGTTTACATGACCGCGCGCATGAATGTTTTCTTTTCCATGGCGCCGGCAACTTTACACGTGATTGCCGTGATCGGTGTGGCAACCGCTCTGGTCGCGGCCAGCATCGCGTTGACGCAATACGACATAAAAAAAGTTCTCGCCTATTCCACCGTCAGCCAACTCGGCTACATGTTCATCGGCATCGGTGTCGGGGGCTACGCCGCGGCGGTTTTTCATCTGATGACCCACGCGTTTTTTAAAGCTTGCTTGTTCCTCGGCTCGGGGAGCGTGATCCATGCCATGCATCACGAACAGGACATGCGCAAGATGGGCGGACTCAAGGCTTGGATGCCCGTGACGTTCATCACGTTCTTTATTTCCGTGCTGGCGATCGCCGGCTTCCCGCCCTTCGCAGGTTTTTTCTCCAAAGACGAGATACTTTGGCTGGCTGCTTCTAACGAACATTGGGGCATCTGGTTTTTTGCGGTGTGCGGCGCGGGCCTGACCGCCTTTTATATGTTTCGCCAGCTGTTCATGACCTTCTACGGCAGCTGCCGTGCTGATCACCACACTCAAGAGCATCTGCACGAATCGCCGCAGGTGATGACTCTACCCTTAGTGGTGTTGGCGATCGGTGCGGTGTTCGCCGGATTGATCGGTCTTCCCGGCGTACTCGGCGGCAGCCAGTTTGCCCAGTGGCTGGAACCCGTCATTCATGCACATGAGGAGGCGCATGCTTCACACGCGCTTGAGTGGGGCTTGATGGCAGTATCTGTTTCAGTCGCTTCGTTCGGCGTTTTTGTTGCCTATCTGATGTATCGTCGGGAATCGCTCTCGCCGGATATGTTTGCCAATCTGGCGGGCGGGTTGTTCTATCGTTTGTTCGATCGCAAATGGTATTTTGATGAAATTTATCAGGTGATTTTCGTCAACGGCACTTTGCTGCTGGCGCGCCTAGGTGCGTTGTTCGATCAGTATATCATCGACGGTCTCGTTGACGGATCGGCGGCTTTAGTCCGGTTTGTCTCCTGGCTCAACGGTTTGTTCGACCAGTACATCATTGACGGCATCGTCAACGCGATCGCCAACATCACTTTCGGGATCGGTAACAAGTTTCGCCGAGTGCAGACCGGCAACATCAACAGTTATCTTTACGGGATTCTGCTCGCGGTGGTGCTCCTCATCATCGCCAAATTGCGTTACGGGAGCTGACTTCTAGGGGGAATCTAGCAGATGGAAAACGTGCTCACCTACATGACCTTCATTCCCGTTGCTGGGGCGGCGATCGTGCTCGCGCTCCCCAATAACGCCAAGCTGATCCGCTGGGTTTCCGCGGCCGCAACCGTGCCACCGCTGTTTATGGCCGTTTGGCTGTTTAAAAATTTCGATCGCGCTAGAGCAGGATTTCAGTTTATCGAAAATTATACTTGGATTCCCAGCTATAACATCGGTTACACGATGGGTGTCGACGGCTTGAGCATCTCCATGGTGCTTTTGACCGCATTGCTTAGCTTCCTCTGTATCTTCGCTTCCTTTGGCATCGAAAAAGCCGTCAAGGGCTATTTCGCGCTTTTCCTCCTGCTCGACGCCGGCATGATGGGAGTGTTTTGCGCCCTCGATTTTTTTCTCTTTTACGTTTTTTGGGAAGTCATGCTGCTGCCGATGTACTTTCTGATCGGCATCTGGGGCGGCCCGCGGCGCGAATACGCCGCGATCAAATTCTTTCTCTACACTCTATTCGGCAGCGTCCTGATGCTGCTCGCGATCCTCGCGCTTTATTTTAATACGAATCCGCACACCTTTGATATGCGAATCATGATGGCTCAGGCCAATAAATTCGGCACCGACGTGCTGCCGATGTGGCCGTTCCACCAGCTGCGTTGGGGTTTCCAGCATGTGATCTGGATGACGCTGTTCATCGGCTTTGCCATCAAGATCCCGGCCTTCCCATTTCACACCTGGTTGCCTGATGCTCACGTCGAAGCGCCGACCGCGGTCTCCGTCATCCTTGCCGGCGTGCTGCTGAAGATGGGTACCTACGGCATTCTGCGCACCAATTTCCCGATGCTTCCGACGGCTACCGCGGACATGGCCTTTATTTTATTGGGCGCTCTTGGAGCCTGGAATATTATCTACGGCGCGCTTTGCGCCATGGCGCAAAAGGATCTTAAAAAACTGGTCGCGTATTCGAGCGTAAGTCACATGGGCTACGTGATGCTCGGCATGGCGAGCTTCACCACCCAGGGGCTCAATGGCGCGGTGCTGCAAATGTTCAATCACGGCACCATCACCGGCATGCTCTTCCTTTTGGTCGGCGTCATCTACGACCGCGCGCATCACCGCGAGATCGAAGGTTTCGGCGGTATTGCGGCGATCATGCCCGTCTATACAGGCGTCACCGCGCTGGCATTCTTCGCATCCATGGGACTGCCGGGACTGTCAGGATTCATCTCGGAAGTCTTGGTTCTTCTCGGTACCTGGGAGAAGTATCCGGTGTTAACGATTCTCGGCGCCAGCGGCGTGATTCTGACCGCGGGTTATCTGCTGTGGACGATCCAGCGGGTTTTTCTCGGGCCGCCCAATGAAAAATACTTGAAGATGCCGGAAATCAACGGCCGCGAAATGTTTACCCTGGTGCCCTTGGGGGTCATCGTCATTATCGTCGGCGTATATCCGAGCGTGGTATTGGATTTGTTGCGCGCATCTTTAGATCAAATCAATCAAGTGGTCATTCCGCATCTCTAGACCTCGGCCATGGATCTTAAGAACGTCGCTAGTTTGAGCTTCTTCTATCCGGAGTTTATTCTCTCCGCGACGATACTGCTGCTGATTGTAGTCGACCTGATTGTGCGCAGCCGGCGCGGCATTGCGATGATCGCGCTGGTCGGCTGCTTCGGTGCGTTGATCGCGACTTTGGATCTTTACAGCGCCCAACCTGGTTGGTTGTTTCACCGGATGATGATTCTGGACAATTTTAGCCTCTTCTTCAAAGTCGTGGCGCTGACGGCAACGATTCTGTGTATCTGGATGTCGCTCAGCAGCAACGAAATCGAGCAGGTGCACGAAGGTGAATATTACACCTTGCTTCTGACTTGCACCCTCGGCATGTTTTTCATGGCTTCGTCGAGCAATCTGCTGATGGCTTATCTTTCGCTGGAACTGGTCAGTTTGACTTCCTACGTGCTCACCGGCTTTTTGCCGCATAATCGCCGCTCCAGCGAAGCGGCGCTGAAGTATTTGATCTACGGCGGCGTCGCCTCCGGCACGATGATCTACGGCATGAGCTGGATCTTCGGCATGGCCGGCAGCCTGGATTACGCCGCGATTCAGGCCGCCCTCGGTCAATCGGAATTCAACAAAGCGGCATTGTTCATGGCGTTCGTTTTTATCCTGGCCGGGTTCGGTTACAAGATCGTTTTCGTACCCTTCCACATGTGGTCGCCGGACGTGTATCAAGGCGCGCCGACACCGTTCACGGCGTTCTTGTCCGTGGCTTCCAACGCCGCCGGTATTGCCATCATGATTCGCTTCTTTTTCCCGGGCGTCTCCCGTTCGCTGCCGAGCGGCGATTGGGCGTTTCTCTCGGGCGTCGAATGGCCTCAGGTCTTATTGTTTTTGAGCATGATCACCATGACCGTCGGCAATCTCTGCGCACTTAACCAGCGCAATCTGAAGCGTATGCTCGCCTACTCCGGCATAGCTCACGCCGGTTACATGATGATGGGCTTGGCGGTGTTGAACAACGATGGCCTGTCGGCGATTCTTTTTTATCTCGTCGTCTACCTGATCATGAACGTCGGTGCCTTTCTCGTGGTCGCTATGATCGCCAATGTAACCGGCAACGAAGACATCGAAACCTACCGTGGCTTGGCGTGGCGAGGCGCAATCGTGCCGGCCGTGTGCCTGGCCGTCTTTCTCTTTTCACTGACCGGCCTGCCGCCGTTCGCTGGGTTCGTCGGTAAATTTTTCTTGTTCTCCGCCGTGCTCAAGCAAGGCGGGGCATTCGGCGCGCTCGCGTTGGTCGCGGCCATCAACAGCGTCATCTCGCTCTATTATTACGCGAAAATCGTCAAGACCATGTTTCTTGACATGCCCAACCCCGAAGACAAAACCGTCTCCGTCGCCGTCAACAACTTCACGCTTCTCATCCCCCTGACCGTGCTTACGATCGTCTTTGGCCTCTATTTTTCACCGCTGGTGCGTTATACCAGCCAGTCACTGCGCTTCTTCGTAAAATAGCTCTAGCTCCATAAAGGCTGGTTGAAAGGGGACGCGGCATGCCGTTGCCGCTCGCTACTGCAGAAGTCCACGGCACCTATTTGGAGCTGTATCGGACTTTTCGGCCTGGGCGAGTTCCGCCACTTTGGCCAGTCTTGCCATTGGTACGGTCATCGATCGAGTTCCACGTAGAGGAAAAACTGGCATTTTCAAGGCGCCATAGACTTTCGGCGGTGTGATTCTGGTCTGGCCTTGTGATTGCGTTTGGATGGTTCCTCCACAGGAGGCCGCGATGCCGAAACTTTGGAAATCCCTAATTGTTTGCATGCTGTTCGCGCTTGGATTGACACCCGGCCGGGCATTCGGAAATACCCCAACCGAACAGATCCAGGAAACTGTCGGGCAAGTTATGAAGGTCGTCAGCAGCACGGCTAATACGGACGAACAACGGAAAGAAATGCTGCGAAAAACCTTGATGCCACGATTCGATTGGTTCGAGATGGCTCGGCAAGCGCTGGGCAAACACTGGAATATCGCCGTCGGGCGTGAAGATGAGTTTGTTACGACCTTCGCGGAATTTCTCGGCAACGCTTACGTCGGCCAAATCAGTTCTTACAAAGACGAAAAAATTGTTTTTGTCCAGGAATCCATCGAAGATAATCAAGCTCAGGTCAAAACCAAGATCATACCGGCAAACGGAGAAACCACCTCGGTCAGCTATCGGCTTCACCGCGTCGGCGGTGATTGGAAAATCTATGACGTCGTCGTGGAGGACATTAGTCTCGTCGTCAATTACCGCTCGCAGTTCAATCGCATCCTCGCGAAAGGAAGCTTTGATGATCTACTGGCGCAACTGAGAGAGAAAAAATTGCCGGCGCGAAAATAAGTGTTCATCTGTTTTACAATTGTCTCCTGAGATATTCTTTCGTTTTCAACATCTTATCAGCCAGTGCGGATTTCATCAGAAGATCGTTAAAACACTTTACATCGTAATCGACCTGGTTTTGGAAACATTCCAATAATCCAAATAGTTAGAATACGGCATCAGGTTTGCTCAAGGTCCTGATGCATTCTCTTCGACTGCAGCGAGAGCGGGGAGAATCCCCAATTTAATGATTTTGGCCCATAGTTAATTACATCAAGTTTATTCATCGGTCCAAAAGCGGCGCCGGGCTCAATGCCCGGCGCTTTTTTTTTCTTTGGCATAAACCACAGCGGCGTCCCCTCTCCTTGACAACTTAACCCGGGCCAAATAACTACAAACCAGACGACGGACTTACTATTGAAACGCTCGGGAGGAATGGAGGGTTTTGATGCTGGACGCTACGATGAAAAAACAGATGTTGCAGCAAATGGTTCTGGTGCGCGCATTTGAAGAGAAGCTCGACGAGCTTTACCAGCGCAAGGCGATGTTCGGCAGCACCCATTCTTACCGCGGCCAGGAAGCGATCGCAGTCGGCGTTTGTTCCGCGCTGCAGACGGCGGATCTCATCGCGAGCTATCATCGCGGCACCGGGCATCTAATTGCCAAAGGCGCCGATTTGTACAAGCTTCTCTGCGAGTGCATGGGGCGCGCAGACGGTTACTCAAAAGGGCGCGGCGGCAAGATGCACATGGGCGACATGGGTTTCGGCTTCATCGGCAACACGGGAACAGTCGGCGGAACCGTGCCGACGGCGACGGGCGCGGCGCTGGCGGCGAAGGTCCGCGGTTCGAAGGAAGTCGTGGTGAGCTTCTTCGGCGACGGCGCGGCGAATCAGGGCGTCGTGCACGAAGCGATGAACCTCGCCGGCGTCTGGAAGCTGCCGGTGATTTACGTCTGCGAGAACAATCAGTACGCGATGACCGTAAGTTTGGAGAAGAGCGTCGCCATCAAACACCTAAGCGAACGCGCTGCGGCCTACGGCTTCGAGGGAAAGACAATCGATGGTAACGACGTTGAAGCAGTCTATGATGCCGCTCAAGCAGCCGTAGCCAAAGCGCGCAGTAGCGGCGGCGCGACCTTTCTCGAATGCATCACCTACCGTTGGGACGGCCATTTTGGCGGCGATCCGGGTACGGGTTATCGTACTAAAGAGGAAATCGAATCGTGGAAGCAAAAGTGTCCGATCAAACGGCTGAGCGAAAAACTGAGCGCGGAAGGGCAACTGTCAGCGCAAGAATTTACCAAGATGAGCGATACTGTTTACGCAAATCTTAACGAGGTGGCCAAGCGGGCGGAAGCGGCACCGCTACCGACAAAAGCGGTCGATCTCACAAGCATCTATGCTGCTGCGGAGGTGTCCAATGGCTAAACCCATGACAACGGCATCGCAGGGAACGATGAAAGAAATGCGCGTGCAAGAAGCGTTGCGCGAGGCGCTGCGCTACGAAATGGCGCGCGATAGCCGCGTGTTTGTCATGGGCGAAGACGTCGCACTTTTTGGTGGCGCTTACGGCGTGACGCGCGGCTTGATGCAGGAATTCGGCGAAGCTCGCGTCTTGGATACGCCGATCTCTGAAGCAGCTCTTGTAGGTCTTGCGGTCGGCGCGGCGATCAACGGCATGCGGCCGGTGGTGGAGATTCAATTCTGCGATCTTTTACCTCTCGCCATGGATCAACTCGCGAGCCACGCGGCGCGCTATCATTACATGACGGGCGGACGAGTCAATGTGCCGATGGTGGTGCGCAATAAATTCGCCACACGGGCCGGTGGCGGACCGAGCCATTCGAGTTGTAATCACGGCGCGTTCATTCATTTTCCCGGATTAAAAATTATTATGCCGACGACGCCGGCGGACGCCAAAGGTTTGCTGCTTGCGGCGATCCGCGATCCTAATCCGGTGTTATGCTTCGAGAGCCATCATCTCTACGGCCAACGCGGGCTAGTACCCGAAGGTGATTACACGGTGCCGATCGGCGTCGCAGCGGTGCGACGCGAAGGAAAGGATCTGACGATCGTCACCTGTGGCGGCATGGTTTTGAAAGCCGATGCGGCGGCAGACGCGTTGAAAGAAAAGGGCATCGATGTCGAAATCGTGGATCTGCGCTCATTGGCGCCGCTGGACAAGGAAACAATTCTAGGTTCGGTGGCCAAGACTAAACGAGCCGTCGTGCTGGACGAAGGACCGATGATTGGCGGCGTGTCGGCGGAGATTGCGGCGATGATTCAGGAGAATCTCTTCTCCGACCTAAGAGGACCCGTTGTGCGTATCGCCGCGCAGCCGATTCCACCGCCGCACAGCCCGCCGCTGGTCGATGCCATGATTCCCGACATCGATCAAGTCATCGACGCGGTGATGCGCTTGGCGGAAGGTGGAAAAGTCGGCTAGCGCAGAGAGCCTGTCACTGACCTAACCTCCGCAGCTGGATTCAGCATAACTTTCTTCGGGAGGCGATCATGAAGTATCGGACGTGGTGGGGCAAGTTGGCGCTTGGCGCAACCCTCGCCGCTTTCAGCTATTTAACGGCAACGGGGCAACTTCACGCCGCGGAAGCGCCGGCGTTGCGCGGCGTTTATAACGCCCTCGGTGGCACCATGACGCCGGCTTGGATCGCGCAGGATCTCGGCCTTTTCACCAAGCACGGGCTGCAACACAGCTTGAGTTATCTCGCCGCCACCAGCGCGATCCAGGCGATCGTCGGCGGCACGGAAGATATCGGTTTGGTCGGCAATCAGGGCATCGACGTGGCCTTGGAAGGCGCGGACACCGTCTATATCGCCAATACGGCGTCGCGATTTATTTTCCACCTGTACGGCGACCCGGCGATCAAGACGGTCGCCGATCTCAAGGGTAAAGTTCTCGCTGCAACGCAGCCGGCGGCATCAAGCGATTACGCCGGCCGCATTCTTCTTCGCCGCTCTGGTCTAGTGCCGGACAAAGACGTCAAGATACTTTACGCCGGCAGTTCTCCAGCCGTTTTGACCACTTTGAAATCCGGCAACGCCGCAGCTGGACTGATGAGCGCACCAATCACTTTCCAGGCTGAAGAACTCGGCCTCAAACATATTCTCAACGTCACGGATCTCAATATCCCGTTCATCTTCGTCGGTGTTGTGACGACGCGCAAAATCATCCAGCAAAAGCCGGATGCCGTCATTCGTTATCTCCGAGGTTACACCGAAGCCATCTCCATCATCCGGCGCGACAAAGAAACGACGTTGAAAATCATGGGCAAATACATGAAGACCGACAACCAGCAAGTCCTCGGAGCGGTTTACGAGGAACATCTGCCGGTTTTTCAGCGTCTCCCGCTTATGACCAAAGAAGCGGTCCAAGCCGTTTTGGATGTCGTCAAAAGCCCCAAGGGGCAACAAATGAAGCCGGAAGAGTTTTTTGACAACTCGTTTCTGCAAAAACTCGAGGTGTCCGGCTTTATCAATTCGCTTTATGCGCGGTGATTTTGGAATACCGGTGCGGCGGTGCACGTTGAAAGGATCGAGAATGGAAGATCGATGATCGAGGATTGCGATCTTCCATCTTCTATTCTCTATACTCGTCGTCTTTCTTGAATCACGGTTATAATCATGGCTTGGTATCTGCACATCGACATGGACGCGTTCTTTGTGTCCGTGGAACAGGTTCTCGATCCGACCTTAAAGGGAAAGCCGGTGATCGTCGGTGGCCGTAGCGGGCGCGGCGTGGTCACATCGGCTTCTTACGAAGCACGGAAATTCGGCGTGCATTCCGCGATGCCGGGCTTTCAGGCGAGAAAGCTTTGTCCGCAAGGCATCTTTCTGCCGAACCGTCGCCGCGTTTATTCTGAATTTTCCCACAAAGTCTTCGCTATCTTGGGACAATACTCGCCCGACGTTCATGCGCTTTCCATCGACGAAGGACTCGTCGATCTTACCGGCACCGACCGGCTCCTCGGACCGCCGTTGAAGACCGCCGACGCGATCATTCGCCGCATCGAAACCGAGCTTGGCTTGCCGTCATCCGCCGGACTGTCCAGCAGCCGAGTAACGGCAAAAATCGCCGCAACGTTGGCCAAACCGCGCGGACTTATTTACGTGCCGGCAGGTTCAGAACAAGATTTTCTTGCGCCGCTGGCCGTGGAAATGATTCCCGGCGTCGGGCCCAAAACCCACAAGGCGCTCAGTCAGAGGGGCATTAGGACTATTGAAGACCTCCTGGCGCGCGCCGAATTAGCTGAACGTTATTTGGACCTCGTCGCATCGACAGAGCACCGCCATCACCACGATCATTCGATCGGTAACGAGACCACCCTCGATCAACCGGTCAAAGAAATCGCGCAGATGGAAAAAATTCTCTGGGAGTTGGTCGAAGAAGTCGGCGGCAGATTGCGCCGCGATGAATTTTACGCGCGCTGCTTAACCGTCAAGATCCGTTACAATAATTTCCAAACCATCACGCGCTCGCGCACGCTGCAGGCGCCGACTTGCTTCGACAAGGAAATTTTCGAGACCGTCAGCGCGCTATTGCGTGAAAACGTCATCCGCGGAAGAGCGGTGCGTCTGCTCGGCGTGAGTGCCAGCGCGCTGCAAAGTTCCGGTTGGCAAGAACCGTTGTTGAATCGCGACAAACGCAAGTCTTTCGAGCAGCTTTACAAAGGCATCGACGATCTGCGCCGCAAGTACGGCGAAGAAACCATCGGCGCGGCGACGCCGCGCAACCGTGGCGGTTGATTTTCCCGCCAAAGCCCCTTACTGTTTAAAAACTTCAAGCATCATGGCCAAGCCGAATCATGCTTTCCTGGCTGCCTGTCGGCGCGAACATTCTTCCTACACTCCCGTTTGGCTAATGCGCCAGGCCGGGCGCTACATGGAAGAATATCGCAAGCTCCGCGCCCAATACGACTTTCTCGAATTGTGCAAAAAACCGGACCTCGCCGCTGAAATCACGATAACGCCGGTGGAACGTCTCGGCGTCGACGCCGCGATACTTTTTGCCGATATCCTCCTCGTCCTCGAACCGATGGGCATTGGATTGGAATATTCAAAAAATGGTGGGCCGGTCATTCATCATCCGGTGCGCAGCGGCAAAGACGTCGACAATCTAAAGGATTTTGATCCGCAGCAAGAACTTTCCTTCGTCTACGATGCCGTGAAGAAGATCTCTAAAGCGCTCAAGAACAAAATTCCGCTCATCGGTTTCGCCGGAGCGCCGTTCACACTCGCGTCGTATCTGATCGAAGGCGGCGGCTCGCGTAATTACGTGCACACCAAGAAACTTTTCTACAGCACGCCGGAAGCATGGAAACGGCTAATGGACCGGCTCGCCAAAGTCGTGGCGGCATATTTGAATTGCCAGATCGCCGCCGGCGCCGAGGCTGTGCAGCTGTTTGACAGTTGGGCCGGGTGCCTGACGCCGACCGATTACGAACAATTCGTGCTGCCATACACCAAAGCCGTCATCGATGCGATCGAACCGGGTGTTCCGGTGATCAACTTCAGCACCGGCACTGCCGGTTTGCTGAAACAAATTCGCGCCGCCGGCGGCGACGTGATCGGTCTCGACTGGCGCGTGAACCTTGATGAAGGCTGGGCAGCGCTCGGGCATGACGTTGCCGTGCAAGGCAACCTTGATCCCGTCGCGCTGTTCGCGTCGCCCAAAGACATCAAAGCGCGGGTCGCCGATATCCTGCGCCGCGCCGACGGTCGCCCCGGCCACATTTTCAATCTAGGACATGGAATTCTTCCCGAGACACCGGTCGATCACGTGATCGCAATGGTCGACACCGTTCACGAACTCAGTTCGCGATAATTCACGCGAAATGCGTCAGCCCTATCAAGCCGTACTGTTGATCGCCTTCGGCGGTCCGAATTCATCTGAAGAAATTCGCCCGTTTCTCGCTCGTGTAACGAAAGGAATCCCGATTCCTCCAGCGCGCCTCGAAGAAGTTGCGCATCATTACGAAGCGGTCGGCGGTAAATCGCCTTTGAACGAGATTACGTTTCGTCAAGCCGATGCTCTACGAAAAGCCTTAGAAGCGGCGAGCATAAAAATTCCCGTCTACGTCGGCCTGCGTAATAGCAGCCCGTTCTTCGTCGAGACATTGAAACGAATGGCAAACGAAGGAGTTACCAGAGCCCTGGGTTTTATTCTTTCTTCACATCGAACCGAAGCAAGCTGGGATCGCTATCAAAAAAACGTCGCCGATGCGCAAGTCGAACTTGGCGCCGATACCCCGGCTGTAGATTTTTGCGAAGGCTGGCACGACCATCCACTGTTCATTCAAACTTGGTCAGAGCTGATCGAAGCCGCGTTGGGCAAAATCCCTCACGACCAAAGAAACGTTACGCCTTTGCTTTTTACGGCCCATAGCTTGCCCACGTCGATGGCTGCCCGATCGCCGTACGTCGAGCAGCTCGAAACCACAGCTCGGCTAGTCGCTGAACAGCTCGGTCATCGGCGCTGGTCACTTGCGTACCAAAGTCGCAGCGGCAAGCCGAGCGACCCCTGGCTGGAGCCTAACATCAGCGATGCAATCCGAAAAGCAGCCAACGAAGACTGCAAAGAAGTCGTCGTCGCTCCGATTGGCTTTGTTTGCGATCACGTCGAGATTTTGTACGACCTCGATATTGAGGCGAAAAAAATCGCGGAGGATCTCGACGTGCACTTTCATCGAGCGAGCTGCCCAAACGATCACCCGAC
>DASWCL010000056.1:0-12971 GCA_036390135.1 Binatia bacterium
CCTGATGACCGAAGTGCCGGAAAAGTTGCGCGATGAAAAACTGCAGTTATCCTCACTGGTCATCGATATCGAGCCGATGCATCAGGTGCTCAAAGCTTCGCGAGCGAAGCTCTAGCGAACCGTTTAAAAGTTCAAAGTTCAAGGGATTCGTCCGATCCAGTTGAACCTTGAACGCTTGAACCTTTGAACGAGATCCAATCCTTTCGGCTTCACTTACGGTACAACCCTTTAATAAAACCGGAATCCTCCAGTTCCTTGACAAAGCGCGTGTCGATGTAGTCTTTGACATTGGCTTGCGCCGCCTTGGGATTTTTCTCCGCCATGTCTTGGAGAATTAACTGATAGCCGTCGGCGGGCGGGTAGGGCGCTTCCGGCATGAATTTGCTGTGCCAATCCCATGCCTCTTCAAGGATTTTTCGCTCCTCGACACGCGAATACTTGCGCATGATCTTCATCGTGTCTTCTTTGTGCGTTTTGTAATAGTGAATCGCTTCGACATAGGCGCGCATGTAGCGGCGGATAAAATCCGGGTTGTCGCGAATGAGTTTGGTCGAAGTGTAAATGCCGTTTTGAGGAAACGGAATCTGCAGCGCGACCATGTCGACGACCGTCGGGTAGCCGAGTTTTTCCGCCATCGCCTTGCCGGCTTCAGTGACGACGGTGAAATTGACGATGCCTTTCTGCAGCGCCACCATGCGCTCGATGGCGCCGCCGATGACGCGCAAATTGACGTCCTTCTGCGGATCGATGCCGATTTTTTTTAGACCCACCTTGAGCGCAAACTCCGCCGTCGTGCCGGCGATATGGTTTCCGCCGATCTTGCCTTTTAAGTCCTCAGCTTTTTTGATGTTCGGTTGGGCCACGAGGTAGTAGGGCAAGACATTGACATTGCCGGCGATCGCCACAACGTCGCCGCCGGCGAGGCGCGCGCTCGCCAGTCCCGGTCCGCCGCCTTCGCCAATCAAAATTTCGCCGGCGAGGATCGATTGAATGCCGCGCACGCTGCCCGAGATAAATATGACGGTAGCGTCGATACCATGCTTATCGAAGATCTTTGTGTCCTTGGCGACCCAGATGACGGATGACGAGCCCGGAGTGGTCGAGATGTAAGCGGTGTTGAGCTTATCCACCGCCAGAGACACGTGACCGTGCACGAAAAGAACAGCTATGAAAATACCAGAGAAAGCGGCAGCGGGTCTTAATCTCACGTCTTCCCTCCGCATTTGCACGCCGAAGTATTGTGCAGCTCCAACGTACAATATCTTCTATGCCAAGAGCAAAACGATTCTTGCGTTGACTTCGCCGGTGTTTTCAATTTCAATCTAAGAAAATGAAAAAATTTGTTGATCTGCTCATGTTTGATCTCGACGGTACGCTCGCGGACACGGGGCAGGATCTTGCCAACTCCGTCAATTTCACCCGGTCCCGCTTCGATCTTACGCCGCTGCCGAAGCAATGGGTCTATGAGCATGTCGGCAGGGGCGTGGAATATTTGCTCAAACATGCGCTGTCCGAGAAAGCTTCGGATCATTTTCAACAAGGCATGGGCATTTTTCTCGAACATTACGAACAACACCTGCTCGATGAGACCGTGCTCTACCCGGGGGTTCGTGATGTCCTCGGTTATTTCTGCGCTAAACGGCGCGTCGTGGTGAGCAATAAGATATACCGCCTCACTCGCGCCGTCGTACGCGGGTTGGGCGTGGAAGATTGCTTCGATGCGATCTTCGGAGGCGACAGCGCGGCGGAGAAAAAACCGCATCCGGCGCTTTTAAATGTCGTCCTGCAGCGTTTCCATTTGCCCCCGGCCAGCGCAGTGATCATCGGTGACGGCGACACCGATATTGAAGCCGGAAAACGCGCCGGGGTGATGACCTGCGGCGTGACCTACGGCTTGGGCAACAAAAGCGCTCTCATCGCGGCGGCGCCGGATTTGTTGATCGATGATATAACCGAGCTTTACGATCACTTTTGCTGACGAGAAACTTTTAAACAGGAGGAAAATTATGGCTGCAAACATTCCTGAAATCGTGAAGGAGCTGTGCGCCAAGCCCGTCTTCGCCCATCTTGCCACCCTCACGAAAGATGGGAGCCCGCAGGTGACGCCGGTTTGGATCGATTTTGACGGATCGCTGATCTGGATCAATACCGCGAAGAGCAGGGTCAAAGACCAGAATATGCGGCGCGATAAACGCGTCGCCCTTTCCATCCTAGATCCGGATAACCCGTATCGACACGTGGCTATTCGCGGTGAAGTCGCGGAGATTACTGAAAACGGCGCGGATGCGCACATCGACGCGATGGCGAAGAAATATTTGGGTAAAGATCGTTACCCGTTTCGCAGTCCCAGCGAAGTTCGCGTAATTTACAAGATCCGCCCGGTGAAGGTCGCCACCATGGGATAGGTCAAGCGGCTCGCCGATGAGTGCGCGCGAGGTTGATGGCTTAGTGCTCCGGCGCCATGCAGACGGGGGCGCCGTTGTTGGCGAATTTGTTGAGCGCCGCGAGTGCCGCGACCTTGTAGCATTCGGCGAGGGTCGGGTAGTTGAAAACCGTGTCGATGAAATAATCGAGCTTGCCGCCGTGGGCGATCACTGCCTGACCGATGTGCACCAGTTCCGTGGCGCCTTCGCCGATCACGTGGACGCCGAGCAGCGCTCTGGTCTCGCTGTGAAAAAGCAGTTTCAGCATGCCGACCGTGTCGCCGATAATCTGGCCGCGGGCGATCTCGCGGTAGCGCGCGACGCCGATTTCATAGGGGACGCCGTCGCGCGTCAATTCGTCTTCGTTGCGACCGACCATGGAGATTTCCGGGATCGAGTAAATGCCGTACGGTAGCAGGTGAGTCGATGTCTCACACCCAAGATTAAAAGCATGACAAGCCGCGTGGCGACCCTGTTGCATTGAAGTCGATGCCAGCGCGGGAAAGCCGATCACATCGCCGGCCGCATAAATATGCGCTACCACGGTTTGGTAGTTCTCATTGGCCTTCAGTCGCCCACGGTCGTCGGGTTCTATGCCGATCCGTTCAAGACCTAAGTTTTTGGTGGCGCCGATGCGGCCCGCGGAATACATGAGTAATGGCGCGCGAATTTGCTTGCCGCTCTTAAGCTGAAGCACGACGATCTTATCGGTTGCTTTGGAAACACCCACGACCTCTTCGTTGAGCCGGAGCGTCACGCCGATATTGCGCATCTGATATTGTAGCGACTCGACAAGCTCGCTATCGACAAATTCAAGCAGCCGGGGCCGCCGCTCTACCAGTACCACCGGAATCCCCAAGGTCGCCAAGATGCAAGCATATTCGCAGCCGATAACTCCGGCGCCGACGATGGTCAAGGATTTCGGCAATTGCTTGAGCGAGAGCAGCTCATCGCTGTCGACGATGGACTCGCCGTCGAACGGAATGTCGGGAGGGCGCGCCGGCTCGGTGCCGACGGCGACGACGATATAGTCCGCGGTGTGTTCATTGGACTCGGAATCCTGCCGGATCGATAGCCGATGCGGATCGAGGAAAGCCGCAGTGCCGATGATGAAATCGACGGAATTACGTATCAATTGATTCTGGATGACTTCCTGTTCCGCTTTCACCACATGGTCGCAACGCTGGGCGAGATCCTCGAAGGTGATGTCTTTTTTGACCCGGTAACTGGCGCCGTAAAGACTGCGTTGTCTGAAACCCGAAAGGAAAAGCACCGCCTCGCGCAGCGATTTGCTGGGAATGGTACCGGAGTTGATGCAGATACCTCCGACAACTTTCTTGCGCTCGATGACACCGACCTTCTTGCCGACTTTGGCAGCTTGGATCGCCGCCTTCTGGCCCGCGGGGCCGGAACCGATGACTAACATGTCGTAATGCGCCATTATTTTATCCTAATTCATTCTCTCATTCTCACAACGGTTGCGCCAGATTGCTATCTTTCAACTTTTCGAAGGCGCGTAATCCAATGGCGACGTCCATGATACCGGTTCCCTGGAGCTTAAAAAGCGTAATCTGCTGATCGTGGGTGCGGCCGTGGACTTTGCCGAGCAGCAAGCTGGACATCTCATGAACCTGATCCCAGGTAATCAACCGATCTCTGACGGCACGAAAAATATCGCTCTCGTTGGCGCACAGAGTTTCCTTCGAAGTCACGAAGATCGGATTGGCACGCCGGATCGTGATTTCATCAAGCTCCTGTCGGCTGCGTGTCTTGTCGCCATTGGCGATCGATGTAATGTGAGTTCCCTCTGACAACTGGTTGCCATCAAAAACGGGCACCTTGGAATCGGTCGCGGTTATGACGATATCGGTGCTTTCCAATGCTTCCTCAGCGCTGGCCACGACGTGTACGGGAATTTTGAGTTCGCTGCCTAGTTTTTCGGCCAATGTTTCGCGATGTTTTGCGGTCGGGCTATAAACTCGCACTTGTGTCAAGTTTCTGACGGCTGCGGCCGCCTTGACTTGACTTTCGGCGTGGACGCCGCTCCCGAACACGGCCACGCGACGAGCGTTGGCGCGGGCTAAATACTTGGCGCCGATGGCGCCCGCCGCGGCGGTCCGATTTTCATTAATGGCGCAGTCTTGAAATAAGATGAGCGGTACGCCGGTATCGACGCTATACAAAATCACGGTTTCGTGATGGATCCGGCGGTCCAAGTCAGTCTGAAGATAGGCGCCCATGGCGCCGTGCACCGAGCCCGGCAGCAACCCAAAGATCATTCTGTTGGGATGGTGGATTCTGCGCCGCGGCAACTCGAAGCCGCGGCCTACGGCAACTTCTTTGAGTGTATCCTCGATTGCCTCGATCATCTCATGAATCGAGAGGATTTGGTTGATCGGCGTGTTTTTCAGGAAGAGCATAAGACTTGGCGTAAGAAAATGTTCGGGATAGTGCCCCGAGCCTGCGGCTCTGACTATCGGTACAGGAGCTTCAATATAACTGTAACGCGGGGATGTTGGAACGGTCAACAACAGGAGGATCATTTGTTGTTAAGCGATGATTAAGTCACCACCGCTGTTTCTAGGGCAGACTTGGATTCCAGCGATGTTCCCAATGACGCGCGTATCGAGACATGCCATAGCTGCACAGCCAATAGATGACTGCGATGAAGAGGTAGAGTTCGAAGGGACGAATTTCGCGATTGTTCACGATCTGCGCCGCTTTGGTGAGATCGACGTAGCCGATGATCGACGCCAGGGAAGTGTCTTTGAGCAGTACGATAAATTGCGTCACCAGAGCGGGCATCATATTGCGCAGGGCTTGCGGCAATACCACATGGCGCATCATCTGTGCGCGCGTGAGGCCGGTGGCCGTGGCCGCCTCGACTTGGCCGCGCGGCACGGATTGTATGCCCGAGCGAACGATCTCGGCCAGATACGCAGCCTCGAATATGACGAATGCGGTCAGGGCGACGCTGTATTCCGGCAGCGATCTGCCGACCAGAACGGGAATCATGAACCAGAACCAGAAAATGACCATGACCAGTGGCACGCCGCGAAAGAATTCCACGTAAGCTGCCGCCGGAATGTAAATCCAACGCGCGCGAGCCAAGCGCGCCAAACCGATGGCCGTTCCTAAAATAAATCCCAAGACGATTGCCGGGACCGCGAGGCGCAGCGTGCCACCGGCGAAGGAGCCAACGCCAAGGAAGCCTTGAAGGATGAGAAAGCCAAAGTTATTGCCGATGACCTGGAGATCCATTTCAAAACTCTCCAGTGCTGCCACGAACCATCATGCCGGGAATAGCCGTTTGCCGTTCGATGCGCGTCATGATCGCGGCGATCGCCAGACAAACACAAAGATAGATCAACGTTCCCGCGGCCAGAGCTTCGAACGCCTTGGCGGTGTAAGTTTCGATCTGGCGGGTTTGAAAAGTCAGTTCCGCGACGCCGATCGTTAGAGCGACGGAAGAATTTTTCACGAGGTTGAGCGTCTCATTGGTCGCCGGGGGCACGATCAGACGCAGCGCAATCGGCAGAATGATTAAGCGGTACGCCTGGACCGTCGTGAGGCCGGTCGACAGCGCCGCTTCAAACTGTGTTCTTGGAATTGCTTGGATGCCCGAACGAATGACTTCGGCAAACCGCGCGCCGTGATAAACTCCCAAGGCGAACACCCCGGACCAAAATTCGGCGCCGTGATCTAAAAGCCAATCTTGCAACAGTTGCGGCAGCAATGGTGGCACGCCGAAATACCAGAAAAACATCCAAACGAGTAAAGGCACGTTGCGAAAAAACTCGACGTACGCCGTCGCGAGCCAGCGTAATGGGGAAACGGATGTCGTGCGGAGCGCGCCGAATGAAATTCCCAGCGTAACGGCGAGTAACCAACCGAGGGAGGAAATCTCCAGCGTGGTCAACAGACCCTGAAGCAACCAGCCGCCGGTTTGTCCGGTCCAAAGAACACTCCAGTTGAAGTGGTAAGTCATTTTAGAAGAAGGCATTAGGCAATAGGCATTAGTGAATACCAAAACACCGAAATTGGTTTCCAACCACTACCTATTGCCTGCTTCTTCATTTCGGCACCACTTGCATTTGCAAGAAACGCTTGGTTTCGGCTGACAGCGGGTAAGGCGCTTCGCCTTTCGGACCGAACCATTTGTCATAGACCGCAAAGTAGAGGCCCGACGAGATGGAGTCCATCAAGCCGAGGTTGACGACTTGGCGAAATTCGGAATCATTCTTGCGCAACGCCATGCCGTAGGGTTCGTAGGAGAAAAACTCACCGACCACCGCCCAGTCGTCGGGCTTGGGCGCTTTTGCGCGTAAGCCGGCCAATTGTATTCCGTCGTTCGTATAGGCCTGCACCTGACCTTGCGCCAGGGCTTGAAATGCTGCGGGCTGATCGGGAAATTCCAATAACTTTACGTTGGCCACGCGCTCGCGAATGATCTTCGCGTTGGTCGAGCCCTGTTGGGCAGCGATTCGTTTTCCTGCGATTGTCTGGATCCCTTTGATCGGGCTGCCTTTCTTGACCAGAAACTGCGCACCGGTAACGAAGAAGGTTAAGCTGAAATCAACTTGATCGCGACGCGATTGAGTATCGGTCATGGTTTCGGCGATCAGATCGACGGCGTTCGAAGTCAGAAGCGGAATACGTGTTTGCGGCGCGGACTCCTTTTTTTCCAGCTTGATTTGCTTGCCGAGTTTTTTATTGAGCACGGGAAGGATCGCCTTCTCAACTAAGTCGATGGAGAAGCCGACCCATTCATTATTCTTGTTTACATAGGCGAAAGGTGGCGAGCCGGTGCGCGTGCCGATAATCAGCGCACCGCTTTTGTCTATTTTTTCGAGCGTGGTTTCGCTACGGCCGAAGCCGTAATTGGCCAGGGTCACGATTCCAATCAGCCAGAATGACAGAAGTCGTTTCATGTCGTGCTCCTCAATGCGAAAGAATTTTGCTCAGAAACTGCTGTGCCCGCGGCGACTCGGGCGCGGCGAAAAATTTTTCCGGTTCGCTGATTTCGACGATGCGCCCCTGATCCATGAACACGATACGATGCGCGACGCGGCGGGCGAAACCCATCTCGTGGGTGACGACGACCATCGTCATGCCGTCGCGTGCGAGATCGGTCATGACTTCGAGAACTTCGTTGATCATCTCGGGATCGAGCGCCGACGTCGGTTCGTCGAATAGCATGATTTTCGGCTTCATCGCCAGCGCGCGCGCGATGGCGACGCGCTGCTGCTGGCCGCCGGAAAGATTGGCGGGAAAGACGTCGGCTTTGTCAGGAATCCCGACTCGCTCCAAAAGCTCGGAAGCAATTTTTTCCGCTTCGCTCTTGGCGAGTCCTTTCACCATGATCGGCGCTAGCGTAATGTTCCGTAATACGGTCATGTGCGGATAGAGATTGAACGATTGGAAAACCATCCCGACATGGGTGCGAAGCCGTACCGCGTTGAGACGGGCGTCGGTCAGTGACAAGCCATCGACGATAATGTTCCCGGATTGAGTCGTTTCGAGGCGGTTGATGCAGCGGATCAGAGTGCTTTTGCCGCTACCGCTCGGGCCGCAGACCACGACGACATTTCCCGCCTCGATGGTGAGATCGATGTCCCGTAGGACGTGAAGCGAGCCGAACCACTTATTGACCTTGCGAAACTCGATCACGGTTAGCGAACGCGCAACGGATACCAAGATTGCAAATTGTTGAGCGGCATACTATATCAACGATAGGTTTTTGCAACCACGACGCAACGAAGTGGACGCTAAATCGTTAGCGATCACCGACGACTCGCAAGCGCGGCAACGCCATCAGCCGCAAGATCGATCCGAACTCCAACGGATCGCCATGTCTTAAACCGGTTATGAACGTCTATCTAGTTCGCCATGGGGACGCTGTCTCGGCGAACGAAAATTCCCTGCGTCCGCTCTCTCAAAAGGGACGCCAAAGTATTGAGCGGACCGCCCGTTTGGCGCTCGACCGTAACATTCAAGTCTCGATCATCTATCACTCGGGAATTTTACGAGCGCAGGAGTCGGCGGAAATATTTAGCGAACTGCTCGCGCCGTCGTTGGGCTTGGAAGAACATAGCGGTCTCTTGCCCGAAGATGATCCGGCAATCGTTAAAGCCGAGCTTGAGGTAGCCGAGTACTCGATTCTCCTGATCAGTCATTTACCATATCTCAATCGGCTCGCTGCTTTGCTCGTCACTGGCGACCCGGATCGTCGCGTGGCCGATTTTCTCCCGGCGACAATGGTCTGTTGTTCCAGAGTCAATGGCCGATGGAAAATCGATTGCGTCTTAGCGGGGCCGGAAAGCTGATACGCAGTTGACCGGCGCATAGGGATAGTCTAAAAGGAAATTGACGCGAACGGTAGTACTGAAAGGTAGATATCATGGCCTCAGAGACATTGACGATTATCGACAATCGAACCGGCAAACAGTACGAGATTCCCGTCAAAAACGGCGCGATCAAGGCCACTGATTTGTTCCAAATTAAAGTCACTGAAGATGACGGAATCGTCAGTTATGACCCGGGTTTCATGAATACCGCGTCGTGCCAGAGCAAGATTACCTATGTCGATGGCGACCGAGGCATGCTTCGCTACCGCGGCTATCCCATCGAGCAGATTGCCGAGAAGAGCAGCTACTTAGAGACGGCTTATTTAATCCTCTACGGCGAGTTGCCGAATAAATCCCAGCTTGAGGACTGGACCCACAACATCACCTTTCATTCAATCATTCATGAAAACATCAAGAAACTGATCGACGGTTTCCACCATGACGCTCACCCCATGGGTATTTTGCTCAGCACCGTGGGGGCGCTCTCGACCTTCTACCCGGAAGCGAAAAAAATTTTCGACGTCAAGTCGCGGCATGACCAGACTTATCGATTAATCAGCAAAATGCCGACCCTGGCCGGGTTCGCTTACCGGCACAGTCTCGGGTTGCCGTACTCCTATCCCGACAACGATTTGAGTTATCCCGGCAACTTTCTCAATATGCTTTTTAAGATGACCGAGCTCAAATATAAGCCCCATCCGGTCCTGGAACGGGCGCTCGATGTGCTTTTTATCTTGCACGCCGATCACGAGCAGAACTGCAGCACGAACGCGATGCGCGGTGTGGGCAGCTCGCAGGTCGATCCCTATTCGGCGGTGGCCGCGGCGGCGGCCGCGCTGTACGGACCCCTGCACGGTGGCGCGAACGAGGCCGTGCTCCGGATGCTCATGGAGATTGGCTCGAAAAATAACGTTCCCGAATTCATCAAGAAAGTTAAAGGGGGCGAGGGGCGATTGATGGGGTTTGGCCACAGGGTTTACAAGAATTACGATCCGCGCGCGAAGATCATTAAAGATGTCGCCGATCAGGTTTTCGAGGTAACCGGGCGCAACCCGCTGCTCGATATCGCACTAGATCTCGAGCGCATCGCGTTGTCGGACGATTATTTTATCAAGCGCAAGCTGTATCCCAATGTCGACTTCTACTCAGGGTTGATTTATCAGTCGATGGGACTGCCGATGGACATGTTCCCGGTGCTTTTCGCCATTCCGCGAACTTCCGGCTGGATCGCCCAATGGGAGGAAATGCTCACCGATCCGGATCAGAAGTTGGCGCGTCCGAAACAAGTTTACCTTGGGGCTCAGAAGCGCGATTACGTGCCGATGGAAAAGCGTTCGTAAACTGCTAGCGTAGCGCTCCCCGAAGTCCGTCCAGGAAGATTCTGAGCTTTTGACCGATCCGCAATCGCGGCGTCGTCAGACCGTTGAACTCCATCAATGCGCGAACCTCTAGACCGTAAAACCGCGCGATGGAAAAAAGCGTCTCGCCTCTTTTAACCTCGTGTGTTACGAGTTGCGCTGCTTGCGCGTCTTTCTCGGAAGTTTTTTCATTTGATTTGGCGAGCAGAACCGACGCTTTGCCCACCGGCAGGTTGACGTGAAAATCGGCTTCGCCCGGCGGTGTGACATCGCGTAGCAACGCAGGGTTTAAATTTCGTATGTCCGCGATGTCCGTTTCAGCGGTTTGGGCCAGAGTCGCGAGCTTTATTGGCGTTTTCAATTCGACTTCTTCATAATCCAAAGGCGGCACGTAGCGAACGTCATCCAAGCCATATTTTTTCGGATCCGTCGCAATGAGCGAAATCGCGACGAACTTCGGCACAAAATTACGCGTCTCTTCGCTCAGTTGAGCTTTTGCCTTAATATTCCAAAAGTCCTTTGCGCCGCTCTGTTGCAAAGCTCGATCGACGTTGCCGGGCCCGGCGTTGTAAGCGGCCGTCGCTAGGTACCATCGGCCATAGTAGTCGTGCAAGTCTTTAAGGTAGCGGGTGGCGGCGCGCGTCGATTTCACTGGATCGCGCCTTTCATCGACCCATTCATCAATGCGCAGCCCGTACTGACGTGCCGTGGTCGCGACAAATTGCCACAGACCCACGGCGCCGTTGCGTGAGGTGGTAGTTACGACGAACTCACTTTCAAGGAGCGCCAGATAGCCAAGCTCCTCCGGCAAGCCTTCTTGACTCAGCACCTTGGCGATCATCGGCATGTACTTGCCGGAGCGAGCGAGCAGCTCTTGAAAACGAATTTTGCCGGTCGTTGAATAATATTTCACAAAGTGACGGACCCTCGCGTGCTCAACCACTTCCTTAGAAAATTGCAGCCGCCGGCGCTCTTTGAATTGCTCGACGGCTTTTTCGAAATCCTTGTCGAGCAATTCCAGGAGCCGATTATCCGCGCCAAGACTCGGCGCGGCTTGCGCCGATGGCGGAGATAATTTGATCGGTTGTGCTGTTTTCCCCTCGCTCGTTACGCGCTCGGGCTGCGGCTCGATCGGCTTGAACTGGGCCGTCGGCGGCGCCTCGCGCGTTTGAGCGAGCGGATTGGGCGCGCGGATAGCGGGCTGTTGAGTGTCGTTCGCGGAAGATTCTAATGACGTTGCGCCTGATGCTGAGTCGGCAAGATTGGCGGCGGGGGAACTTGTTTGTGGAATCGGGATCGTCGACGTCGTCGTGCGATCGTACAAACGCTCGGAGGACGCGCATCCGATTATTCCAGTAACTCCCAGGGAGAGCGCAAATGCTACTTTGATCGCCCACATAGCGAGTAATCCGAGAACCCACAAACGGTACTCGATTAGAGCGAGTCGTGCAAGCAATCACACGAGTAAATTAAGCGCGAGAATTTTCAGATGTCGCTGGAGTGCTTTGTGCAATCCGCATGCGACGACCGCGCGGTGATCAAGATTGTGGCTAGAGATCTTCATCAGGCGGCCAACTTTGCATTGCATCAGCGCAGGGCATATTTCCTGGCAATATGTGCTTCGTTCCTCCAGTGGAAGGGCAGTTCAGTGAAATAGGCTTGACAACCCGTCGACAAACTCACTAGATGTCAGAACATTTCATTCACTCGCTGCCATCATTTCGTTGTGATCGGCATTGGCAAGAGAATCAATGACGAGAAAGCCAACAATAATCGTTTTTCTTACAGCGATGGCGCTGATGATTTTCAACATCGGCGGGTGTCCCGTCACCGATGCTCAGACATTGCAGTGGCAAGAAGTTGTTTCGGCGGCGAAGAAAGAAGGCAAAGTCGTCGTCTCGATTCCTCCGGGCGCCGAATTGAGAAAAAGCTTGAAGGACGTTTTTGAGAAGCGTTACGGCATTGAGCTGGAGCTCGTGACCGGTCGTGGCGCGGCTGTGGCCAAGAAAATTGCCGACGAGTTTAGAGCGGGACTTCGACTTACCGATGTCCACACTGGGGGATCGGCGCCGATTCTTTTCGGTTTGACGGGCATGCTCGAACCGGTTGAAACGCAATTTATTCTTCCTGAAGTCAGGGAAGCGAAGAACTGGTGGGGCGGCCACATGTACGTAGACAAAACCAAACGTTACGGTTATTCCTTTCTCGCCTTTGTTCAAGATGCGCTTTGGTACAACACCGATCTCATGAAGCCGGAGGAATTGCGCTCGTACGACGATCTGCTCCAGCCTAAATGGCAAGGCAAGATCGGCTACAGCGATCCGCGCCGGGGCGGCGCCGGGCAAGGCAACTGGACGTTTTTGTGGAAAACCAAGGGAGAAGATTTTCTTAAAAAGCTCGCGCAGCAAAATCTGCTGGTCATGGGCGAAGAGCGGCCGCTTGCTGAGGCTCTGGTAAAAGGCTCCGTAGCACTCACCATCGGTCTGGACATTGACAATTTCGTATCGTTCGTTAAGGCAGGACTTCCGGTCAAGCCGCTGCCGCAGCTAAAAGACGGAATCTATCCCGTGACCGGCTCCGGCGTCCTGGCGGTGATCAAAGTTCCACCACACCCCAATGCCGCCAAAGTATTTGTGAATTGGCTCTTGAGTAAAGAAGGGCAGGAAACCTATCAAAACGCCATCGGCGAACCGACGCGGCGTCTCGATGTCGAGGTGCCGAAAGAACCCTATGCGGTCAGGCCGGCGCGGGAATTCATGAGCGTGGAGCAATATCATCGCCTCGAGAGTCACACCGAAGAAAAGCAAGACACCGTGCGCAAGCCGGCGTTAGCTGCGGCGGAG
>DASWCL010000057.1:0-2688 GCA_036390135.1 Binatia bacterium
ATTTTCGCTCATATCGAATAATCCGAAATCATTCGGCGCGTTGACGCCGACTTGCGCCGGACCGCCGGTCTGAGGATCGCAACCCGTGAAATGTTTTTCCGACGGCGGCTCGTCGCCCCAGGGATAAAGCGCGCCCTCGCGCCCGCCACGCGCGGCGCGCTCCCACTCAGCTTCAGTCGGCAATCGAAACAGATCGCCAGTTCGATCGCTCAGCCAACGGCAGTATGCCAGCGCATCGTCCCAAGTGACGCCGACCACCGGTCGTCCGGTATCGGAAAAACCCAGGTCAGAGAAAAAAGGCGGCGCCGAATATTTAGTCGCTTCGGTGAAAACTTTGTACTCGCGATTGGTAACAGGAAATCGGCCGATCCCGAAACCATCGACCCAGACCCGATGACACGGCCGTTCGTTGTCCTGGCCGTGTTCACAACCCATCAGAAACGATCCACCGGGAATCACCACGATATCAGTCGTGCTTGCCGGATTGGTCACGCCAAGAACTTAAGATCGAGGCAGAGAATCTGTCAAGTCGCAGATTGCGCAAGGTCGAGAAATTGCCGTATAAGCGGATGTCCCGCCATAACGACGGAGGTAACGATGACCGTTCGACCCATGTTGAGAATAGCTAGCCGTTTTCTGGGGATCGCCACTGCAATAGTGCTGATTGTCGGAACGACTTTCACTGCGACGGCTAATGCCCAATCGGCGCCATTCTACAAAGACAAGACGATTCGCATCATTGTCGGTTTCACGTCCGGCGGCCTTTACGATCAGTACGGCCGTATCCTTGCCCGGCACATGGGGAAACACATTCCAGGCAATCCCAATATCATCGTGCAAAACATGCCCGGCGCCGGCTCGCTGAGCGCAACCAATTACGTTTACGGCGTCGCCAAACCGGACGGCTTGACCTTGGGCATGCCGGGCAGCGGCATCTATCTCGACCAACTGCTCGGCCACAAGGAGGCGACGTTCGATGTTCGCAAAATGGTCTGGCTTGGTAGCGTCGACCAGCGCGATCTGTTGCTTTACATGAAAGCGGATGCGCCATGGAAATCCATCGAAGACGTTATGAACGCCAAGGAAGCGCCGAAATGCGGCTCTACCGGAACGTCGGATTTGACCACAATCGTGAATAACGTGTTGGAGGAAACCTTGGGAGTAAAATTTCAGGAAGTGCGCGGTTATCCGGGCGGCGTGGAGATCGATCTGGCGTTGGAAAAAGGTGAAATTCATTGCCGCGGCACCGGCATCACCACCCACTTCGCTCGCGAGCCGTATTTCACCTGGCATAAAAACGGGTTCGATCGCCATCTCGTGCAGACAGGAAACAAAAAAGATCCTCGTCTAGCCGACGCACCGACTCTCGTTGACCTCATGGAGAAAAAGAAAACTTCGGCTTTCAGCCGCAGCGTCGCCAAAGTGATGCTGGTGTCGGCCACGTTGGGGAGGCCGATGATTACGACCCCAGGCACTCCGGCGGATCGGATCAAGATCCTGCGCGACGCCTATTTCAAAGCGCTTAGGGAACCGGAGGTCATCGAAGAAGCGAAAAAAACCAAGCTCGATCTCGAAGTGCTTCCCGGCGCCGAAGTCGAAGCGCAAATCCGTGACGTCATGAACCAACCGAAGGATGTGATCGAGCGGGTCAAGAAACTATCCGAATAGCTGTCGCGCGTCTCGCCAATCATGGCGACAACTGATGAAACCATTCGTTCGATACACCGCACTGGTTTTAGGAAGTCTATTCGTCGCCGGAGCGGCGTTCGCTTGGTTCGACGTTCTGTCTCACGAAAACATTCTCACCAATCCGGAATTGAAAACCGCCGGCGGCTGGCTGATGACCGGACTCATGTTGCTCGCTGTTGGCGTGCGCGGTTGGCGACGGCGTCAAGCCGACCCGAATTCTCATACGGAACCGACTCGTCCGCCGGTTTAAGCTCATTTCCCCGATTCCAACTCCTTCCATGCCGCGCGCACATGGGAAAAATCACGCACTTCATCCAGCGGCTTCTTCTTGTCGAACAGGCGCTCTAAGAAATTCTCCATGTCGCTGTCGCTCATGATGCCGTCGCGCAGAATCGACTTGAGCTCGACATCGTAGGAACGCGCCGCGATCTCCGGCGTCTGCTTCACCCACTGCAAAAGAACTCGAATCGTTTCCTGACGGTTCTCTTCGATGAAGCGATTGGCCTTGAGCATCGCCCGCAGGCCGCGCTTCACTAGCTGGGGATTTTCTTTGATCAGCCGATCAGAAGTAATCATACCCGAAGCCGGCATGCCGACTTCCGGCGGTCCGGCCAAAACCTTGCCGCCCATTTTTTGCGCCATAAGATCATGCGGCGGGGACAACGCCGTCACTTCAACGGCGCCGGTGATGACCGATTGTGCCCGTACCGACGTGTCGCCCAAAACCACCGGCTGCAACTGCGCCGGGTTGAAGCCCTTGGAGCGCAACAGCTCCTCAGCGACGAGATGATCGGAGCCGCGTAAGCTCGACACTCCCAGTTTCTTGCCTTTGAGATCTTGGATATCTTTGATGCTCGGATGCGCGATCAGATAATAGACGCCCTTCTTGAAGGAGACGAGAATAATTTTCAGCGGAAAGCCGGACAGAATGCCACGCACGGTGCTGACAAAAGTGCCGGTGAATGCAACGTCGCCATTGACCAGCGCCATCACGCCCAG
>DASWCL010000058.1:0-5470 GCA_036390135.1 Binatia bacterium
CGCCGTCCTCGCTCACGTGAATCTCGGTTAAGGTCGCTGCATACAAACGCTTAGGGTCAAATGGATCGGGGGCAAGTTCGCGTAGCGTTTCGCCATCGAGCGCGCTGTTCAGCTTTTCAACGCGCTCCGATTCACCGTCCCAGCGACAGCGCACCAGCCCGTCGGCTTTCAAGAGAAATAGGCTTAACTGCCCATTGGTCGTCGCCATAAAGATTTCCTCCCGGCGTGTGATCGTGCCATGCTAAGCGCTTTGCCGAGCAAAATAGAGCAAACCGGAAACCACGGTCAAACCGACGGCGCTATTGCACAGGCTACACAATTTTAAAATCGGCACTGGATATTTTACCACCACTTGCATTAGATTATGCGCACTGACATGCGAGCGGTTCAACGACCCAATCCGCAGACGAGCAAGCCCAAGCTGATTGCCCCGCCCGGCGCTTGTGACACGCATCTTCACGTCTATGGCCCGAGCGAAATCTATCCACTGAACGCCGAGAGAAATTACACCCCCGACCCGCACTCGACACTCGACGATTATCTAACAGTGCACCGCGCGCTTGGATTGGAGCGCGCGGTAATCGTTACCGGCAGCGCCAACGGTACCAACAACCAAGTCACTCTGGATGCCCTGGCCCGCATGGACGGAAAATTCAAAGGCCTCGCGTTGCTCGATCCGGCAATCACGGATCGTGAACTCAAACGTTTGAAGGACACCGGCTTTACCGGCTTTCGCATAAAAACAAATGGCAAAGGTGGTTTGTCATTCGACGATGCCAAGAAAATATCCGCGCGAGTTTCCGCCTTTTCATGGCATGTGGAATTCATGTCGCAATCAATGGCCGAAGTCATCGCCGCCGTACCGCGCTTGAACGACCTAAAGATGCCCTACGTGTTCGATCACGTGGCGCACGCCGAGCCGCGCCAAAACCGAGACGACCACGAATTCCGCGAGCTGCTCACCATTCTCAAGAATGAAGAACATGCTTGGGTCAATCTTTACAGCTTCTATCAATTGTCGGAAGCCAGCCCGCCGGATTACGCTGACATGATCGCCGTCGTCCGTGAGATTATTGACGCGGCCCCGCATCGTGTAATTTGGGGCAGCAACTGGCCGCATGCAGGCATCGCCGTGCCCATGCCCAACGACGGCGATCTGCTCGACTTCCTCTTGGCGGCAGGCCCGGATGAACTCACTCGTAATCGAATCCTCGCCGAAAATCCGGCTAAACTCTACGGTTGGCCGACCATCTGATGGCAGCGTATCTCATAAGCGGGTTTTTCCGAATTGAACTGTTTGAACGTTTTGAACGGCTTGAACGAAATGAATTGGCCATCGTGCAATGAGTACCGACGCCGTTGCAAATGAACGCAGTAATACACAAGGAGGGTTAAACATGTACGGCTGGCGCGCCCGCATCGGTCACGTTGCTCCCTCGCGGGGTGATACTTTAGTGTACGAGTTTTACAGAATGTTTCCCGAAGGATTTATGATCCTGAATACTACCGGCACCGTGCGCCAGCTAGTCGACGACGACTTCGAGAAGCAACTCGGCCGCATCGAGGAGGCCGTGCAAGATCTGGTGGAAAACAATTGCGACTCGATAATTTTCAGCGGCTCGCCGCTTTTCACCCGCCTGCCCTTCGGTAGCGACCGCGAGCTCGGCAAAAAGCTCACGGAAAAATTCGGCCTGCCTGTGGCCGCAGGCTTGACGGCGGAAGTCGAAGCGTTGAAAGCTCTGAACTTCCAGAAGCTCGTCGTCGGCACGCCGTATCCAGAAGAGCTCAACCAGCGCCTCAAGCGTCACCTCGAAGCGTCGGGCTTTGAGGTTTTGCAGATCGCCGGCTACGGCGTGCAGAAAAATGCCCAGCTCACCGATTTGCCAGTTCACGCTTCCTACAAAATCGCCAAGCGTCTCTATGCCAAGGCCCGCGGGGCCGACGGTATTTTTATTGCGTGCCCGCGCTGGCCGACAATAACCGACGTGGCCATCTTGGAAGAGGAAATCGGCAAGCCGGTGATAACCAGCAGCTTGGCTTGCATCTGGTACGCCATGAAAATGATTGACGTTAAGGAGAATGTGAAAGGATTTGGCCGCTTGATGGCGAGCCTGGGAACTTAATGGAAAGACCTCGCTCGAACCTTTGCGATGCCGGCTTGTAGCGACCGGTTACCCCGAACGTCTAATCCGTAGCATATCGCAAAGGAGGCAATTATGTTCTGCAGCAAAACTGTTTTCTTAGCCGGGCTCTTGGGGGCAGCGTTATTAACTATCTCATCGGACGCAAACGCCGCCGATTCCGGCCGGGGCGGGAGCTGTCGTCGCGGTGACCGCTTGAATATTCAAGACCTCGACATGTCGCCGGATCCGGTATTTGAAGGGCAGCGCGTCCGCACGTGGAAAGTGCGCATTCGTTTTGACGGGCGGCGCGAGTGTGACACCGATATCGTCGTCCGCGAAGGCAATACAATCGCCGGCAACGTTCGCGACTTCAAGCTTCGTCCCGGCGTGAATGAGATCGACATCCCCGCCGCCGAAGGCTTCCGCTTGCGCGGCCGCGAACATTGCTTCAATGTCCAAGTCGACCTCGATGGCTCCCGGCAACAAATCGACGCTGATCGCCGCTTCTGCGCGAGCCAAAGGTCGGCTTGGTCGATGCGCGAGCCCGACGACCGGCGGCGCACTGACAGATAAAAGGCGTAGCGCATTCGCCTCTCAACGAATCTGCGGGTAATCGCTCGGACTTGAAACGCCGAGCCGATTACCGCAACCTCACTAACCCCAAACCTTTCTCGCCGTTTCGAGCATTACGTCCAATTTTCGGAACTGCTCATCTTCCGTAAGTAAATTGCCGCGCAAGCTCGACGCAAAACCGCACTGCGGACTGAGCGCCAGTTGTTCGAGCGGTAGATGGCGCGCGGCCTCGTCGATGCGCCGCCGCAACTCATCGACGGTCTCGACTCTTCCGATTTTGGTCGTGATCAAACCCAGCACGGCAATCTTGCCTTTCGGCACGAAACGCAACGGTTCGAAACCACCGGCACGCTCGGTGTCGTACTCCAACAAGAGACGCTGGTGATTCAACCCGCTGAAGAGTTTTTCGGCGATGGCGTCATAGTACCCTTCCCGATGCCACATGCTCTGTCGGTTGCCGCGGCAGATGTGCATCCCAAAAATCACGCCCGGAAAGCCAGCCATGATCTTGTTATCCGTCTCAATCGAGCGTGCCAGATTAGCGTGTGGCTCCTCGCCCCGCGCGCGCATCGCGGCTAGCGAGTCGGGGTCAACATAAGCCGTATAGCCCGGCCCGTCGATGCCAACATAACGGCAACCCGTTTGAGCGAGTCCGTTGATCATTTGCCGTTGCACCGTGATCACGTCATGCAAAAATTCTTCGACGCTCGAATAAACGGAGCGCGAAGCCTCGCTGTCATAGCATTGGCTGATTCGGTCCGCACTGATCAGAGTCACTTTGACCGGCCGGTCGGTTAAGCCCTGTGTGAAGCGAAAATCGTCGAGCAAGGAATTGCGCACGAGCCGCAGTCGCTCGGTTACCTGCTTTCGATTGAGCAGGATCGGATCCTGCCCTTTATGTGTGACCAAATCACTCCTGTCTGCTCGCTTAAGTATTTCGTGATAAGTCTTAACGCCCGCTTGCCATTCCTCGACGCCGGCTACGACCGAAAAACTCTCCATAAAGCTCGTCCGGCGAAACTCGCCGTCGACGATGATCGGCAAATTGTGCGCAACTTGTTTGGCGACGGCATCGCGAATCGCGTCATCCTGCACCTGCTTCAGATCAGCTTCGCTCGCCTTTCCGTCGCCGTATTTGGCAAACACCTCTTTTACCGATTGCGGCCTTAGCAAACTGCCAACCAAATCGACACGCATGGACTGGAGATCGATACTTGATGCGGCATTCATGATTTAATTCCTTTCAGAAAAGTCCGTCATGGAAATTTTTCGGTCCTGTAAGTTTGTAGATACAATTTAGGTTATCTGCTCTTTTGCTCGATCTCCTTCTTGACTTCGGCCACCCAGCGCAAATCCAAGAACCTGTCTGCCGCAATCGGCGCATCCATCTTCAACGGCAGCCTGATTTCGTATTCAAGAATGTTCTTGATGCCTTCCGCCGACGGCACACCCGGAATCCCTTGCGGCAAAGCGCGCGAATATCCTTTGATCGCTTCAACCAGCATCGCTTTGGTAACGTTTCTGAGCTGGAGTTTTTTCATCGCCACATCGGCGGCCTCGTCGGGCCGCTCGCGCACGAACATCAGGCCGCGAATTACGGCTCTTGCCCATCGTTTAATTTGCGCGGAATTTTCAGCGATCTTCTTATCCGTCGTGACGTAACCTTGAAACGGCAGCGGGAAGATATCGCCGAGGTACGCGAGATTGCGCAACCCTTCTCTTTCCGCCGCGACCGCGCCAGCAGGATCGAGTACCGCGGCCGCCACCGCGCCGCTCTTAATGCCGAGAATCTTGTCACTGGGGCTGGTTCCCAGTGTAATTTTTGTCACGTCTTTTGCTGAAAGGCCGCTGCGCTCGACGAACAAAGTCGTAAACCGGTCCTCGCTGTCGCCGAGCAAAGCAACGCCGATCTTCTTCCCTCTGAGATCTGTAACTTGCGAGATGCTCGGATGGACGATCAGATACCAGGTCGGCCGCTCGGTTTGATACATGATCGCTTTGAGCGGCGCGCCCTTGACCGCTGCTCTGAGCCCACTGCCGCCGGCGCCGCTGTAGTCAACGTCACCGCTGATCAACGCTGCGATGCCCGCAGGTCCGCCAATGACGATCGTCTCGTTTTCCAATCCCTCGTCTCTGAAAAATCCTCTCGCGTCCGCCGAAAAAATCGACAAGTAATTGAGATTCAAACCAGGAACCGACGTGCGAATCTTTTCAGCGACGGCGTCGGCGTTGAAATATGTCGCCATGATGAGCGCCAATACCATGCAGCGATAAACCCTGATCGACATCTGGCTTCTTCTCCTCTCGACCTAGCGCTCGCGGAGCTCGCGAATCGCCTGTTGCAGATAGCTCCGATCGATATATTTCAGCGGGTCAGGAGGTGTTGTTTTGAACTCCTCGGCATAGACCTGCATGGTAAATTTCAATCCTTCGAGATTGATCTCAGCGTTGGGATGCCAGATCCGATTTGCCGTGTAGTACTCCCAGCCGCGGCGCGCAAGCTCCGGCTTGAGCGGAATTTCCTTGGCGAGAAAATCGATCGCCGCTTCTTTGTTCGCGTAGAGCCAACGATGCGCGCGCACCGCGCCTTTCAGGAAGCGCACCAGCAAAGCGCGATTCTTTTCCGCCCACGCCCGCTTCACCGCGAGCACCGAGAGTTGGTAGTTGGGAAAGTAATCCTTAAAAAAACCCAGAACGTTGAACCCCTGCTGCTCCGCCGCGTGATCGAGGGGGACAACCAGATAAGTCGCGCCGATCTGGCCCGAACTGAGCGC
>DASWCL010000059.1:0-7445 GCA_036390135.1 Binatia bacterium
CGTCTATCATTTTGCCGCGTATCCAATTGATCGAACCGAAGAACTCCGCCACCAGCGCGTTGGCCGGGCTGCGATAGAGCTCAAAAGGGTTGCCGATCTGCAGAATCTTGCCCTGTGCCATGACCGCGATTCGATCGGCGAGCACCATCGCCTCGACCTGATCATGGGTGACGTAGAGAACGGTAATGCCGAGCTGGGTAGCCAGTTTCTTGATATTCGCGCGCACCTCTTCTCTGAGCCGCGCGTCCAGATTGCTCAGCGGCTCGTCCATCAACAGCAACGCCGGATTGACGGCTAGCGCGCGCGCCAGCGCGACCCTTTGCTGTTGGCCGCCGCTCAACAAGCGCGCCGGACGGTCCTCGAAGTTTTCCAATTGAACCAGCTCGAGGCTGCGGCGAATCGGTTCCACGGCGCGTTTCTTCGACATTCTCGAACGGCCGTGAGTGAGCACCAGCCCGATGTTCTCCGCCACGGTTAAATGCGGCCAAATCGCGTAGGACTGAAATACCATGCCAATCTCACGCTCCTCGGGCGCGGCGCAAACGCGCCGGCTGCGAGAGTAGACCGTCTTGCCGTTGAGCGAGATTTCCCCTTCGTCAGGCTTTTCGAGACCGGCGACGCTGCGCAGCAGCGTGGTTTTTCCCGACCCGCTCGGCCCGAGCAGAACAAAAAACTCACCGCGGCCGACTTCGAGATCGATCGCCTGGAGCGCCGCCACGGCATGATCACCGGTGCGAAAATTCTTGCACAAGCCTGAGATCGAAATCACGCCGCCTCCGCGACCCGGCTGCGCCTGCCGAAGATAAAATAGAGCAAGATCGCCGGTAGCATGAATGCGAGCACGACGAGGTTGGCGGCTGCGGCTTGGTTCAGACTACCGCCGAGCCACAATCCCCAGACGATCATCGGCAAAGTCACGTTGTTTTGGCTCGTGACCAGGACCGACGCCATCGTCAATTCGCGATAGCAAAGCAGCGCCATCCAGATCCAGGCGTAAACCAGCGCCGGTTTCAGCAGCGGCACGAGGATCTTGCGCATCACTTGAAGCAGCTTGAGTCCGCCGACAAACGCCGCTTCCTCGAGCTCCGGGTGGATTTGCGCCAGCGAATTGTTGATTATGCGCGTGGCAAAACTGATCCGGCTTACCGTGTAAACGAAAATGAGAATGGTCAGGCTGCCGTAAAGAGAAAAAACATTATGCAAAAGGAACAGCGTTGCGAACATGGTCGCGATTGCCAAAATGAGATGCGGCACAGCATGGGGTAAAAACGCCACCGCGTCGAAAAGCAGCCGCCAACGCAAGCCGGAGCGCAGCACTGTCCACGAAATAGCTAAGCAAATCAATAACGTCAACGTCGGCACGGTAAGCATTAAGATCAACGTATTCCACGCCCCTTGCAACAGCAGCTTCCACGGCAAGCCGTAAAAATTATTGAGCGATATCTGACCGAGCGCCGCCCACGACGGCGGCTGGAAGTATCGCAACAGAGCCGCCCAAATAAGCAGAAGGGACGGCAATAACTTGGCCACAAGAACATAGAAACCGAGAAACACCCAAGCAAGAATCCAGCCCTTCGACCCGAGTTCGATCAAGCGCGGCCGGTAAGCCTTGCCCGTGACGACCGCGTAACGATGGGAAAAGCGCAGGACACCGAAATAACTCCAGCTCAGTAAGAGCGCCAAGACAATCAGCACGGTGCTCACGGCACCCGCCACGCCATAGCTGGGAAGCTCTTCCAGCGGCTGAATCTTGTAAAAAATAAACGTCGCGAAAGTAAAAATCTTATTCGACATGCCGATGATCGCCGGAACTTCGAAAGCCGACAGTGCGATGGTGAAAACATAAATCGATGCCGCGATGATGCCCGGAAAAGTGAGCGGCAGCGTCACGTATCTGAGCGTTCGAAAAATTCCCAAACCGTGTACCCGCGCCGCTTCTTCGAGGGACGGGTCCATGGTGCGGTAAGTGGCGACGACCATGATGAACGCGATGGAGGACAATCCCAATCCTTCGACCCAACCCATACCGATGATCGACGCGATATTGAACGGCGCTTGCTGGAGGCCGAAAAGATCGACGACCAAGCGATTCACGATGCCGATACGTGGATGCAGCAAAAACACCCAACCCATGGCGGTAAAAAATGTCGGCAGCAAGGCGCCCAGAGTCACGAGCATGAAGATAAAATTTTTCCCCGGCAGATCCGTGCGCTCGACCAACCAGGCCGTGGGCACGGCGAAAAGAAGCGAAACGAGCACGGCTGTCGCGGCGAAACCGACGGTGTTCAGAAAGGTTTTGTAAGTAAAGGAGTCGGTAAAAATGTTGCGATAGTGATTTAACGTGTAGACGATCGGCTCGCCCGGTCCGTTCTGCCAAAATCCCATCCACAGAACGAGCAGCAGGAGCGCGAGGACCGGGATTAAGGCCGCCGCGGAAATCCCAACGACTACCCAGCGACCCTTCACGGTTATTTGCCTGCTAAAATATCCTGGAATTTTTGCCGCACGCGGCTTTGATTCTCGTGGTTTTTTACGACGTCGGAGACGGGATTCGCGTAGAATTTAACGCCTTGCCGTTCCTGATCTTTGACGAGCTTATACATGTAGGTTCCCTCGACCAAGTGCGAACTGGTTTTCTCCGTCTTCCAAAGAATATCCTGGCCTTCTTTCGTCAATAGAAACGCTGAAAGCAGAGACGCTGCGTTGGGATGCGTCGAGTTGCTCGGCACGGCGAGATACCAATAGGAGAGAATGCCGGCGTCTTTAAAGATTCTACCGTTGACCGGCGCACCCTTGTCGCGCATGTCGTTCGCATCGGCCAGATCACAATTAAAAGCCAGCATGGCAAACTCGCCGTTGGCAACCCTTTCCTCTTCGCCGCAGCGAATCAGTCCGGCCACCTGCTTGGTGAATTTTTGCAAAAAAGCCGTCGCCTTCTCTTCGCCCCAGAAAAGCGCCAGGCGATCGAACGAAGCTGCATAGGGCGTCGAGGCGATCTTTCCTTTCCATTTCGGATTGAGCAAGTCTTCGATCTTCTGCGGCACTTCGTTGGCGCTAATCATATTGGTGTTGTAGGTAAACCCCGGCGTGCGCGAAACAACGATCAACACCCGCCCTTCCCAGTCCACCATGGATCGCGTGATGTGCGGAAAAATCTTCGGCCAATCGAGTTTTTTCAAATTCATCCGCGCCACGTGATTTTCTGAACCGATAAAAAGATCGCTGGAAGCCGGCTGGCCGGCTTTTCCTTCTTGAATGATGCGGCTTGCCAGCTGCGGCATCGCCGGTCCAGGGCTGAATTTAAAAGGCAGGCTCAAGCCGTAGGTTTTGTTGAACGCTTTTTCCATCGCCTGCGCGCCTTCGACGCCGCCCATCGTGCCCGTGCCCCAACTTAGAACGATCTGTCCTTCCTTCTTCGCGCCGTCGACGAGCTGAGCCAACGTCTGGGCAAATAGGGCGGAAGGCGCGAGGGCCATTGCGGCAACCAGCCACAAAACTGATGGGAGTTTTCTACACGTGATCATCACTCGGCTCCTCTGACGTTGAACCTTGAACACTTGAACCTTTGAACAAAAATCTTAGAGCTCGACCCGCTTCCCCAAGCCGCGTTTCACCGCCTCTTCATACAGCCAAGCGGCAAACGCCATGTCGCCGTAACCGCCCTGGGATTCGCGGAAAATATTGATCTCGTCTCGATTTGTTCTGCCGACAACTTGCCCGGTAACCAACTCGCCCAACTCGGGAATCCGGCTCCACGAGAGCTTTCCTTCCGCGGTCAATTCGACCAACGGCAATGCGGCGGAGCGATCGCCGTAGTTGCGCTCTTGTTCTTGGCTGCCGACGACGATGCGATGGGCTTTCAAATGCAGGCCGCGGCTCAATTCGGTCGGCTTGCCCATGCTGCTCACGTGCGTACCCGCTTCCACCCAGTCTTCCGGAAAAATCGGGGTCAGCGAATTCGTCGCCGTAAGCACGACGTCCATGCCACGCACGGCTTGCTCGGGATGGTCGCCTCCACGAACGCTGATTCCGAGCAACTTTTCGCCTTCTTCGCAGAACTTTTTTCGCCGCTGCGGGTCGCGGCTAGAAACAACGATTTCCTTGATGGGACGCACGGAAAGCATCCCCTGAAGAATCCCAAAGGCGTTTCGACCAACTCCGAACAGACCCAATCGCCGCGAATCTTGCCGAGCCAAATGTTTTGCCGCGATCGCCACCACCGCCGCGGTTCTCAGAGTGCCGAATGGAAACCCCATAAAAGAAAGCAACTCACCCGTGTCGGCGTCGAACAGCAACGCATACATCTTATCACCGCCGCCCAAACCGAGGTTGGGTCCGAGTCGAACGCCGACCCGCCGCGCTCCCAGGACCGCACCCGAAACAACGCGCAGTCCATTACGGCCGCCGAGAGGAATATGGTACGGCGCATGCGGCACAATTTGGCCATTCGCTTGCTGCCGATGCGCGTCTTCAATGAGCTCGATCGCCTTGTTGAGATCAAGCAGCGGCTTAAGCTCATCACGGCTAAGAATTAAGGGCATTTCTCTCTCCGAAAACGTTTTGAACGTCTTGAACGATTTGAACCTTTTGAACGGTTTTTAATTCCCAGCCACCGCTAACTCATGCGGCCGTTTGCCGAGCCGCCGCCCGCCGTTTTTCGTCACCACGACCGTGTCGCCCCACTGGCATATATATTGGCCATCGGCAGACGCTGCCGCCGGCTTGCAGATAAACACCATGTTCTCGCGCATCGCCACAGCGAGCTGTTTCGGACTTTTTGCGTGCGGCGTGATGATCGGACCGTCATCGCCCTGTCCGCGTCCATGCATGTTCAGTTCTCCCCGCGCACCTGCAGCAACGCCAGTCTTGGGAGCAGCGCTCGTGGCCGTTCGTTTGGTTAACTCGGCTAACTCTCCGACGGTAATGCCCGGCTTAAGACTTTCCACGATACTATTGAAAATCTCTCTTTGCACTTTGATCAGCTCGGCTTGAATCGGATCGATCACTTCCACGAATACCGGCTGCACGCCCTGCGCGCGATATCCGATCCACGAGGCCTCGACCTCATTTATGATCGCATCACCACGCTCAAGCAGCCGCATGCTCGGCCGTGTCAACGTGCGTTTGGGATTTTTTCCTGACACCCAGAAGCAGTGAACCGGTAACTCGGACCCGTTGCGCGTCATCGCGTAGTGCACGGCCGCCCAGACTTCCCAGTCTTTAACACCGACTTTCGCTGCCTCGATCTCCGCTTGGATTGCTAATTCATTAATCTCCATCGATTTGGCAAGCGCATCGATTTCTTCCGGGCTTTTGACGTAACGCACTTGGTCGAGGATCGCCGTCGCATCGACCAGTTCCCCAAGCGGAAAGGCTTCGCGGATCTGCTTCCATGTGCCGTAGAAGATCGTGCCCTCCGGCGTGCGCGTGCCCTCGACATCGCCGAGGCCGGTAATGCCGATGCGCCCGCGTTCGACGTTTAATTCTTTTAATCGCTCGACGATCGCGCGGCCGTAGTTGCGCCGCGCCTCGCGCACGTCAGTGACCCAATCTTGTACCGTCGGCCAGCGCGGCGCCGCCGAAGTCGCGATCGCGGTAACTTCACCCTCGATCGGAAAAACCGCCGCAACGTCCGGCTCTCCGCCGCCGCAGTGCGTTAGATAACGTGTGTTGGCCTGATAATCGGCCGAATGGCCGCTGTTCTGCGGCGTGACGATCACGTCGAGATTCTGCTCACGCATAAGCGCGCGCACAGCCTGCCAGCGCCGATCGCGCTCGGCGATCGAGAAACGCGGGTAAGGATAAAGTTCAGCCACGGTAAAGCCTCCGACCGGCACTGTTAGTATCACCAAAAAGATTAGGAAGCTAGATCGAGAAGTTGTCAGAACCAACCATCTAGCATTCGGCCCTGAAACGATTCATCGCGCCCTCGTTGGTTGCCCGCGCGCTATCCGTTGGCGGAAGGCGGGCGCAATAAATTGCGCCCCTACGAAGTGAGGATTTGCATTCCCGGTCGTTAAACGTTCTTCACGATCAGCTTCAGTTCGCGCTTGCCTAAACGCCGCGCGCCATTTTCGGTCACCGCTACGGTATCACCGATGCTCCCGTGGCCCTTGCCTTCTTTTGGTCGGACTTGCGGTTTAAGAATAAATGTCATCCCGGTTTGCAGTTGAATTTTCGAGAAGCGCTCCAAATCTTTATCGCCCAAGAGCGCCGGCCCGTCGTCGCCGAGGCCGCGCGCGTGCATCATCGGATGGTTCCAGAGATATTTACCGCTGCCGACCCGCTCCACCGTGTCGCGGTAGATGTCGAACAACCAACCGAAAGTTACGCCGGGTTTCATGTTGTGCAGGATGCTGTCGAAACAGGCGCGCGAGATATCGATCATCTTTTGATACTCGTCATCGGGCGCGCCGAGCACGACCGGACACACCGCCTGGGCGGCGTAGCCGGCGTACTTCGCTTCGATCTCATCGATCAGCCGATCGCCTTTCTGCAGGCGATAATCCGTCGGCACAAAAGAACTGTTACTGATCCCCGGGCCGCCGCTCAAGAAAAACAACGTCGGCAGCTCGCCGCCGTTGGCGAGCATAGCATGCACCATGGCGCCATAGAGCTCTTTTTCGCTGACCCCAGGAATGGCATTCTCCACCATCGCCTCGATGGTCTTCTCCACAATCGCTGCAGAGCGTTCGAGCAAGGACACTTCCTCCGCGCTCTTGATGGCGCGGATCTCTTGCATCATCTCCGTGGCGTTGACGATTTTCGCTTGAGGGAAAGCGTCCTGGATCGCTTTCACAGAAGTGTAAGGAATGATGCCTTCCGGCGCGCGAAACAAGCCCGCGAGCCCCGAAATGCCGATCGTGCCCTTCTGCAAGCCAAGCTCATTGATCCGCTCGATGGCGTTTTGCCCCCAGCGGTTGCGCCCGTCGCGCACGTCATCGACCCATTTCTGCGCCTGTTTCCACCACCCGGCACGGTTGAAAATATACGCCGTGACGTCGCCTTCACGGGGAAAAACGGTGAAGACCTCGGTGGCGAAGCCGCCGATCGAAGTCAGGTAGCGCGAGTCACCTTGCAACTGCTCCCACCTACCGGTATTAGCCGGCAGCAGCAAACAGTCGATGCCGCGCGTGGCCATTTCAGCGCGCACGATTTGATAGCGCCGGTCACGTTCTTGGATGGATAATTGAGGAATCATAATGTTCATTTGTTTTTCCTATTAACGATTTGAACTTTTTGAACGGCTTGAACAAGAGTTTTTATTCGCCCAGTCAATGCGATGCCTGAGGTCCGAAGCGGTGGCCGATTTGAATTCGATTGCCGAACGGATCGTAGCCGTACACCGTATGCCCGCCCTGCTCGTGCCACGGGATCTTGGTCGGGTCCGGCCCCCAGTAATATTCTTTACGGTTAAACTTTTCCAGAATCGGCGGATAGAGTTC
>DASWCL010000060.1:0-2037 GCA_036390135.1 Binatia bacterium
CGCCGCCATGGCGATGCTCGGGTCGACGTACGGTTACCATCGCCGGTTTGTGATTATCGTCGACGACGACGTCGATCCCTCGAATATCGACGATGTGCTTTGGGCGCTGGCGACCCGCTGCGATCCGGCGACGGCGATCAACGTGATCAACGAAGCCTGGAGCACGCCCCTCGACCCGCGCATCGCGCCGGACGCGCGCGCGGCGCGCAACTTTACCAATTCCGTCGCAATCATCGACGCCTGCCAGCCTTTTCATTGGAAGGAGCAATACGCCAAGACGTGTTACTTTCCGGAGGAGACGCGTAGAAAGACTCTTGAGAAGTGGAAGGACGTTTTGAAATTGGAATGATGGAGTGTTGGAGGATGAGAGTGCGAATGTCGTGGCTCGTGTTCGTGGGCGTGTTTGGCTTGACTGTCCTTCCTTGGCCGGCGCTCGCTGCTGTTGCGGATTCCTGGAAAGCCGAGTGGGAGCAGACATTGGCCGCGGCAAAGAAAGAAGGGGAGATTTCTTTTTACGGCAGCCAGGGCTACGAAAAAGTCTTCGAAGTCTTTCAAAAGAAATACCCGGAGATCAAAGTGAACGCCGTAACCAACATGCGCGGCAGCGAACATGGCGCGCGCGTGATGACGGAGCGGCGCGCGGGGAAATATCTCGTCGATCTTTTTATCAACGGCGTGGTCACGCCGATTCAAGTTTACCTCAAGGCCAACATTCTCGAACCGATCCGACCGGTGCTAATCCTGCCCGAAGTCGTCGACGAATCGAAGTGGTGGGAAGGCAAACATCATTATGCCGATCCCGAAGGAAAGTTTATTTTTGTCTTTCAGGGGAACGTCCATGGCGGCGAGAACTCCTACAATACGAAATCGGTGAATCCGAAGGAGCTCAAATCGTACTGGGATTTTCTCGATCCGAAATGGAAAGGCAAGATCGTCGCTTACGATGTCAGTCGGGTGAGCAACGTCGCTCACTCTTTGCGGTTCCTGTACAACCATCCCGACCTCGGACCGGAATTTATCAAACGATTTTTCGGTGAGATGGAGATCACCTATTCACGCGACGAGCGGCAGATGATCGATTGGCTCGGCGCCGGTAAGTTTCAAATTGCCTTTTTTGTCAGCGATATCGAAGACGCCGCGAAGCAGGGATTGCCGGTGAGATTTTTCGAGCCTGGCCAATTCAAAGAGGGTGCTTTCGTCGGTCCGAGCCAGGGCGGCGTGAATCTTTTCAAGAACGCGCCTCATCCCAACGCCGCCAAGGTGGCCATTAATTGGCTGCTGTCGCGCGAGGGACAAGACACGTACCAAAAAGCGTTCGCACAACAGCATGATGTCCGGCAGTCCATGCGCGAAGATATCTCTATGGAAGTCATTCCTCCGACTTACCGGCGTGTGAAAGGGGTGAAATATATTTATTCCGGAAGGCCCGAGTGGCTGGAGATGGGGCCGGTGACCAAAGTGATTAAAGAGGCGCAGCAAGGCGCGAAGAAATAAGGAGAGCGGATGAAGGGGCATTTATATCTTGCGGGTGTTGGTCTGATTCTAATTGCGCTTTGGAGTCGAGGCGCACTCGCGGCCCAGGCTGACGCCTGGAAAGCGGAATGGGAGAAAAGCGTCGAAGCCGCCAAGAAAGAAGGCCGGCTCACGCTTTACGGCAGTCCGGATTTCGAAGGACTGTTTGGCGAGTTTCATAAAAAATATCCGGAAATCAAAATTACCGGTGTGTTCAATCGTGGCGCCGATGTGGCGAAGCGTTTGATGGCCGAGCGGCGCGCGGACAAGTTTAGCGCCGACCTTTACGTCAACGGCATGACGACGGGTTACAACGTTTTTTACAAAGCCAAAGTGCTTGATCCGATCCCGCCGCTGCTGGTGCTCCCCGAAGTGACCGACGTGTCGAAATGGTGGCGCGGCAAGCTCCACTACGTTGATCCGGAGAACCAATATTTGCTGAACATCAACGGCGAGAATCGCATGGTCGTTGCCTATAATACTAAGCTGGTGAACCCTGCCGAAATAAAATCCTACTGGGACCTG
>DASWCL010000061.1:0-1512 GCA_036390135.1 Binatia bacterium
GGTTTTATCTGCGGCAGCTCGGCGATACCGGAATTTTCCGTGACCTGGGAAAAGATCTCCCAGTACGCCCGCGCGGCGGGACGCAATCCAAACGAGATTACCAAAGCCGGCCTCACGTTCATGGCGATCGATGACAACCAAGCCAAGGCGCTAAAATCTGTCGAGGACTACGTGATGCGCTATTACGGCCGGCTCCGCGGCGACCTTTCGAGCACATCCTTGGTCGGCCCGCCGACAGCCGTCGCAGAAAAAATCGCAACCTTCTTGTCCCGCGGTCTCGATACGCTGATCATCGGCGTCGCGGATCCTGATCCGCGACAGTTGGATCTATTTGAGAAAGTGCTGCCGAAGCTAAAGTAGTAACAACGCTCTCCGTTACGGCGTCGACGCCAACAAGGATTTGACGTTTCTCGCGCCGCCGGGCCGGTTTCAAAGGAAGTGCCCATCGAGCAAACCTCGATTCAGTTTTGCAAAGAACGCAGACAGCGAGCTGACACAAGCGGGCTGGAAACCTTAGAATAAACTTTCACAACTGAGAGGCATAGGCGCGCTGATCCGTTCGCGGACCTGACCAAGATAGTTAGGTGGTCGGAGTTTGTCCCTGTGCCCTTGCTGCTAAACGATTTGAACGAAGCGCAGCGATTGAACGACTTGAACGGTTTGAACGATTGGAATCCGTTAGCCTAGGCTATGTATCATTGAGTCGCTCGTAGAGGCGATCGGCGAGACCCCATATTTGTAGACGACGGTTTAATTTCAACAGGAGGCACATCGACTCAGCATGGCGCAAAAATTTTATGTGGTATGGACAGGACGGCAGACCGGTGTATTCACGGATTGGGCGACCACCCAGCGGGCCGTGGAGAAATATGCCGGGGCGCGCTTCAAGTCCTTCCCGACCCGTGCGGAAGCCGAGCAAGCTTTTGCTCGCGGCAGCGACGCAAGCGTTCCGCCGAAAACGTCCAGCAGGCAAAAAGCCCGCACAGGCGACAGCGAACGCGCTGCCATGCATAGCGCTCATCAGTTCGATGTCAGCATTTATTGCGATGGCGCCTGTGACCCCAACCCCGGCCATGCCGGCTCCGGCATTGTGGTGTATCGAGAGGGCAAACTCGCGCAATTGTGGTATGGCCTGTACAACCCCATGGGGACCAACAACACCGCTGAACTGAACGCGCTCTATCACGCCTTGCGCATGGCCGAAGCAGAAATCAAGAACGGCCATACCGTCGAGGTGTGCAGCGACTCGGCGTACGCCATCAACTGCATTCGCAGTTGGGCGCCGAGCTGGGAAAAGAAAGGCTGGAAAAAACCCGGCGGCGAGATCAAGAACCTGGAAATCATCCAGGACTGTTACGCGATCTACCGACGCATTGAAAAAGAACTGAAGCTCACCCATGTCGCCGCCCACGTCGGCACCGAAGGCAACGAACTCGCCGACCGCATGGCCATGCTCGCCGTGCAGCTTAAAGAAAAAAGGCTGCGTCTGTATCGGGAAGAAATGGACATTTC
>DASWCL010000062.1:0-11817 GCA_036390135.1 Binatia bacterium
CTCGGTCGTGGATAGCGAAGACAGCTGAATCTCACGCGACATTGCGCCACACGATGCGCCGCGTACATTTCAAGGGCTTTCTCCTCGTTACGCTGTTATCGGTCACGGCGTTGGCGGTTAGGGCCGATGATTGGCCCGGACCGCAAACGAAGGAAATGTTCAGCGCATCGCGCGAATATCTCGCGCGGGTGATTCCGGGCGAGAGTCTAGGAGACACGTTCGGCTTTGCCCGGGAAAAGAAGGGAAAATATGCGGCGGGCGAATTCTATCGTCGCCATCAGGATCGTTCTTATAGACTCGTAGCCGAGGCCGTCCTTCTCAATCCCGTAGCGCCGGTCGAGTTCTTCGTTTCCAACGACGGGCGTCTTGCGACCATCGACAATTGGCATAACGTCGGATATGGAAAGATTGTCGCGATATATGACTCTCGTGGAAAAATCGTTCAGTCATACGAGCTGAGCGATCTGTTCCAAGACGAAGAAATCAAGGCCTTCGGCCGAAGTGTTTCTTCAATTCATTGGAGGAACGGTCCCGCTTACATCAGACAAGATCAAAAGACATTATTGATCAGCGTCAAGAGCGGAGCAGATTTTCTTTTCGGGTTGGAAACCGGACGTTTCAAATACTGTGAATACCAAGAAGAGACGTATCGGTGTCGAAATACAAATCAACCAAGGGAATGGATGCCTAACAACAGAGTGCAGTTGACCCGCTGAAGCGGCCGGCCTGCTCTATTCCACGGAAAGAGAACGGATCTAGCCCGTGAGCCGTAGATCTCTTTTCATTGACAGAACGACTCAATCTTGTCTAATCTCGGCGCGGCGTTTTCTTATCAAACGCGAAACGTTTTCCACTTATCGGCGGTATTAGAGGGCCGGAAATGTGAGGATGCCAGCATGAAAGAGCCATCGCGTCGCATCTCCATTGGTTTATTCATCGCCACGCTCCTGCTGATTAGTGGTCTAAAAGCCGAAGCGCAGACAAACCCAAACACTAAAACGCTCACACTGGGCATTGTTTTCCAAGACCCACGGGAGCCGCTGGAAGAACACTTTCGCCCTCTGGTAGATTACGTGGCCCGCAAGCTCGCTCCAGAAGCGGATACCAAAGGAAGGGTGGTCGTTGCGCCTACCGTCGGGCAGATGATGAAACTGCTCGAAGAGAAGCGCGTTGATTTTTACATGGAGAGCCCCTATGCAACGTACCTCATCAACCGCTTTGGCGCCGCCAGACTATTGCTCAGACGTTGGAAAGGAGGAATCGCCGACTATCGCAGCGTCATTTTCACCAGCAAACAAAGCGGCATCACACGGCTCGAAGATCTGCGCGGTAAAATCATCGCCTTCGAAGACCCGGGATCGACGTCCGGTTATTTGCTGCCCAAGCTGTTTCTACTCAAGAAAGGATTTTCCGTGGTGGAAAAAGCGAGTCCTGCGGCGAAGGTCTCGCCCGTCGATATCGGCTACATTTTTGCCGATACCGACAAGAACATCGTCAATCTCGTGATGCAGGAGAAAGTCGCGGCGGGAGCCTTTAGCAACGACGACCGCGCGAATTTGGATGAGAAGGTCAAACCGTTGATCTCGATCCTCGGTGAAAGCGAATCGGTGCCCAGGCATCTCGTCTCGGTGCGCAAGGATCTGCCGGAGCCGGTTCGGCTGGGTGTCGAACAAATCCTTCTGAGCATGCATCGAGACGAGGAGGGACAAACCATTCTTCGGAAAACCGATAATACGACGAAATTCGACTCGCTACCAGGCGGCGAAGAAGCGGTCAGGCGAAAGCTTGTGGAACTTTATCGCCTCCGCGGCAAAAAATGAGCACGCTACTATCGTCGTGATCATCACGCCTCGATTACGTTGACACTGAGCCGGCAATTTAGATAATCTCGCTTTACAAGCGGAGAAAGGAGCGACCAGTGAAAGCGATTCGCATCCACAAATTTGGCCCAACGGAAGACGTTCTTCAATACGAAGACGTCCCGGTGCCGGAACCGAAAGCCGGCGAAGTCCTAATCAAAGTCGAAGCGGCGTCGCTGAATCGCGCCGATCTCGGGTTGCGCAAAGGAACCTATCGTATTTCAACTGATGCGCTTCCGATCATTCCGGGCCGAGAATTCGCGGGCACCGTCGAAAAGCTCGGCGCGAACGTCAGTGAATTCCAAATTGGTCAAAGAGTCGTTGGCTATCCGAGTTTAGGTGGATACGCGGAATACGCCGTTGCGAAGACCAACGAAGTTCGACCCATTCCCGACGGCGTCACCTCGGCAGAAGCAGCTGCGCTGCCGACAGCGTTTCTCACCGCGTGGTTCGGCCTAAAAACGGACGGCAATCTCAAGGCCGGCGAATGGCTGCTCGTCCAGGGCGGTAGCAGCGGCGTCGGCACAGCGGCGATTCAAATCGCAAAATATTGGGGCGCTAAAGTCGTCGCCACCACCGGCAGCGAAGAAAAAGCTCGGCGGCTACGGCAACTGGGTGCCGACGTGACCATCGACGTTTCTCAAGGAGATTTCTTGCCGGAAGTCATGCGGGTGACAAACAACCGCGGTGTCGATGTGGTGCTCGAAATGATCGGCGGCGAAGTTTATCAAAAAAGTCTACGAGCGCTCGCGCCCGGCGGGCGGTTGGTTTCCATTGGCGGCGCGTTCGGCGCTGTTCCTGATTCGCCGCCGGTTTTGGCCGAAGGAAGGAAAGCGACTCGTTTTTCGATAACGAATTATTTGAAAGCCAAGCCTGACGATTTCAAGCAACTCGATGAAATCCTCAAACTCGTGGCGGAGAAGAAGTTCCAAGTGGTCATCGGCAAGAGTTTTCCCTTGGCGGAAACCCGCGCGGCGCAGCGCCATCTCGAAGGGCGCGAGCATTTTGGCAAGATTATTCTAACAATGTAACGAGCAGCGCCCCATAAATCTGACAGACCTTCCCGTCATTCCGGCCAAGCTGGCATTAGCTAGCGCGAGCCGGAATCCAGGACCCAGGAGGGATAAACCTGGATTTCCGCGGACGCGGGAATGACGATAACAAGGCCACTGCGGGGATAGTCAATCTTTGAGACGGGAAACTCGATTGGAGGTTTGCCATGTCATTCAAAATCAAAAGAGTCGGCCATCTGGTTCTCAGAGTGAAAGATCTCGAACGTTCACGTAAGTTTTTCACCGAAGTTTTGGGCTTTCCCCAGGTTGGCGAAAACGATCGCGGCATGTTGTTCTTCAGCACCGACGTGAAGGACAACCACCACATGCTCGCGATCCGGGAAGCCAAACCCGGTGCATCGATGCCGGACCCGGAGCAGATCGGCATGGAGCATGTGTCGTTCGAGGTCGCGACCTTCGCCGAATTGCAGGAGGTTTATCGCAAGTTCAAAGCGCGCGACGTCAAATTTCACCAGATGATTTTTCACGGCGTCGCCAAAAGCATTTATTTCTACGATCCCGACGGCAACCTGCTGGAGGTCTATTGCAACGTGCCCCCCGAGGAATACCGCAAATCAGTGTCGAACCCCTACTACAACTACGGCAGCATCGAAGACGAGCTGGCGGGCAAAGTGCCGCAAAAGCCCGGCACCGTTGCGCCTTAACTACTCCAGCGAGAATTCAAATCCAGGAGTGACCTGTAGCTGCAGGTCCCGACACTCCAATACTCCATCACTCCATCACTCCATTCCTCGTCCTGGCCGCCACTACGCCACTCTGTTAAAATAGCCCACATGGACGCGGAAGCAGCCGCGGAAAAGCCGGCATCGCAGAAAATGCCGGATTCGCCGCCCGATCTTGCGAGCATGAGCGATGATGAGCTTTTGCATACCCGCATTTGCGACTTAAAACTCAAGATCGCGGGCACCGAGCTCGAGTCGCGCATCGAAAAGTTCTACGCGGAGCTCGCCGCCAAGGGCGTCTCGATCAAACCCGTCTGCTATCTTGGCGATGAATGGTTTTGCCCCGAAGGCAGCGCGACCATCGCCATTCCGTTCTATCTCGCGCACCCACGCCTCAAGAAGCTCGAAGAAAAGATGATGATGGAAGTCGAGGGCGGCACGGAATCCTGGTGTCTCCGACTTTTGCGCCACGAGATGGGTCACGTCTTCAATCACGCCTACTTGTTGGAGAAAGATAAACGTTGGCAAAAAATATTTGGACCCACATCGCTCGAATATTCCGAGAGCTTTCGCGCGCGGCCGTACAGCCGCCGCTTCGTGCGCCACTTGGAGGGCTACTATGCGCAGAGCCATCCGGAAGAGGATTTCGCCGAAACGGTTGCGATCTGGCTGACTCCCGACCTGGAATGGCGGCAGCAGTATCGTGATTGGAAAGCTCTGGAAAAACTCGAGTACGTCGATGAGCTGATGCAGAAGCTCGCGGCAAAACCGCCCCTAGTTTTTTCGAAAGCCAAGATCAGCGATGCGTCCCGCCTCCGTTCGCGGCTGCAAGCTCATTATAAAAGGCGGCGGCGCATCTACGCCCAGGAATTTCCCGATTTTTTCGACGCCGATTTAAAGAAGCTTTTCGTTGACGCGGCAGCTTCGCCCAATGGCGAACGCGCTTCGGTGTTTTTGCGGCGATCGAACAAGCTCATACTCAACGCCGTGTCCGCCTGGACCGGCGAGCCGAAATTCACGATCAACCGCCTGCTGCGCGCGCTGACCGAACGGTGCGCCGAGCTCGATCTGCGGCTCAAAGCGGAATCCGCCGGGGTCGAAATCGCCGCGTACCTGGCGACCTTAGCGTGTCATTACCGCCTCACGGGCAAGTTCAAAGAATCTTGAAGATGAAGCAGGCGCGGAAGCGATACAAAGTCCTTGTGCTCTTTGATACCGCCGGCACACCGCCGGCGGACCAGGATTTCACCAAGGAACTGAAGACCGACGATTGGGCCGCGGAAGCTCACGTCATCGAAGCGCTCAAACAACTCGGCCACGAAGTGCGCACCATCGGCGTGTGGGATGAGCCCGGCATGATCATCGACGAGATCAAGGCCAATCCGCCTGATGTTGTCTTCAACTTGACCGAGCATTTCAATGAGGTGTCGGCTTATGACCGCAATGTCGCCGGCCTGCTCGAAATGTTGGGCGTGCCTTACACCGGCTCGAGTCCCACCGGTCTCACTCTATGCAAGAATAAAGGGATGGCGAAGGAGCTCCTCGCTTATCATAAAATTCGCGTACCCAATTTCGCGATCTTTTCGCCGGGGGCGACGATCAAGCGACCGAATCGCCTCAAATTTCCGCTCTTTATCAAACCGGTGGAAGAAGAAGCCTCATACGGCATATCGCTGGACTCCTTCGTCGAAAACGACGATGCCTTTGAGGAACGAGTCCGCTTCATTCACGACAAGATGAATCAGACTGCCCTCGTCGAAGAGTACATTGAGGGAAGAGAAATCTATGTAAGTCTCTTGGGCAATGACCGTTTGTGCGTGTTTCCTTTCCGGGAAGTCATTTTCACCGAAGTTCCCGAGGGCCAGCCGAAGTTTTCCACGTTTAAAGCCAAGTGGGACGACGCTTACCGGAAACGCTGGGGCATCCAGAATGTTTTCGCCGAGCCATTCGCCAACGGCACCAACCAGCGGATCGTGAAAATCTGCAAGGCGGTCTACCGCGCCCTGCGCATACGCGGCTACGGCCGCATCGATCTCCGGGTAACACCCGAGGGCGAGATCGTTATCCTCGAAGCGAATCCTAATCCCAATCTCGACCGCGATGATGAATTTGCCCAATCAGCGACGAAGACCGGTCTAAATTATCCGCGAATGATCCAGCGCATTTTAACCCTCGCCGTCACCGCTTCTCACTGACCTCGCCAGTCGCATGAAGCGCCGACGAACCCATATCGGTCATCAATCATGGGGCTTGTTCACCTGCGCGCTTGCTCTGAAAGTATTGTTTGCGGTTTCGCTCGCAGCGGCGCAGGCGACTCCGCATGCATTGCTTTTCGACTCCGATAATTTGATCGAGACCAAAAGGCGCATCCAAGCCAACGATGCCGCACTCATCGCTCCGCTTACTCGGCTAAAACGGGATGCCGATCGCGCGCTCACCGTCGCGCCTTTTTCCGTTACCTATAAGGATATTTTCCCGCCGAGCCGGAACAAACACGACTACATGAGCATCGCGCCCTACTGGTGGCCGAATCCGAACACGCCGAACGGACTCCCTTATGTTCGCCGCGACGGTGAAGTGAATCCGGAGCGCGATCAAACGTCAGATCGGAAGCGTCTCGAATATCTCGTCCAGAACGTTAAGACTCTCGCGCTTGCTTACTTTTTTACCGGACGAGAGGAGTACGCCGGTCATGCGGCGAAATTTCTACGCGTTTGGTTTCTCGACGACGCCACTCGGATGAGTCCGCATCTCCGATTCGCCCAATCGGTTCCCGGTAGAAATCATGGCCGCGGCGCAGGAATAATCGAAACGCACAATCTGCCCGAACTGATCGATGCGGTTAGCTTGTTGAGCGATGCGAATTCTTGGACAAAAACCGATCGGCAACGGCTCCTGGGATGGTTCAGGTCCTACCTCACGTGGCTCGTCGAAAGTCCGGAAGGAAAAACCGAAGCCAAGGCGGAAAACAACCACGGCAGTTGGTACGATGTGCAGGTTGCCGCATTCGCCGTCTTTGTCGGGCGCGACGAACTGGCGAAGAAAGTTTTAACTGAATTCTCGACCAAACGCATCGCGCGGCAGATTGAGCCCGACGGCCGGCAGCCACGCGAGCTCGCGCGCACGCAGGCGTGGAACTATTCCATTTTCAATCTCGAGGCTCTCATCAACGCCGCATCGATTGCCGATCAGTTGAGAATCGATCTGTGGAATTACCAGACGGATGATCAGCGAAGCATCCGTAAAGCGCTGGATTGGTTGCTGCCTTTTTCAACCGGTGCGAAAAAGTGGAGCGACAGCCAGATCTCGACTTTTCAACCCGAGATACTCGCGCCGCTCCTCAGGCGGGCCGCGCTTCGCTATCGTGAGCCCGCCTACGAGAAAGCGATCATCAGGCTGCCAAAACTCACGGGCGACGAACGCTGGCAATTGCTGTACCCAATCATTCGCGAGCCAACATAAACAGAGCGGGTTTAAAAACCCGCTCTAATGTTGTCGCCGCCGAGTTTGTTGTCGCCGCCGAGTTTTTATGATCGACCCGTCGCTCTACTTCTTGCCGATCTTGGCAAACTCTTCGAGGAATGTGCCTGCCTTATAGGTCGGATTGATCTTCGGCTTGTCGCCTTTGTAAACGATATTAAGCTCGCCCATGTATTCTTGTATCGGCAGAGGTTTGATCGCAAAGACCATTGCCGGCTCGTCGCCCGGAATATGGTGTTGATGCCAGACGCCCTGACCGATGTAAAGCGTGTCGCCTGCTTTCCAGTCGATGCGCTCGTCGTCGAGGATACTATAACCCTGGCCGCGCAAAACAATGATGATCGCTTCGTTGTGCTTATGGGTCACCGAATGGGATTGCGGTGGATAAATGTGACAGTCGACCTCGATGATGCGATTTTCAAAGCCGAGCTCCTGAGAAACCAAGGGTCCCATCCACACGCCATTTTGCTCTTCCCATTCGACCTTGACGTCTTCGCCCTTGATCCCCTTGCGGCCCGCCTTGCGCCGCGCGATATCCGCTTTGACCCGTTCCGCGCGCGACTTGAATAACGAGCTTTTTCCTTCGAACCATTTTTCGTTGCTTTCGTGATCGGCCATATCTGATTCCCTTCTTTAGAAAAATGATTCTAAATCTTTGTTACATGCTCGGCACGATGTCAATAAACCGAGAGGCAAAAATATTCGTGCCGCGCCAACCCCAATCCATTATACTATCCCGCCGGAAGCAATTCTTGTAACCAGGGGCAACGCGCATGGAAATATTTTTCATCTATGTGTTCATGGGGTCTTTGGCGGCTTATGCGCTCTATCTGATTTTTCGCGGACGCGACCGAGCCATCGCCGATCCCACCCTCGGCTTTTTGAATCTCGGTGACGCGTTATTCGCGTCTCTTATCGCCGCAGACCGTGCCGCTCTCAGCCCGTTGTTCTCGAAGCTGGAAACGGGAACCGGTTATCAGATACCGAAATGCGACGTCCTCTTCGTCTATGCCGAGATCGCGTCGGACGGATTGCTGGGGCTTGGCAAGGAGCTCACACTCCGCCATTTAGCTGAAAGAGCAGGCGCCTCCATTGCAGTCCTCGCCTCGAACAATCCCGCCGAACACGGTATCGTTGCATCGAAATTGTCAGGTCCGAAACGAGCCAATCTGGTGTGGACACTAAATCGGCGAGGCGATGCCTTTCCGCGATTCTTCAAGGAATTGTTCACCCGAATGAAAGACGGCAAATCGATGCCCTTGGCGTGGGTTGCCATCGCTCCCCAATACCAAAGCGAAGCTCATCGCGATCTGCCCGAAACTATTTGCCAAATGGAAGCCGGACAGGTCCGATTCCGTTGATGAGCACGATGCTGTGAGGGAACGCGGGTCGATGTTCAGTTCAGCCATTCCTTCACATGTCCCGCCATGATTTCGTCGAGTATTTCTTTGCAATCCGCCACCGCCTTATCGACGATCTTTGGTTCTTTGACTTGCGGGATTCCCTGTTTGACCGCGCCGTGCAAAGCTTGCACGACCACTTTCAGCGACTATCGGTAAAATAGCCCAGATTGCCGCTCTTGGCGCCACGAATCCTCGTCCTTGTTCGCCAGGCTGTCGAGATCAGCCGGCGCGCCGTCACTATCGTCGACCCACTGGCGCAGCAGTCCGGTGCCATTGATCAGATCGATGGCGAGCCGATCACGCTCGTATTCATAGGCGAAGTCGCGCCAGAGATCATAGTCCGGTTTTAATGTGCGCAACGACTTAAGCGCGAGCGCTATCAATCGCCAGGGCTTAAACTTTTCATGATCGTAGCTCGGATCATCGACATGGATCTGGATTCCCGCGCAGAGTTTGCCGGCGTGCTTGTGAAAGGTCGGCTCGAACCAGCACTCGCGCAGGTGGCAGCCGCGCATCCACTCGGGAGCGAGCGAATTCATCTTTGCGAGCAGCGCGTGCGGCTCGATATCCGGCGCTCCGAAAATTTCCAGCGGCCGCGTCGTCCCGCGCCCTTCGGAGAGAGTCGTACCTTCCAGCATTACCGTGCCAGCGTAACAGCGAGCCATCCAGAGATTCGACGCGTTCGGGCTGGGATTTACCCATGCGCGTTCGCCGAGCGGCCAACCATAACCCGGCGCGCGCGCCGGCTCCCACCCTTCCATCGTTACGACTTCACATTCGACATCGAGCCGAAGCGTGGTCACAAACCACTTCGCCAACTCGCCGAAGGTCAGACCATGTCGCATTGGCAGCGGCCCGGCGCCGACAAAACTCTCCCAGCCGGGGCGAAGTTGAAGCCCTTCGACCGGGCGTCCGACCGGATTGGGCCGATCGAGCACCCAAACCCCTTTTTTATGCTGAGCCGCGGCTTCGAGAACGTAGCGCAGTGTCGTGATGAACGTGTAAATCCGGCAGCCCAGATCCTGCAGATCGACGAGCAGCACATCGAAGCTGTCCATCATCGTCGCGGTCGGCCGGCGCACTTCGCCGTAAAGGCTGAAAACCGGGATACCGTGTACCGGATCAGGAAAATCTGACGACTCGATCATGTTGTCCTGCTTGTCGCCGCGCAGTCCGTGTTGTGGGCCAAAAGCGGCAGTGAGATTGACATCTCTCAGCGCCGCCAACGCGTCGAGCGAATGAACCAAGCCACGGGTTACGGACGCCGGATGCGCAAGTAGCGCTATTCGCTTTCCCGCCAGGGGCTTTCGTAGTTTGGCGTCCTCAAGCAGGCGATCGATGCCGAAATTCATGGCTGGATAGTATAATCGACAGCGGCGCCGTCGACCACTTTAGGCTCGAATTCTAGAACGAAATTGTCGAAATGATGAAAGTCTGGCTTCCCGGGCGGATGTTTGAGCGCCCAATACGAGAGTGAACCATCGAGATCTTCGATTACCGTGGAAAGTCCGATCCTTAAACAGACGTCTGGCTGTAGGCCCGGCAAATGATCCAAGCGAATAACCGCGCTTAACTCTAACGACGCGGCACCTCGCTCCACATTGATTTTCGGTTCAAGCCCGTCGCCATTGTACGGCCCACCGTCGCGATAATCGCGAAAGCTGTAAGCCGCCCATTCACCCGATGGAGAAAAATTGAATTCGTAGTATTCAAAATCGTCCTTTGCACCGATAAATGCTTCGCAACAGGTGTGACGCCATAAACCATCTCCTCTCTGAGCCGATCGATACGGCGGAATCCGCAGGAGCTCGACGTTTCCGCTGAGCACGTAGGTAACGGTGAGAACCGGGCCCTTGTGCCAGCGCAGGAATGATTTAATACTCTCGACTGCCGTACAGGGCGTGTCCGGATGACGATGAAGTGAGACCAAAGTTTGATCGTGCGCTGACATCGCAAATGACCTGGATAGGTGGCTCAGCTCTTTCCACCCATTCTCTTGAAGAACCCTTCCTTCTCCAGCTCGTCCATCAAGCGCTCGTCGACGTACTTACTGACATTGGGGTCGAACTTCGTTTCCGGCGAGCGCTGCTGCAGCATGTCGATGGCGGCGCGCATACCTTCCTGCGACATGCGCGGCGGCGACGAGAACATCGAATTGAAGTACTGGTAGGTTTCCTCCACGACAGCGGGATTTTTCTGTTTCATCCTCTGCGTGAGCATCGCCATCCCCTTATTTTTGTTCGTCATGAACTCGTGAATACCCTCGGCGTAAGCCTGTAAAAATCGCTTGATCACCTCGCGATTCTTTTCTAGAAACGATCGCCGCGTGGCCACAGCGTTCATCGGAAAATAGGCCGCTTTGAGCTCGGTCATGTTGGCCAGCGTCGGCAGTCCCATGCGCGCGGCCTCGCCGGTCTCCGGCGGCGCCAGCAAAGTCGCGTCGAGCGCGCCGGACGAGAGTGCAACCAATCGATTCGCCGCCGGCCCGCTTGCAAGCAGCGTAACCGATTGACGCGGGATGTTCCATTCTCTAAGCGCGAGAATCAGCGAAACCTCGTGCGCGCCACCCAAGGCCACGATCCCGACTTTTTTTCCGATGAGATCCTTCGGCTGGCGTATATTTTTTTGCGCCACCAGACTGAAGGGAAATTTGTTTAATGATGAAGCGACGAAGACGAGATCGGCGCCTTGATTGATCGCCGCGATCAGCGCGGTGCCGTCGATCTGGCCGAAGTGGATACTGCCGCCGAGCAGAGCTTGAGCTCCCCGCGCCGAACCGGGGATCATGACGAGGTCAGTATGGACACCGTATTTGGCCATGAAACCGAAATCTTTGGCTGCCCACAAAGGCGCTTGAAAACCGGCAAAGCCGGCGTAGCTGGCGATATATTTTTCCTGAGCGACAGCCGTTGCCGAAAACAGGAGCAGCAATAATATCGAGTTCGTCACTCTCATCATGTCCGCTTTTGCCTCCGCGGTAAAAAGCGTTCGCCTTCGCATTAACCTCCGAGACGCGCTGCTTGTCAACCAAACCGCGCTGCGTGAGTCTTACTTTGAACCTTGAACGTTGGAACTTTTGAACCGCCGCAAGGCATTAAACGGCTTGAACGTTTTGAACAAGCCGCAAGGCCAATCGCCACGATCACGACGCAGGTTGAAAGGATAAAGGCTGAAGGATAAAGGATAACGGCTTTATCAGGGCAGCTTGAGGGTTTTTAACTTATCCTTTATCCCTTTGCCCTTATCCTTTTTTCGCTGTCATTTCACCGATCTTGTCGAATGGAGTCAATCCGATGGCGACAACACTTCCAACTGAGCGCATCGAAAGATCGATTTTGCT
>DASWCL010000063.1:0-2791 GCA_036390135.1 Binatia bacterium
CACGAACGAAAAGTTTCGCGCGCTCAAGGCCGAAGATCTAGTCGATGATCGGATCGTCAGGAAGCTCGAGAAAGAGGGCGCGTTTTAGGGTGAATCTCGACCCGCGGTACTAAGCGATCCATTCTGGAGGAAAACGTTGGAGGCCTCATGCAAGTTTCGCTGAAAGCAATTGTCATCATCGGGGCTGTCATGCTGCTCACTTGGACGAGCACGACGCATGCCCGCGAAGCTGTCATCGGCTACTCGGGCCGAACCATCGCCGAAATGCCTTTCGCGTGGGCCAGTCGAAAGGGATTTTTCAAGGAAGCGAACCTCGAGGTGAAGATGATCTATATGTCCACCAGCATCGCCGCCAAAGGACTGATGAGCGGCGACGTCGATTATTCCACCGCCATGGGCGGCACCTTGCGGGCGGCGATCGCCGGAGCGCCGCTGATCGGCATCTACTCGATGTTCAAAGCGCAGATGTATCTGGTCGCGCAGCCGCGCTTCAAACAGGTCGCCGACCTCAAGGGAAAAACCGTCGGCATCAGTGTCTTCGGCGGCGCCTACGACCTCGTCGCGCGGACGATTCTCAAGCATCACGGGCTCGATCCGGAGAAACAAGTGACGCTGTTGCAGATCGGCGACAGCCGCACGCTGTATAGCGCGCTCACCGCCGGCAGCATCGACAGCGCGATCCTCGGGCCGCCCTATGACATCAAGGCCGAGCTGGAGGGTAACCATCGTCTGTTCGACTCGTCCGAGATCTTCGACATGCCGTTCTCCGGCCTCGCGACGAGCAAAAAGAAACTGCAGCAAGACCGGGCCGAGGTGAAAGCGATCGTGCGCGGCCTGGAGCGTATCCGCCGCTACATCGCGGCCAATCGCGCCGAAGCGGAAGCGTTCGTCAAGCAGTTTTTGAATCTGAACGATAAGGAAGCGCGCCTCTCGGTGGCGCAGATGGTAAAATCCTTTCGCGACACCGGCAGGACCACGGACGAAGCGGTCATAGATTTCATCGAGACGACGTTGAAGAGCACGAAGCAAAAAGCCGGTAGCATCAAGCCCGGCGATATTGTCGACTGGAGCGTGACCACCGAAGTCGTCCGGGAACTGGATAAAGAGAGGAAGTAAGGCGTGACGGGTTAGGCGTTAGGCGATGCTGTCATCCTGTCGCGGGGAGAAGGAGGCCAATTGTGGTTTAAACGCAAAGCAGGCAAAGAGATCTTATTAGCGCGATAGCGGAAGTCAGTAAGCCACGAAGTGAGGGATATTCCGAACTCCTGACTCCTTACTCCTGACTCTTTACTTCTTACTATACCCCCGACGTGTCCCACCTGATTGAATCGCTCATTGGCCAGGTAGAATCGAAACTTTTGGATACACCATGTATCCAAAAGTTTCGTTCAGTGCTGTCCCGATGAGTCGGGAAGAAATTGCAATCGCAAAAAAGGCTTTGGCTTCCCGCCACTTGGATTTTCTGCGCTAATTTTTCTTGCCGGGCACAGTGTTTGCTCAAGCCGATAGCATAGCGTTTCACTTTACGGTCCGTGGGCGACTTCCGTTCATCATCTTTGAACCCCTTCACCGACAGCTGAGCGGATTCAGATGGAATAACTGATTGCTGGAGGTGTTTATGTTTAAGCTCAGTTCATTCATAAGCGTAGCCTTTATCCTCGCAGTCTCCTTCGGACAATCCTTTGCTAGAGATCAATGGTTCTTTACAGCGACCGAGATCGCCAATGCCTATCGCTATCAGCAACAGTTCGGCGCACGTCTGCACAATCCCTTGGAGCCGCAAACATGTTTCCAGGGCAAGAAGGATTTCGCCGCGTCATACCAAGGTGGACGGTTCGTCGCGCCTTGCCGGTTCGTGGGCGACACGATTCGCCAGTTAAGAGAGCTATTGGAATCGGGTGCGGCAAAGTATCTCTTCCCGCTGGATGTCGATTCTGCCGACCTCGCTGTGCCGGCGGATGTATACGCGAGTAAATATAAACAGCTCCCAAGGGAGGAGATTTTGCCGGCGCTGCTCCGCGAACCGACGCTGGTAGCGATCTATCACACCGCGGTGCACTTAAATCTTGAGGTTGGCAATCAAGGATCGGGGATGGAGGCTTGGGGCAAAGAGCGCACAATCGTTGGCTTCTACGACGGACGAGCGAACCAAGTTTCGTCGCCGCGTTCCGACGGAGGAATCGATCATGAACCGGAAGGGTTGGTCCGACTCGGTGGTTTTACCATGATGGGGCATTTTCTGGGCGAACTAACGTTTGTGGCGAATGAAACCGTCGTAACTTTCGATTTGTCGTTCGACAGCGATCGCGCGGCGGCGCCGACCGCGGACGTCATTACTGTGAGAGCGGTCGCAAGGTAATGCAACTATCGGCGGCGGCAGGTGCGATCCAGCCGACCGATACGCCCGCAGCAGTCGAAGTACCCATTCTCAGCGGGGATGCGGCGCGGGTTTACAAATTCGTACTGAAATCGCAGCACGTGGGGCTTTGGTGCAATTGACTGCATGCATGACAGCAACGTTTGCTCCACCATCGCGTTTCGGCTTGGTTGATCATAAGGATAAAGGAGGTTATTCTCGAATAGACCAAAATTTTGGTCTATTTGGTGGGGGTCAAATATGTCGAAAACGATGCCCATATCGGAAGTTAAAACTCGTCTGCCTGAGCTCGTAACCGGTGTTGCCGAGCAGGAAGAGGAAATTGTCGTCACCCGTAACGGTAAGCCCGCCGCCGTACTGGTCAATTTCGCCGAATACGAGCGTTTAAAAGATAGTCTCGACGTCTTAAGCGAT
>DASWCL010000064.1:0-4375 GCA_036390135.1 Binatia bacterium
TCGCACTCGCTGCTTTGAAAAAGGCGAGGGAACACCGGTGATACTTCTGCACGGCGGCGGCGGGCACGCCGAAACCTGGGTGCGCAATCTCATCCCGTTGTCGGAGAAATTTCGCGTGCTGGCGATCGATTACCTCGGTCATGGTTACACGGATAAACCGAAGATCACCTACAATCTCGATGCATTTTCCAAACATCTGTTGGACTTCATGGATGCGGCGGGCATCAAGAAGGCTCACTTGGTGGGCGAGTCCCAAGGCGGCCAAATCAGCGTGTTGACGGCCCATGAGCATCCCGAGCGCGTCGACAAGCTGGGTCTTATCGTCGGCGGCATTCCTTCCAACGAGCATGGCTACATGTCGGGGCAGAATCGTCTACAAGAACTCAACCGAGAAGCGACCGGCATGCCGACGAAGGACACTATCCGCAAGCGCATGGAGTGGCTGTTTCACGATCCGAAGACCTTACCGGATGAATTGGTCGATATCCGGCTCAAGATTTACAGCCAGCCGGATTTTCAGCACGTCCTCCAGACCCGCGATCGGACGATTTATAACTTGATCGAGAAGATCCCCAAGCTGCAAGCGCCGATACTTTTCTTCTGGACGACTCATAACCCGACCTGTCCGTGGCCGGTGGCCGACAAGGTGCATCAGTCGGTGCCCGGGTCGAGATTCGTGCTCGTCGACAAGTCAGGTCACTGGCCGCAGTACGAGCGCGCCGATATTTTTAACCGCACGTTGCTGGAATTCCTCGAAGGCAGTCAGGATCAGGTTCTGATCGATACTTATCGGAAGCTTTATTGGCAATAACGTATAGCGTCGCCAAAAATCGGTCTACTTTGCTCGGCGCCTGTTGCGTTCATTGCGAGTCACGAGGTCGTGAATGAGGTTGAGACGGTTTAAATCACCACAGACAGCAATCCTCGAACTTCTACTCGTTGCTGCGTCGGTCCTTCTTTCTGCGGCCTTGTCATATGCGGGGGAAGCGCGCCAAAACGAGGCAGACGAGTGGGACAAAGTTTTGGCCCGGGCGCGTAAGGACGGTCGAGTCACACTAGGGTCGAATCTCGGCACGCCGGAGTTTCGCCAGGGCGTCACCACGGCCTTTGCAAAACGATATGGCGTCACGCTGGAGATCCGCGTGCTCGAAGGCGCGGAACTCTTAGCGGTAGCGGGTAGGGAGTGCGCCGCCGGGCGGGCGAGCATGGATGTTTTGTTGAGCGGACTCGGCGAATTGATCACGCTACATCCAAAGGGCTGCCTGGTGCCCGTGAAAACCAAACTGCTCTTACCCGAAGTAACCGATGGAAAGTACTGGCGCGGCGGCAACCTGAAATTCAACGATCTCGAAGGGCAGTACCTGCTCCAACTTTCGGAGTTCGCGTCTTTCGGAAGATTGCTGTTCAACACCGATCAGGTCAAGCCGCAGGAGTTGCGCACGACCGCAGACCTGCTCAATCCAAAATTCAAGGGCAAGATTGCGGGATTCGATCCGCGAATCAGTGGCGCGGGGCAAGCCACCGCTGCGTATTTGCTGACGACGTTCGGCGAAGATTACATCCGTAAGTTGTATCTCGGTCAGTCGGTGGTTTACTCCACGAACCACCGCCAGCTATCCGACTGGGTCGCGCGCGGGACTTATTTCATGGCGCTGGGCGTGCAAGAGAGGGGCTTCGACCCATTCATGAAGGAAGGCTTTCCCCTGAAGGTTCTCAATAGTCTCGACGATGCGCCCGGTTATTTGCTCGGCGGATCGGGTGTGGTGAAGGTGGTGAAGGACTCGCCTCACCCCGACGGGGCTATCGTTTTGCTAAATTGGCTGGCTTCCAAGGAGGGTCAGGAAATTGTTTCACGTACGGTGGATCAACCGAGCCGCCGTGTCGACGTGCAATTGGATGGCGTCCCGTCCTATCTCTATCCGAAACCCGGAGTAAAATACCTCGATACCTATTCTCACGATTTCTACACCAAGAAGCGCCCCGAAGTGATGAAAGTCTTAGCTAATCTCTTGGGGCGGTAGAATCGGCGTCCAACAAGGCTTTGAGAGCGTCGAATAGATTTCCCGTTTAATGGGCGCGATTCATGCCGCAATCATCAGCCAAAGTCATTCTAAGCGTCGACGGTCTCAGCAAAACTTACGACACTGTTTGCGTGCTCGATCAGGTGAGCTTTCAGGTTTACGAGCGCGAAATACTCGTACTGTTGGGACCGAGCGGCTGCGGCAAAAGCACCACGCTGCGCTTGATCGCTGGCTTGGAGCGGCCCGATGGCGGCGTCGTCCGGTTGAAAGAAAATATTGTCGTCGACGCTCAATCCGGCATTTTCACTCCCGCCGAAAAGCGCAACATGGGAATGGTGTTTCAGGCCTTTGCCGTCTGGCCGCATTTGACGGTCGAGGAGCATGTCGCCTTCCCACTACTGGTTCGGCGCGTGTCGAAAAATGAGATTACTAAGAAGGTAGGCAGAGCCCTCGAGTTTGTCGGTCTGTCAGGACTGGAAAAGCGCTTATCCACGCAACTCAGCGGCGGGCAACAACAGCGGCTCGCTTTGGCAAGAGCGCTCGTTTACGAGCCTGATATCTTGCTTTTGGACGAGCCCTTGAGCAACCTCGACGCGCAACTACGCCAGCAAATGCGGCTGGAGCTGAAAAACTTGCAACGGCAGTTGGGAACAACTTTCATCTTCGTGACTCACGATCAGGATGAAGCGATGACACTGGCACACCGGGTTGCGCTGATGCGTAATGGAAAGATTGAGCAGGTCGGCACTCCGCAAGAGGTTTACGACGATCCGAACAGTTTATTCGTTCATTCTTTTCTCGGTACGAGCATTCGGTTCGAAGGGCGATGGCTTGAAGACGGTCATGGCGCCTGCTTCCAACTCATGAACCGTTATCGGCTTAGACATAACGCTCTTGGCAACGGGCGCAAGAAAATCAGCGCGGACGGACGGGCGCTGGTCGCCCTGAGGCCGGAAGACTTGCAGATCGTGGCGGAAACCCGACCGCCGCAGGATAACGAGATCGAGGCTGAAGTGCGCGATGTTATCAATCTCGGCGACCGCTACGAGCTTGCGTTAAAGGGATGCGACACCGAGTTTGTGCTCGAAGTTTCCAAGCGGCACCGGGTGAATACCGGTGAAAACATTTTGCTCGCCGTCGATCCTGCAAGGATCAAGGTATGGCCGGTTTAAGCATCGCGGCGCCGAGCCGCGCGGTCTGGCGCCAGCCATCGTTGATCTGGGGCGGCTTGTCGCTTGTCCTGATCGTCGCCGCGCTCACCTTGACGCCCGTCCTCTTCATCATCGTCAACAGCCTCAACGCTGCGCCTCCCAGCGAAAACTGGCGCTTTGGATTCGACGGCTGGCGCGAGGCTTTCAGCAGCCCGCGCACGCTTACCGCGATCGGCTACACGTTCTTGTTGAATGTCCGCGCCGTCGTCGGGATTGTCGTCGCTTTCGTATTATCATGGCTGCTCACTCGCGTGCGCATTCCGCTGCGCAATTTCGTCGAGCTCTCGCTCTGGATCGCCTATTTTCTGCCGTCGCTGCCGCTGGCGTTGAGTTGGATTCTGCTCCTCGATCCCAACTATGGACTGATCAATCACTTGATGCAGCCCATCGGAATGAGATTTAACATTTATTCCTTGTTGGGAATTTTCTGGATTCACTTGACCGCTACGACGATCCCGATCATGACCATTTTGCTGGCGCCGGTGCTGCGCCAACTCGACGCGTCCCTCGAAGAAGCTGCGCGCATGTGCGGCGCCGGATCATGGCAGACCTTCAGGCGCGTGTTGATTCCACTGCTAGGTCCGGCGTTGTTCACGGTGTTCCTGGCGGCGCTCATACGCGGTCTCGAGGCCTTTCAGGTCGAGCTGCTTCTCGGCAAGCCGATCGGCGTCTTTGTTTACGCCACGCGCATTTACGATCTCATTCAATGGGAACCGCCGTTGTTTCCCCAAGCGATGGCGCTCAGCACGCTGTTTCTCGGCATCCTTTTTCTATTGGCGCTGTTTTACCAGCGCTACACGAGCACAAGGGCTTTTGCGACGGTCTCCGGGCGAGGTGTTTCCTTTCGCCTGATGGACATCGGCCGGGTCCGCTATGCCATTTCAGCGCTGCTGATTATTTTCGTCGTCATCAGTGTTTATCTTCCCCTGGCGGTTTTGATCGTCGGCTCTTTGATGAAGCTTTTCGGTTTTTTTACGATCAAAGATCCGTTCTCGACGCGTCATTGGTCGCTCGTCCTCGGCGATCCGGTCTTTCTTTCCGCGGTGCGCAATTCGATCGCCCTCGGCGTCGGCACCGCCGGCATCGGGCTATTCTGTTACTGTCTTATCGGCTACGCTCTGGTTCGGACAAAGATCGCCGGCC
>DASWCL010000065.1:0-5314 GCA_036390135.1 Binatia bacterium
GAATTGGAGGCGGCGAGCGGATTCGAACCGCTGCATCGAGGTTTTGCAGACCTCTCCCTTAACCACTTGGGTACGCCGCCTTGGAAAAGACAGGTAACATGATCCTTCTGCGAGTTTCAAGAAGTCCATGAATTATTGACAACCTAGAGCGAAACACGTAATAAAAAAAAGATCTGATTTAGGAGTTTTACCATGGCGACGATGATTACCAGCGATTGCATTAACTGCGGGGCATGCGAACCGGAATGCCCGAATAATGCAATTAGCCAGGGTGATCCTGTCTATGTGATCGATCCCAAATTGTGCACGGAGTGCGTAGGGTTTCATGATTACGAAGCATGTGCGGCGGTATGTCCGGTCGATGTTTGTGTCACAGATCCGAACAATATTGAATCCGAAGAGGTTTTAATCGAGCGGGCGCGGGTGCTGCACCCGGAAACCGATTTCGGCGACAGTTTTCAATCTCGTTTTCGAAAAGCCCAAACCGATGCGGTCGCCGCGCCGGCACCGAAAGCAGCATTGCCGCAGGAGAAGCCGGCACTCGTTTCTGCGCCGGCGCCGAAGCCAGCCGTAACACCGGCAGCGGCGAAAGTTGCTCCGCTTCCACCAGCCGCGGCACCGAAGCCAGCACCGGTCAGAAAAGAGCCGCGGCCGAAAAAGACCTTTCCCAACGAGCTGCCGGTCAGTTTCGAAGAAGCTGCGAAAGAATACAGTGGTGGCGCGAATCAATTTAAGGGGAGTGTCTGGTTGGCGATTGTCCTCTTGCAGCCCCTCATCGGCGCGTTGCCACACGGCGTTAAGAAGCGATTCGAAGCAGCGATGCAGACACCTCTCTTTACTGCGGCAGGAAGCACTGCTGTCAATATCGCTCATAACGCGGTGCTTTATCCGCTCGCCGGCATAATGATCGCGGCAATGCTTAACGGCGCTCAGATTATTTTCAGCCAAGATATCAATAAATATATTTTCAGCGGTTTGCTGCTTGCCGCAGCCGAGGGAGTATTTCGCCTAAAAGATGGAATCTTTGGTGCTAAGCCAGCGGACCAAATGAGGTTTCTGCCTTCTTTTTATGGGGCACCGCTGGGCATCATGGTTGAATCATTCTTAGCGAAGTATACCGGTCTGGTCCGAGATGTCCCGGTTCCCGTCGAAGGTTTCTATTCAAACGGCTTCGTCGATAAGCTTGAGCGAGAACGGCGCTATGGCAACGTCTATACCGTCGAGGATCGGGGTCGTTCATTTCTCGTGCGCATGGAGTTTCCACGTCGGATGCCGGATATCGGTATTGCGAGTCGCGAGCAATTGCCGGACGAGATGCCGGACTATGATTACGATTTAGCTCTGCAAGATCAGCAATTGATTGTGAAGGGTAAGTGCCCGGATGAAAAAGTGCGAAAGATTTCATCGAGCGTCGGTGCTTTTCCGCCGGAGTTTACTACGGTCATCCCGTTCCGCCAGAGGATCGCAGGATTCGCGCACCATTTTGAAAATAAGCTTCTCGAAGTGGTGCTCGTGAAAGCATAATCGCGATTGTGGGGAGATAACAATCGAAAGCGCAACCAAAACACAGGTGAATTTCATAAAAGAGCCACAGGCTGGGAATATTGCTTGTGGCTCTTTTTCGTCCGACGAGCGGGTGCGGTTTCGACCGATGAGCACTGCCGACTTGGACGAGGTAATGACGATTGAGCGGATGTCGTTTCGTTATCCTTGGAGCACAAACTTTTTCTTGCAGGAACTCCAAGTCGCGTGCGCTCGTTCGATCCTCGCCGAGATCGACGGGCGAATCGTTGGCTACGTTCTGTTCTGGCTATTGCCGAGCGCCATCGATATACACAATATCGCAGTTCATGTCGATTTCCGCCGGCGCGGTATTGCGCGCGCGCTTCTCGACAAAGTTGCGAGTGAGGCAGAGTCCCAGGCCGCGCTTCGAGTTATGCTTGAGGTAAGGAAATCCAACCTAGCGGCTCAAAAGCTTTATGCATCGGCCGGATTTGTCACAACAGGGATTCGAAAAGACTACTATTCTGACGACGGTGAAGATGCTTTGGCAATGACGTTGGAATTGCCCAGAAGTCGTAACTCCACTGTTCCATCGGGATGCGATTGACCGTTACTAGAGAGTTTGGATATTTGATATGTAAAGTATTGAAAGAATGATCCTTTGGTTGCTAGCGCCCTTGACGGATTCTCCATCCATGGTGTATAAATTAATTGTTAGTTAAGAGAAAATAGCGGTCCGACCCATCGACCGCTAATTTTTTTGACAGGTCCCTTAAGTGGGACGAAAGAGAGCGGCATGTTAGAGACTATTCAGGCAAACCCCTACTTTATCTTTCACCCGCTCATCCGCTTCATCTCAACCAATTCTTCGCTCGTAATAACCAGCACGACGATTCAGTCAGTCAGTCCCGACCCAAATTCGTTCGAAACACCGAAAGCTTCGGTTTAGGAGGAGATCGATATGTTTAAGGTTGGCGAGAAGGTTGTTTACCCCGCCCATGGGGTGGGAGAGATTGAAGCGATCCGCACGCACGCCATATCGGGAACCGAGAAAAGATTTTATATGCTTCGAATTCTCGAAACCGATATGAAAATCATGATTCCGATCGATAACGTAGAATCCGTCGGCTTACGAAAAATTATTGATCGCACGATGGTTACTAAAGTCTATAAAGTCCTGCGTCAAAAAAAGGTCGAAACCGATCAGCAAACGTGGAATCGGCGTTACCGTGAATACACGGAAAAAATCAAAACCGGATCGATTCTAGAAATCGCCAAAGTCTTGCGGGATTTGTTTGTGTTGAAAGGCGACAAGGAGCTTTCCTTCGGTGAACGAAAGATGCTCGACACGGCGCGCAATCTGTTGGTCAAAGAGCTGTCCATCGCGCGTTCCCATTCCGAGGAAAAGATCATGGAGGAGTTGCGTCATATTTTTACACACTAAAGCTCCGCCGATTTAGACTTATTTCCAAAGAGCCGAGCGCCACGCCTCGGCTCTTTTAGTTTTGACTGATGATGCACGTCACTGCGATCATCCTTGCCGCTGGTGAAGGTCGCCGAATAGGGGGCGATCTTCCTAAACCCTACTTGCCGATTGCCGGACGACCCTTGGTGCTGCGGGCGTTGGATCGAATATTCTCCTCGCCGCACGTCGAGGAGGTGATCCTCGTGGTCGCGGCTGCCGATATGACGCGCTGTGAGCTCATGCTCGGCGCCGACGTTGCGCTGCGCGACCGTCCATGGTTCCTGCAAGTCGGCGGGACGACGCGCCAGCAATCGGCGCAGCGCGGCCTGGAAAAAATCCCGCCTGATACCGATATCGTGATGATCCACGACGCTGCGCGGCCCTTCGTTACTGCCGCGCTGATTGAGCGTTGCCTTGAGGTTGCTGCCGTAAGAGGTGCGGCGGTTCCCGGTCTGCCGGCGCGCGACACGATCAAAGTAGTTTCCCCGGATCACCAGGTCCAATCGACGCCCGACCGAAGCTCTCTCTGGGAAATTCAGACTCCGCAGGTATTCCAACGACAGCTCATTGTCGCGGCCCATGAACAGGCCGAGCGAGATGGGCTCGAAGTCACGGACGACGCGATGGCGGTTGAACGGCTTGGTAAGCCTGTCTACCTTGTCGAAGGTGAACGAACGAACTTTAAAATTACTCTGCCCGAAGACGTGTGGCTCGCCGAGGTCTTGATTCGCGAAGGAAAGGTGCCCTAACCCGCTTTTTTTTGTAGCGCTTCGTTGAGGCTGCCGCTGCGGAATCCCTGGAGATCCAGACTGACATAATTGAAACCGACTTCTTTGAATTTTTTCACGATCGCTTCCCTGATGGCCTTGTCAAAAAGCCGGTCGATTTCACTCTGCGCAACTTCGATTCTCGCGAGATCGCCGTGATAGCGCACGCGAAACTCGCGGAAACGAAGTTCCTTCATGAATACTTCGCAGGCGCCGACCTTCTGGAGTTTTTCGAGATTGATTTCGGTTCCGTAGGGAAAACGCGACGACAGGCAAGGACTGGAGGGTTTGTCCCATGTAGGCAAATCGAGCTCGCGGCTATATCGTCGAATGTCCTCTTTGGTCATTTCCGCTTCGACTAACGGATGACGCACGCCCCATTCGTTCGCCGCTTTCAATCCCGGCCGATGATCATGCAAGTCATCCAAGTTCGTGCCGTCCACAATCGTTTGAATGCCGAGCTTATCGGCCTCGTCGCGACAGATCCGGTACAATTCGTCTTTGCAGAAAAAGCAGCGATTGACGGGATTTTTGGCAAACGATGGATTTGCCAATTCGTGGGATTCGGGAACGATGTGACGGCACCCCAAGCTCGCGGCAAACTTCTTGGCCTCGTCAAGCTCGCCGGGAGGCGCTGTGGAGGAAGATGCGGTCAGGGCGGTAACGCCTTCGCCGAGAGCCAGGTGCGCGGCCTTGAGCAGAAAAGTCGAATCAACGCCGGCAGAAAAGGCAACCAGCAACGCGTCGTGTTCGCTCAGGATCCGGTTTAGGCGTTCGAATTTTGCGTCCATCGTTTATCGCTGAAAAGATCCGTGCTCAAATAATGCTCGCCCTTGTCCGCGAATATCGTGACGACGACGTGGCCTTGGCCCAACGCTTTCGCCACTTTCAGCGCGGCGCAACACGCCGCGCCTGAAGAAATGCCGACGAGTAGCCCTTCTTCGGCGGCCAAGCGACGGGCATAATGGGTAGCTTCTTCATCGCTTACCGTGATCACTTCATCGAGAACCTGCCGATTCAACACCGCTGGGATAAACCCCGCGCCGATTCCCTGAATCTTGTGGTAACCGGGTTCGCCGCCAGAAATCACCGCTGATGCGGCAGGCTCAACGGCGCAAATGCGTACACCTTTCATTTTTTCCTTCAATACTTCGCCGACTCCGGTGATCGTGCCGCCGGTGCCTACGCCGGCGACAAACGCGTCGATTCGTTTGAATTGCTTTAGCAGCTCGACTGCCGTGGTCTTGCGGTGCATTTCCGGGTTCGCCGGATTGTTGAATTGTTGCGGCATGAAGTAGTCACTGTTCTGTTGCAACAATTCTTCGGCCTTGTGAATCGCGCCGCCCATTCCCTTAGTGTCGGCGGTCAAGATCAGGCGCGCGCCGTAGGCGCAGAGCAAGCTGCGGCGTTCTTCGCTCATCGTATCGGGCATCGTTAGGATCAGCCGGTAACCTTTGACCGCTGCGATCAAGGCGAGACCGATGCCGGTATTTCCACTGGTGGGTTCGACGATGGTTGCTCCCGGTTTGAGCTTTCCCTGGCGCTCGGCGGTTTCGACCATATTTAAACAGATGCGGTC